>NZ_SJES01000010.1:0-128970 GCF_004762015.1 Halostella pelagica
CGTGGGTCGGCAGTCGGGCGAGCGTCAGAGAGTGGCTTGAACAGTTCGTACACTATTATAACACGCAGCGACCGCACCAGTCACTCAACGGACAGACGCCAGCAGAGGTGCTAAACTAGACAGTGCCTAACCACTCCATATGGAAATGCAATTATATATATATATATATATATAGCTGTTGATCACTCTTATGCATTGTTTTCTACGCCCGGTAGCTACATCCTTCACATGTTAGCGTACAAGAGAGAGTGACGTGTCGATATCTCCATGACAGGGGTTACCGTGTCCGGGCAGGAGCGTCACCGACTCCAATCCTTCGAAGCGAATGAGCGATGCTTTGGCCTCCTCGTAGTCATCGTCGATACAGGCTTCCAGAGTTCGGAGTTCTTCCAGCTTGAGTCAGCAGAATTCCTCCTCAACGAACAGCTCCGTGTGTACGGCGTCCATATCCACAGCTACCTGGGACAGCGATCGTTTTGCTTCTTCAAGAACGCCGGCTTCTATTCGGACTATCTGCAGATAATGAATGCCTCAGTTCTCGGTGCGAACGCCGCGATGGTCGCAATCGACAGATGATGTCAAGAACGAGGGGTCAGAAACTATTCGTTCCTCTGACGACCTTCGAACGCTGGTCCGAGGAAGTTCCTGCTGACCAATTCAGCTGGAATCGCGCATTACATCTCCTCTATGCTGGATGTAGTTTCAACTCCACACCCTGGGATTTTGTATCGCGGTAAATGATATACGAGTTCATTTAGTGCGATAATCCGGCCCCAGAAGCCTCTAAAATCCATAATTCTGGCGATCGTCCGAATACTTCGAGTGGTCCTGATTATGCTCGTAATCACGACCACTTTGAAGTACCCCGCCGCCGTCGGTGAAGCACGAATGCTATAACCGCCTCACGACGCCGCTTCCCTCAGGTAGAGCCGCCAAGAACGGGGTTCGATATCTTTCTGGGTATCCTCAGCTGAGCTCAGGGCGATACCGAAGAAAAGGATCCGATATAGGACTAATAACCTCAACCTATATTAAGACACAGCCGGAACGATGTTGTATGACCGAAGACGGATCGAACTCCGAGAGCCTGATGAACCGTCAGACCACGGGTGAAGACCGCGCGCGGATGGTCGCCCGACAGCTGTCGGAGCCGCGAACGGCAAACTGGATCGCCTCTGAAGCGGGATGGTCACACGAGCCAACGAAGCGCGTTCTCGAGCGGCTCGTCGACGACGGGATCCTCCACCGGAACGAGAGCGGTATACACACCACGTACTACCCTGATTATCGCCGTCAGGCGATGCAGGAGGCGATGCGTCTTCGGGACAGCGGGCACACTGTCGAGGAACTCACGGACCGTCTCGCCGATATGAAGACGCAGATCCGCGACTGGGAGGACGAATTCGACGTCGAGTCACCGAACCAACTTCGCGGAACGCTCACTGACGAATCTCTTGACGCTGACGAGGAAGACCGTCGCCGTGAGATCGCCCGCGAGTGGGAGCACCTTCAACGGCGTATCCAGATCGTCGGCTTCGCCATCCGCGAATGGGACTTTCTCGCGCCGACGACAGAGCCTGCCGAGGCCAACAGCTAACGGATGTCTGTTCCGCATCCAGGTGGTGATCCGAACACGAACCTCTATGCTCAGCTAAAGCGTGATGTCCTCGACCGTGTTCCACAGGTCACGGCCGTCGAGTACGTTCCTGACGATATCGAGGCCAAGCAGCTGCGAGCGATTATCGATCCGGCTCGCCTTGATCCCCCGACGGGCCCTGAGTCATCGGAACTGACTGTCAAGTGGTATCGACAGGATCCAGACGATTGGTTCCGTATCAACTACACGGACTCGAACACTGGCTTTCACGCCGGCTGGCACCAAGACGAGGACCATCCTGATCTCGGACAGGCGCATTTTCAGTACTCAACCGCCGATACGGAGGACCGCTGGGGGATTTCATTCGAGCACGAGACCCCCTCCCTGATCCTTTGGGAAATCATCGAAGCGCTTCTCGAGGACGTCCGTCCCACCTACCAATACGGGAACGAAGAATCATGACTCCCAGCACACCTCGAAACCGTTCTGATCAGTCACTCGCGAGTTCCTTCGAGCGCTATCTCCAGGACAAGGGGAAAGGCCGCGGTGGCGACGGCGGAAACTATCGACGGAACGCTGCACGCGAACTCGAGCGGTTCGCCGAGTGGGCCGCCGGCGACCGCGGCGACGACTGGACCGGGGTCGTCCCCGAAGACGTCGATCGCGAACCCACCTTCGAGGATCTCGACGAACGTGTCTTCCGCGAGTACGCCCGGCATCTCGCTGGTGACCGTGGACTCAAGCAGAATACCGTACAAACCTATTACCGCTATATCTCTGCGTGGTGTGGCTGGTGCGTCAACGAGGGATATCTCGAAGCCCATTACGCCCAGCGGGCAAGTGCGATGGCACCGCTCCCGGAAGACGACGGCCGCAAGCCCGGCGACCAGCAGGCCTGGACGTCCGAGCAGCGCCACGCCCTCACCCGCCACGTCGAGGAGCGGGCCCGCGACGCCGTGGAGGCGTACACCACACTCTCGGAGGAGACTGACTCCCTCGACAAGCAACGAGCGCGCTACGCGGCGCTGAAGGCTGCTCGTGACCGGGCGCTAGTGTTCGTTCTCGCGTACACGGCCGTTCGTGTCGGTGAACTCCTCCGGGATCCGAACGACCCGCGCCGACGTGGCGTCCGCTGGGAGGACCTCTCGCTCGATGAGGGGAGTATGGACGTCTACCGGAAGAAACAGCAGTGGGACGCCGCCAGTCTCCCCGACCCAGTGATCTCGCCGCTGCGAAGCTACTGGAAGCTGATGGACCCGCCGACGGAGCGCTGGCCGGTGTTTCCGACGTACGACCAACGGACGCTTGCGGGTCTAGTCCAGGATGAGCTCGCCGACCGAGGGGAACGCCCAGAAGCAATTACTGAGCGTCGTGAAGAGTACGCTCGCGACCTCCTGCTGGCGCTCGATGAGGATATCCGGCCGCCGTCGATTACGACGGACGGCGCGCGGTCAATTCTCCAACGCCTCTCGGAGGCCGCAGAGATCGATATCGACCATCCGAAACACGACTATCTTGCTCCGCACGGCGGTCGACGAGGGATGGGCGAGGTGCTTGTCCGCGCGTTCGGGTATACGGTGGCAGCTCGATATCTCGACAACTCGGAGGAGATGGTTCGTGAGCGGTACTCACATATTGAAGCTGGTGAACTTGGAGATGTGGCGACAGAGGCACTTGACGAAATCGAACCACGATCCCAGGGCTGAACGACCGAAGTCAGCCCTCAGTTCTTGCTCGTCGGGCTCCCTCGTAGAGGGCAGGGAGGCCGAGAGGGAGGGCCAGTATGCCGAACCCGATGAGTGCGTACTTGGTTCTGCGTGTTCGCTGCAGGATCATAATCGTGGTGACGGCGCCGAGAAGCGCAATCAGGAACGCTGCGTTGCTCCAAATGGAGTCGTAGGTCGAACAGTACAGCCAGCAGACGAACGTGTAGGCCGGGGCGTTCCAGGTCGGTGGATGGAGTTTCGGCCATAAGAACCGGCAATACGTGGTCCAACCCAGCATCGCGACGGTCGGCAACTCAACGAGCCACAGTGCTGCCCCACGATCTAGGTCGCCGTATCGCTGGTATCCAGCGAGGAAGAGCGCGGGAAAGCAGAAGACCCACAGCCAGATACCAATAGTGTAGGTCACCGGCCAGTGTTCGATCCGAGGCTGTGCAATCGGCAGCCGTAGTGACTCAGGAAGCGTCGCCCACGGAAAGGAGGGATCGGGAACTGGATTCGTGAGGAACGCGACCAAACAGAGACCCGTCCCGACGAGAAGCCCGTACAGTCCGAGCGTCGTGTATCGGTCAAGCCATGCTGGAAGTTGCGGACGGGTCAACTGTTGACGGTGATCGGAGAAACCGGGCATAGTTCAACTTTGTCTGGTCGTGATCAGGTGTCTCGTTCGAGTGCTTCGCGGCGCTGTTCGTATTCTTCGTCGGTCAAGTCTCCGCGGGCGTAGGCGAGCCGAAGCTCTTCGAGTGCTTGGTCTGAGTCACTCGCATCCCCAGTAATCCCGCGATAGATGAGGTACCCACCACCGACGAGGGCGGCAAGGAACAGGAGCTGCATTACGATGCCGACGACGAACATCCAGCCAGGCATCGTCCCGTCGCCCCACATGTGACCTCCCCACATCCCGCCCATCATTGGACCGAACCCCATCATCCCGAAGCCCATGAAGAACATGGGTAAAATGATGACGGGGCCGATGATAACGAGGAGAAGTGTAACAAGTCGCGTCTCGTCTGAGCTTGTAGGCATATTGTGATCCCTCCGTGAGTGTGGGTTTCAACTAATACTACGCACTAACTATTCAATGCGGTTGTGCTTTTGATCTGTATGTTTCATCCGCCGCTATTCTTTTGAATTCCTACTTACCCCGGATCTGACTCGAACTATCTGAAGGAAAACTGCAATAGATGATCCCTTCGAAATGATACCATGGTGACGACAATGATTGATGGTATCTTCGAAGCTCTACGTATCGGTTTAGGCTTCCTCTGGACGGCAGCCTGGGCGATCATCATGGGGCTTACGATCACGAGTCTCGTCCAGGTCTACGTCTCAAAAGAGCGAATGGCACAGGTGCTGGGCAACGGGGACCTAAGCGGACTCACCAAGGCGACTGCGTTCGGCGCGGCCAGTAGTGGCTGCAGTTTCGGCGCTGTCGCCATCGGAAAAGGGCTGTTCAAGAAGGGAGCGCACGCGGTGAACTTCCTCGCGTTCATGTTCGCGTCGACGAATCTCATCGTCGAACTCGGGTTGATGATTCTAATTCTGCTCGGCTGGGAGTTCCTCGTCGCAGAGTTACTCGGCGGGCTCATTCTCATTGCCGTAATGGCCGTCATCGTTCATCTCACGCTTCCGGAGAATCTCTTCGACGAGGTACGAGAGACGCTCAACGAGCGCGATCACAAGTCGGGCGTCACTGAGGACCCGACCTGCGGGATGGCAGGCAAAGACGAGTACACGCTCACCACCGATGGCGGTGAGACGCTGAAGTTCTGTTCGAAGGGGTGTATGGAGACCTACCGCCAGGAGACATCGAGCCGTGGCGGGTGGCGCGAAGAGCTGCTCTCGTGGGGTGGCTGGTACAAGGTCGGGAACCAGTACCGTAAGGAGTGGTCGATGATCTGGAAAGACGTCATCGCCGGTTTCCTGATCTCGGGGTTCGTCATCGTCTTCGTTCCCCAGTGGGTGTGGAATACCCTGTTCATTCAGGGCGACGGGCTTCTCGTGACTGCCGAGAACGCGATTATGGGCGTCGCCATCGCCGTCCTCAGTTTCGTCGGCAGCATGGGCAACGTCCCGTTCGCCGTTGCGCTCTGGGGCGGCGGCATCAGTTTCGCGGGCGTCATCGCGTTCGTCTACGCCGACCTCATCACGATTCCCGTCCTGAACATCTACCGGAAGTACTACGGCTGGAAGATCATGTTGTACATCCTCGGCGTCTTCTTCGTCACGATGGCGTTCACCGGCTTCCTCATGGAACTGCTGTTCGACGCCCTGGGGATCGTTCCAGATCTGGCAGGTGGCGAGACGGCGACCGAGCAGACGTACTTCGAACTCAATTACACGTTCTATCTCAACATCATCGCCTTCGCGCTTTCGGGCTTTCTCCTGTACGTCTATCGTCGCGGCCTGGGTGCGCCCGGCCAGTACCGTGACCCCGTCTGTGGGATGCGGACTGACGACAGCGAACCAGCGGCGACCCACGACGGCGAGACGTACTACTTCTGCTCACAGACCTGCAAGGAAACCTTCGAAGAGAACCCTGACGAATACGCCACCGGCCACCTGATGGTAATGGAAGGCCATAACCACGACGATTAATTCGAACTCGGGTCCAGTCGGCAGGAGGAACTCTGCTGTTCGCCAGTATAGCTTCTCCAAGAGTAGGCCGCGAAAGAACGCTCCGACTCATCACTCCCCCTCCAGCTGGAGCAACCGGGCGTGATGAGCGTTGCCCTCGGCCTACCCAAGCGGGGTCCCGCGCACTTACTCGCCAGACTTGCGTTCCAGTCAGTCAAAGATAATTTCCCCCTCTGATGAGAGAGGGAAGTGTATTTTCGGTGGCCCTTCGGGCTTGAAGTGCGAATCTGAATAGACGAGTGGGGGAAATGGTGTACGGTGAGTCCCCGCCGGTGGATAAGGGAGGTAGATTTATTGTTACTTCCTTTGAATTCCGACTGAATGTACGACCGAATTCTACTGTCAACCGATGGTACTGTCGCGTCTGAAGAGGCTGAAACGCACGCACTTGAACTCGCCGCCGCCCACGACTCAGTCCTTCACGTGCTCTACGTCGTCGACGAGGACGTCGTGACCGCATACAGCGGCGACGAGTACGTCAACGAAGCCGAAGGCCCTGAACACGGCCTCGAAGAACACGGCGAGGAGACGCTTTCGGAACTCCGACGTCGAGCATCGGAAATGGGTGTCGACGTCGAGACGACGATGCAACATGGCCGCCCCGCTGAGACCATCGTTGACCACGTAGGCGACTGCGACGCGGATATCCTCGTACTCGGTACCAAACGCCGGCCGGACGAGTATCGTGCGCTGCTCGGAAGTGTTACCGACCGCGTCCTCCGATTGACGACTCGTCCGGCAACCGTCGTGAAAACTGAAGTCAGCGAGTAGGAAACGACCGATCGCTACCGTTCATCGGCAGGTGTGAGCGGGCCACTATCGATCGTTCCGGTCACGTACTGTTTTCCAAGGGCCGTTATCCTATATTTTCCACGTTCGACCTTCGTGACGAATCCGCGCTTCTCTAACGTGCGTAGACGGCGATTCACCTCCCCACGACTGTACTCAATGTTGTATGCGATAATCGCGGGAGTAAGAACCAGCTCTTTCGAGTTGAAGAGTTCGAGGATGGCGTCGTCGATCGGCAACATCCAGTCTGCTTGCTCTCTGATCTGGATGGGCTTCTGGAGGAGCACGTCTGCCCAGGCATCACGACGCAGGTCTTTCTCGACGGGATCGTACAGTCCGAGAATGACCGGTAGTGCAGCGGCTCCATGTATCCAGTGGACGAAAGACGGGAAGAACAGTTCCACCACTGGTCCGCCGACGAGGAATACCATCAGCCCTGCCACCGTGAACAGCAGATACTGCTGATACTCAACGACAGTCTGCTTGAAGAACAGAAAGTAACAAACGCCGAGACCGGTAACGAGCCCAATTGCAAGATTATAATAGGCAAATACGGAACTGTCAACCATTGGATCTCACCTCTCGGCCGCGCTGCTGTCGATTTGTTGGTGAGTCACAATCACGAGCCAGAGGAAGATTGCAATGACTGTATAGAGGGCACTCCGGAGCGTGTCAAGAAGTAGGATGTTTGGTTCGACGAGAAACAAAACGACGTGGTAAATGATCATAGCGGTCATCGTCCCAGAGAGAAGCGCAATAACCGTCCCGAACGGGGATTCGCGGAGTACGCGCCAGAATAGGAGAGAAAGAAGCCCCGCTGCAGTTCCGCTCACGAGTGCAAAGAGAGCACTCAACGTGTGGAAAGTCGTGTCGACCATATCTGAAGTACGGGCCTAAGTCCCTTGAGTCCAACTGCGGAAGATGAGATCATCTCTCCCTCTTCATTCAAGAGCGCTCCTGAGGACGTCTCTATGTAGAAATTACTAGATAGATTGGCGTCCTCCGGCTTGTCCTCCTCGGTTTCGCGGCTTAGTATTCTGAATAAATCTGGCATTATCCCCTATCTCACTAATCTTCCGTTCCGGATCGGGGAGTGGATAACAAAGTCCGATGGGGTCGGAGTCTATACTGCTATGGCTTTGACCGAGATCCCGCACGTTAGCGAGAATGACCTGATGGCCGAGTGCATTGACAATTGCCTTGCAGCTGCCCAGGCGTGCGAGTGGTGCGCCGACGAGTGTCTCGGCGACTCAGAGATGGAGGAGTGCGCTCGTCTCTGCCGGGACGTCGCTGACATGACGACGTTGCACGCCCGATTCATGGCGCGTAATTCGAACTACAGCCAGCAGCTCGCGACGGCCTGCGCTGACGCGTGCGAGGACTGTGCCGAGGAATGTGAGCGCCACGATGCCGAACACTGCCAGGTCTGTGCTGAGGTCCTCCGCGACTGCGCTGAAACCTGTCGCGAGATGGCTTCCTGAACAGACCTAGTCGGAAACCTGATTCCTTTTCTTTGAATGACGTCCCCTACTCGTTGGATAACGATAGCCATCGGACTACTTGGAGCCTGGCTCATGGCCGCTCCGTTTATACTGGAGGCGTCGCTGATCAGCACCTGGAGACGTTGTTGTCGGTGGTTATCTCTCGCTTCTCGCCGGCCACAACTACTCGTGCGAGCGGGAACAGGGAATGCCGAGTAAGTGGATAGCAGGCGCTCTCACCTTTCTTGGAGTCTTGCTTCTCTTCGTCCCGTTTGTCTTGGGCGTATCCGGTCAAGCCCGATGGAACGACATGTTGGTTGGCGTGCTCGTAACGGCATTGGCTGGATACAACGCGTCCGCAGCACAACTTTCCGATCTGCGGGTCGGATATCCGTCAATCGATGTGACCAGAGGATCCCTGCCGACCCCGTCTCCCCCAGCATGTTCGTACCGCGACTCGCCTCGGACCTCGAGTGTCCGGACGCAATCCGAGGCCGCGGACGTGGCAAACGCCTCGAAGGCGACAATTCGGACGCACCGCGATACGCTGACCGGGATATTGAAATGACCGCTGCCCGCTGTCCTCTCCAAGGAGAGTGGGCTCATTGGTGAATGAACTGGAAAGTACTGATGCGCCGAGAAGAATATTCGTGATTTTCGGGTCGACAACCGTTTTGCTTCTCGTCGATGGTGGGTGGTTAGCCTCGTGTAACCTAATCAGACACAGATTGCCTGAACTATATTCGATAGACGATTCTATATCAATCCAGAACAATGGACGCACGACGCATCGACCACGTTCACCTCAAGATTCCGGAGGACGAGATAGAGCACGCAATCGAATTCTATCAGGGTCATCTCGGATTTCCACTCGAAGGGTTCGAGGACTACGAGGAGGGCGACACGCCGATTTTCCACTTTCGGCTCGCACCAGACACAATCATCCACGTTAGACCGACCGAGGAGTTCGTCCACCCCGAGCGAGAGAACTTCGACCACCTCGCAATCATTCTAGACGAGGACATCGAAGACGTCAAGCAAGAACTCGAGGACGCCGGCGTCATTATCGAGCGAGAAGGCACGCCTGACGGGGCAACCGGCGAAGCCCCAGCAATCTACGTTCGAGATCCGTTCGGCTACCTCATCGAATTCAAAGAACCCGTATCAGAGACAGCGTAATCGCCTCACGCCCACGACCATCAACAGAACATAGTTCAGCACACATGGGACGCCTCATCGACGGCCACTGGAAGACATCTGACGAACTGACTGAAAACGACCAGGAGCGGAGTGACGACGGGTTCCGAGAGCGCATCTCTCCTGACTCACCATATACCCCGGAATCGGGACGCTATCACCTGTACATCTCCCGGGCCTGTCCATGGGCCCACGGCGTTGTCTTAGTGCGGAAGCTACTGGGCCTCGAGGATGTCATCTCGATGGACATCGTCGACCCGTACCGAGGTGAGGAGGGCTGGCAGTTCACTCCCGACAAACCCGGCTGTACGCCGGATTCCATCCATGGCTCGGACTACCTCCACGAAGTGTACACGGCAGCCGACCCAGAGTACACAGGTGGCGTTACTACGCCAGTTCTCTGGGACCGCGAGACAGAGACTATCGTCAATAACGAGTCCATCGAGATCATGGATACGCTCGCGACGGGCTTCGCAGACCAGAGCGACGAGTACGACCTGTATCCAGCAGGGAAGCGCGACCAAATCGACGCGGTCGTCGAGAAAATATACGAACCGATCCTTCAGGGGGCGTACACCGCCGGCTTCGCGGACTCACAGGACACCTACCAGCAAGCGGTCGAGACGATGTTCGACGCCCTCGACTACTGGGGGGAGGTCCTTGCCGACCAGCGATTTCTCGTCGGCGAGTCGCTCACCATCGCGGACCTTCGACTGTTCCCCGCGCTCGTCCGGTTCGACCCCGTCTACTACACACACTTCAAATGTAACGTTCGGCGTCTCGTTGACGACTCCACCCTCTGGGGATACACGCGCGACATTTATCAACACGACGGCGTCTCAAAGACGGTTAACCTCGATCACATCAAGAAACACTACTACCGGAGTCATACGGACATCAACCCGACTGGATTCGTCCCAGTCGGACCGAATATCGATTTTACGATGCCTCACGGTCGCAAACGAATAGGGAGTGAGTGACATCGGTCCAACGAGTCCCTAAGTTACCAGAGAGAGAAGCGCTCATATGAACCGTTCCAACTCGCCCGAAACGGGATTCATCGATCCGCGTGGGGATAACGCCGAAGCCATCCGGGATCTCACCGAGGACGTACTCGATCAGCTCCTCGAACAGCTCGGAGCGGCCGAAAAACGGTCGCCGTTACCTGCCGAGTCGACCGCCCCTATGGGGGCGATCCCAGAATCACCACGCTCCCAGACCGACGTTCTCGATGCCCTCGAGACGATCGTTGCGGGATCGATGAATCCCGCACATCCGGGATATATCGGTCATATGGATACGATGCCGACTACGGTGTCGATACTGGGTGACCTCGTCGCATCGGCGGTCAACAACAATATGTTGAGCGTGGAAATGTCGCCAGTATTCTCGGAACTCGAGGTTCAGTTGACCGAGACCATCGCCAGCGAATTCGGCCTCGGCCCCAACGCCGGCGGAGTCCTCGCCAGTGGGGGGTCACTCGCGAACCTACATGCCCTCTCAGTCGCTCGGAACAAGGCATTCGATGTTCACGAGGGTGGGATCGCCGGACTGGATGGTGAGCCAGTGTTGTTCGCATCACAGGTGGCACACACCTCCCTACAGAAAGCCGCAATGCTACTGGGGCTCGGAACCGACGCCGTCATCGCCGTCGAAACGGACGCGAACTCTCGAATGAAGCCGAGCGCGCTGAATCAGGCAGTCGAACAGGCCGAACAAAACGGTCGCGCGCCGTTCTGTGTCGTCGCGACCGCTGGCACAACCACGACTGGGAACATTGATCCGCTCCCGGCGATTCGTGATGTAGTCGATGAGCATGCCCTGTGGTTCCACGTCGACGCGGCCTACGGCGGGGCCCTCGTCTTCTCTGAAGCCGAACGGGACCGACTTGATGGAATCGAGGAGGCCGACTCAGTGACGTTCAACCCGCAGAAATGGTGTTATGTTGCGAAGACATGCGCGATGACGTTGTTCGCCGATTTGGACATCTTGCAGCAGGATTTCAGGGTTGGGGCGCCGTATATGCGCGGCGACGATGCGATTCCGAACCTCGGTGAACTGAGCGTCCAAGGGACCCGGCGGGCGGAGGTTCTGAAACTTTGGCTTACCTTCCAGCATCTCGGTCGTGAGGGACTCGGACAGTTGATCGACGAAAGCTATCGCCTGACGGCTGTGATTCGCGACCGCGTCACTGACCAGAATGCGCTGGAACTGGCCAGCGAGCCAGAGATGAACATCATCTGTTTCCGTGCCGCGCCCGATTGGTGTCCACCGGACGATCGAGATGCACTCAACGGACGGCTCCAGCGCTACCTGCTCTCCAAACAGGACGTCTTTGTCTCGCTACCGACCTATCGGGACACACGGTGGCTCCGAGTCGTCCTATTGAACCCGTTCACAGACAAAACGACGCTTGATCGACTGTTCGACGGAATTGGTTCGTTCCTAGAGGCTGAACGTCCGTAGCCTACTGGAGATGACCTCATGAGCGATACCAACTTACTTCCCGATTCAGCCATTCCCGGTTGCGCTCATCTAAATATA
The DNA here is from genome assembly GCF_004762015.1 of Halostella pelagica. Lineage (NCBI taxonomy): Archaea > Methanobacteriati > Methanobacteriota > Halobacteria > Halobacteriales > Natronoarchaeaceae > Halostella > Halostella pelagica. The sequence goes on from NZ_SJES01000010.1 coordinate 11,970, forward strand.
GAAGTCGCGCTACCAGCGACTATAAAAACGTAAATCACTTGCACAGCCGGTACGCTCATCAGTATCTGAGCGGCACAAGACGACCCAAGACAAACGCTTACATCGGAGGACTACCGTATAGCTGGTATGGTTCCAGCGCCCGACGAGGAGATCGATGACAATCTCCGAGAGGTTCGCGAACTCACGCCAAACGCATGTGCAGGTGTCCAATCACTTGATCAGTTCGGGACCAAGTGGCGTCTTCGGATTCTGTACAACCTGTTCGATGGCGACCATCGATTTAACGAGTTGAAACGAGCATCCGGAGCGAGTTCGTACACACTTTCGCGAGTCCTCGAATCACTCGAAGAGGACAGGATCGTCGATCGCCGTGTCGAGGAAGGCCCACCCGTCGCGACCCACTACAGCCTGACTGAGAAAGGTGCGGCACTCGAGCCAGTGTTCGCTGCAATCGACGAGTGGAATGCAGAGTGGGTCGGTGAGCCGGACACAAACCCGACTGAATCGCCTGACGTTTAGTCTACTCCTCGAGGGCGTGGGGGGGCGACCGCAAGTTTTCCGAGGCCGCCTTGATTGGCGATCAATGGCCCTCACTTCCCGACGCGGTGTGGCTGGTTCCAGCGATGGCGCTGAGCGAATCCACTGGCGAGACCGCGGCAACCGATCTGGGAGTGCCGGGTGTGTGGCTCGGTTCGCTACGGCCCCAGTCTCGAGTAGCGCCAGTGCTGGCCATCGATTAACCAACACCCTGCGAGTGTTGTCGAGGTTCGTTGGTTAAGGCAGCGAGCACCTGCAAGCTCGACGCCAGTCTCGATGGGAAGTCTTTCCGCGCCGGCGAGCAGTGAGGAGCTTCCGATGGAGCAAGAGTTCAAACAGGGCTAATGCATCGTGTGCTCAGCAATCCAAAACAAGAACCGGATCTGGTCTGGTAGTTGCTCATCAGTTATTCCTCAAGTCGGTGACGACGCTCTTCGAATTCCTCCTCGGAGATCTCTCCACGAGCGTACCGGGAGCGTAGCGTCGACAGTGCAGTGTCCGTGTCAGATCGCTCAGTAGCCGGTGTACGTCCGTGTGCGTAGACTGTATAGCCGACGATGAGCACCACACTCAGTAAGATTAGCGACCAAATGAGGGGCCACCAGCCGAAGCCACTCATCCCGCCGCCCATCCCACCCATTCCACCAGAGTGACCACCGCCGGACTGTACGCTGGCAATCCCGGTAAATGCGATCAATAGGACGGAGCCAACAGTACTACGAACGATGGTGGTAGTGAACTTGGAGGTCATGGAACAGATTGTTCCTTTGTGACTGTCGCTGGAGCGGCCGAGTCACTCGAGTCCTGAAGCGCCTCAAGGAATTCCTCGGCATCGAGGGCAGCCATACTTCCGGTGCCGGCGGACGTGATCGCCTGTCGGTAGCGCGGGTCAGCAACGTCGCCAGCTGCGAACACTCCTTCGACGGCCGTCCGGGCTGTGGGCCGACCAGCGGCGTCGTTTCGCGTGAAGATGTAGCCGTTCTCGTCCCGTTCGACGCCGGTGCCGTCGAGGAACTGCGTGTTCGGTGTGTGGCCGACGGCGTAGAACACGCCCCCAACGTCGACTGTCTCTCGTTCGACGTCGACACCGGACTCGGCTTTCTTTCTGGGATATCCCTCGGGATGGGAGACGAGCGTGGCGCCGGTAACGCCCTCCTCTTGCGAGCCGTGGATTGCTTCGAGCTCCGTGTTCCAGCGGAACTGGACATCCTTGTGGTCGCGAGCACGGTCGGCCATGATCTCCGATGCTCGCAGCTCTTCGCGGCGGTGAACGACCGTCACCGAGTCGGCGAATTTCGCGAGGAACAACGCTTCCTCCATCGCGCTGTCGCCGCCACCAACGACGAGAACGTCGTCGCCGCGGTGGAACGCGCCGTCACAGGTCGCACACGTCGACAGCCCGTGCCCCATCAGTTCGTTCTCGTTTTCGGCGCCGACCCAACGCGCGCTCGCGCCGGTCGCGACGATCAGCGACCGTGTGTAGATCGTGTCCCCGATCGACAGCGACAGCTCGAGGAGTTGGTCGTCCACATCCGCGTCCTCGATGCGGCCGTGTCGGAACTCCGCGCCGAACTGCTCGGCCTGCTCCTTCCCGCGTTGGATCAGATCCATGCCGCCGACGCCGTCGGGGAACCCGAGGTAATTCTCGACATCGGTCGTCAGTGTGAGCTGCCCGCCCGGTTCGTCGCCCTCGAGGACGAGTGGGTCGAGATCGGCACGCGCGGCGTAGACCGCCGCCGAGAGACCGGCGACGCCCGACCCAGCAATGACGAGGTCGTGGATGTCCTCGGTCATTTATTCGGTGTAGGTCTCGATGAGCGTTCGGAGTTGGTCCTCAGCCTGGAGACCGACAATTTCCTTGACCTGTTCGCCGCCGGCGAACAGGACGAGGGTGGGAACCCCCCGGACACCGTAGGCGGTGGCGAGTTGCTGGTTGGCATCAACGTCGACTTTCGCCACAGTCGCGTCGGTCTCGGCGGCGAGCGTCTCGACGATCGGTTCGAGCATCTGGCACGGCCCACACCAGTCGGCGTAGAAGTCCGTGAGGACGACGTCGTTCTCTGCAACAATGTCATCGAGTTGGGACTGACCGTCGACGTGGAGCGGTTCGTTCGTGGACGCGGTGCCAGCGTCGGATGCAGTATCAGTTGCCATCAACAGTACGTATGCACCAGCGCTAATTAAGAGTTTTGGGAAAAATATACAATACTATTCAAGACAGACTGTCTGCCGAAATACCGATCGGAACCCGAGATCGCGCAAAATTCTGCTCCCGAGATGAGTCTTAGGACCAGAGATAGAGAGGTAAGGCGTTAGCTTTCGGCTGCAGGAGCCGCAGTTTCGGTCTGTTCGTACTTGGTTTCGAACTCCTGGATGAGCTGCCCCATCTTCGCGTACCAGTCGTTGAGCAGGCGTTGCATGTCATCGGCGATCTTGGAGGGGTCAGTCGGCGAGTAGACGTGGTAGTAGCCACCCTGGTCGTAGTTGATCTGGTCTTTCTCGATGAAACCGGTCTGCAGCAGCCGTTGGACGGCACGGTAGGCCGTCGAGCGCTCACGGTCGACTGCGTCGGCGATTTCGTCGACAGTCAGCGGTTCTTCGGACTCGACGAGCGCCTGGAAGCACTCCTTATCGAGTTCTTTGAGACCGTGGAAACACTCCAGCAGCCCTTCGCACACCATGTCCCGACGGAGCTGTTCAGACATCGAATCTGGCATTGTTATCGAAACTACGTACGTACTGAGCCATTAAAAGACTTTTGCGCAGTTCGCACAATTTCGCGGTGAACCAAGAGAGGTAAACAGAAAAAGGTGTAAACAGCTACTCGTCACTCTGGGGATATCCAGGGAGTCAACAACCAAATCAACCCGACCGGCCAGCAGGTTGGCGCAAAAACAGATTAGTCGGTAACCGAGGTTCCCTGATGACGCTTCTGACGAAGCGACGAAATCGTCGTGTACAGAATCGCGAAGGCGACGACGACCGCCGCGCCGATAACCAGTACCAGTCCGAGCAACTCGAGCGTCGGGCTGCCGACGTAGGAGCCGATCTCTCCGATACCCACGGCGACGGCACCGATCAGGAGCATCCCGCCGAAGTAGATCTTGATGCCGTCAGCGTCGACGACGGCGGTCGCAGCAGAGCCGATACGCGCACCGAGTGCGCTCCCGAACAACAGCGGGGCGACGATACCGAGGTTCACGCCGCCGCCCTGTCCGTAGAGGTAACTTCCGAGACCGCCGGAGAAGACGATCTCGAACAGGTCAGTGCCGACGGCGACGGGCACCGGGACCCCGATCGCATAGATCATCGCCGGCATCCGGATGAAGCCGCCACCGACGCCGAGGAAGCCGGACAGAAGACCAGTCGCGAAGGCGACGGCCGTGATAACCCACACGGAGACACGGACGTCGCCGCGGAGCGACACCATCGGTGGTATCCGAACGGTCTGTTGAATGGTTTTGGCGATTTCTGGGATCTCGTACTCGTCGAGGTCCTTGTTAGCAGCCTCGTGATCGATACCACCGCTATTACTCTTCAACGCGTCACGAGTCACCATCGCCCCGACACCGCCGAGCAGGACCACGTAGGCGACGCTGATGATACCGCCAGCGAGTCCTAACGACTCGAGGTAATAGACACTGGCACGGCCGGCCTCAATACCGATTGTCGTCCCAGTAATCATGATGGCGCCGAGTTTGTAGTCGACCTGCCCGAGGTCGTGGTGCTTCAGGGTCGCGATGACGGCCGTCCCGAAGACGAACGCCATTCCGCTCCCCACTGCGACGGGCGCCGGGTAGTCTAGCATCAGCAGTGCAGGGGTGACGAGGAACGACCCGCCCATGCCGAAGAACCCGAACAGGACCCCGACGACAAGGCCGAACCCGACGAACAGTGCAAGCATCTCAGGACTGGTTCCCAAGATCCCGAGGCCGTCAAGGAGACTATCGAGCATTGGCTTCACCTCCGACCAAGAGCTTCATCAGATAGGGCCCGAAGAGCCGTTCGAGGCCACCGTAGCCCACGTATAGCACGATCGCTTCCAGTAGTATCGTGCCGATAAGCAAGGCTGTCTCGGGATCCCATGTGGGAATCTCTAATCCTGCCATCGGGTCTCCCTCGGAGTTTCGAACACGGAAATTCGCTGTTTGCACATTTCTGCTCAGTAGCACTTATCCGCCTCGTTCTTATAACGTTTTTGGGACTACTATACAATACTATATTCCGGTAACATCTCTTAGAGTATCGGTAACTTATAAGAAACATATAGACGCTGGCAGCGCACGAAACTGCTCAGCGGAGATGCCGTTGTCGACTAATCCTACAAAGCCGAACAAAACAATATTGTGGACACTCGACAAAAGTGTCGCTATGAGGGCCCTGTGCGCGACCGACCTGTCGGCTGCAAGTGAGGCCGCAATAGAGAACGAAACCTGTCTCGAGTGCTTGGGCCGTATTGGCGTCGATACGATCCACCTCGTGACGGTCGTTCCGGCGAACGTCCACTCCGGAATGCCCGGCGTGAATTTCGAGGAGCAACGTCGACGAGCACTCGACCAGTATCAGACGGTGATCGAGGCCGCCGGATTCGACGTCGAGACCCACGTCGTCCGTGGAACCCCCTATCGCCGTATCAACGGCATCGCTGAAACCGTCCACGCTGACCTCGCGGTCGTCAGCTCTCGGGGCCAGAGCCCGCTCGAGAACCGGATCATCGGCTCGACCGCCCGCAACCTCGCGCGGACGACTGTCGTTCCGTTGTTGGTCAACCGCGTCGAGCGGGGGACCGACGACCCCAACGTTCTCCGGGAACACCTCTTTCAGCGTGTTCTCTTCGCGACGGACTTTTCTGAGAACGCCAACCGAGCGTTCGACGCCTTCTCGTACCTCCGTCACGCGACCGAGGAGGCAACACTCGTTCACGTTCGGTCGCCAAAAGACGAGGGCGCCGACGCCGATGGCGGCCCACGGGAACGACTGGCCGAGCGGGCGAGCACGCTCGAAAACTGGGGTATCGAGACGCGGATCGAGGTCCGGCAAGGCGATCCAGCCAACGAAATCCTCGCCGTCGAAGCAGAGGTAACGCCGTCGACGGTCCTCGTCGGATCGAAAGGGAGAAGCCGTATCCGGCGGCTCCTGTTGGGCAGCGTTTCGGAGGAGATCGTCGCACAGGCGACGGGAAACGTCTTCCTCGTTCCGCCACCCCGGGCAGTCTGAGAGGGACAGCACCAGAGCTGCGATATCGTTGGGCGTTGGCAGCCCATGCTAGCTCTTAGGTCGCATGGGAGTCCCACGAGACAGGGCTCCCACGGAGCATTCAGTCTTCGAGTTCAGTTGTCGTAGTCATTGGTGCTTGCGCTCAGCAGATTCAGTTGTGGGTTACAGTAGGAGGAACGCGGCTCCGTACGCGAGCGCGAACGAGAGAAGGAACGATCCTGCCCACGCCCCGACTGTCAGGAGAATCTTTCTGGTATCCACAGCTTCCCGACCACCAACGGCGGCACCGCTTCCGATGATGGCGCTGACGACGATCTCGTTGAACGAGACCGGGACACCGAGCAGGACTGCCAGCTGTGCGATCAGGAACGACGGAACGAGCGCCGAGATGGAGCGCCGCGGCCCGAGCGACGAGTAGTCCTGCGCGAGCGATTTAATCATCCGCGGCGCGCCCGTCCAAGAGCCGACGAGCATTCCGAGGCCGCCGCCGACGAGCACGGCGAGCGTCGACACCATCCCCACCTCGTCGAGCAGTGGGAGCAGCGGCCCGACAGCGAGCCCGACCTGGCTGCCGCCCGCGGAGAACGCCACGAGCGACCCGAGCGCGAACAGCACGCGCCGCAGGCCGCCGCGCTCGTCGCGACTAACGTCCCACCAGACGACGGCCGCGACCGCCAGTGCTGCGAAACCGGTAATCCCAAACGCCGACACGAATCCGTCGGCTGACAGCACTTGCTGTCCGAGGTCGCGGACAGTTCCTGCCGTGTTCCCCTCACCGAGGAAGCTGAACTGGACGTTCATGAGGACGGCCCCGACAAGGCCAGCGAGGACGGGGATGCTGTACCGTTCGGGGACGTCGGGACGCGGGAGGAGGCTCGCGATGGTGAACGCGATACCACCACCGACGAACGGCGTCAACACCCAGACGGCGGCGATTTGCCGGTACTTCGACCAGACCGGCGTCCCGCCAAGCGCGAGTCCGACGCCGATGACGGCACCGGTCACGGTGAACGCGGTCGCTATCGGGTAGCCGGTCGTGATGCCGACCGCCATCAGTCCCGCGCCCAACACGAGCACGAGGATGACGCCGGCGACCGGGAGACTGATACCGCCGATGAGGCCGCTCCCGATGGCTTCGGAGACGTTTCCGCCCTGCGTGACGGCGCCAGCGAACCCGAAGATGCCGACGACGAACGCCGCCCGCATCGTCGAGACTGCGTTCGCGCCGACGGCGGGCGCGAACGGCGTGGCGCCGCTGGACCCGGCACCGATGACCCAGGCCATGAAGAGGCTCGCGAGCGCTGCGCCGGCGAAGAGGGAGATGAGAGCGGGGTCCATAGACGTGGGTTAGTCTGTGCCCGTCGCGGCGGTGTCACGTGCCTGGCTGCGGCTCCGCCAGTACCCTTGGGCGTACGCGCCGACGAACATCCCCGCGAGCGCCCAAAGGATGGTGACGTTGCCGACACCGAGGCTGGCGTAGGCGGCGCCCGGACAGATGCCGGACAGCCCCCAGCCGACGCCGAAGACGGCGCCGCCGACCAGGACGTTCCGGTCGAACGGCTTCAGACGGCGTTCGTAGGGGTCGCCCGTGAGGGGGGCGCGGTCGAGGAGTCGCGGCATCACCGCGAAGGCGATGCCTGAGACGATTGCCGCCCCGAACATCACGAACGGGAGCCCGAGGTCCTCAAACTGGAGGAAGTTCAGCACCACTTCCGGTCGCGCCATGTGGCTGAACCCGAGCCCGAACCCGAACACGATGCCGCCGACGAAGATCAGCGGCTTGAACAGCGGGTGGCGGTCGCTCATGGGCTCACACCCAGCGCGGCGACGACCTGCGCGGTTCCGATTGCGACGGTCAGGAACGTTAACACGCCGACCAGCGACGTCTTCGACGCCGATCCGACGCCACAGACGCCGTGCCCTGACGTACAGCCCTTGCCGATTCGGGTGCCGATTCCGACCAGGATGCCGCCGACGAACAGCCGCCACGGCTGGACGTCGGTGATCCAGAGCGTCACGCCGCCGATATCGTACAGCTTGCCGGTCGTTCCGGGCTGGTACAGCGGGCTCGTGACCAGACCGGACTGGAACGTCGCCGCGAACGCCAGCCCGCCCAAGATGATGCCGGCTGTGAACACGAGCCGCCAGTCGCGCGAGCCGACGTACTGCTGGAAGCGAGATTGGTCCGAGGCGTACGACAGCGTCGACTCCAGGAACGTACTCGCCCCGGCTGGGATTCCCGTCCCGATGTAGATCAGGACGGTCCCGAGGCCGACGAGTAGCCCGCCAACGGCGTACCGACTGATCCCATTGGGGAACAGGTCGGCAGTCGCTTGGAGCAGTACTGGGTCAGTGACCATCGCCGTCGTTAGTCACCCGCGAGGGAGTCCTGGCTGGCTGCGCAGTTGTTCGGCCCGAGTTCCAGCGTGAACGCCTCCTCGTCGCCGACGGCGTTCTGGCCGAGGTTCGTCGCGATGATGTCCTCGTAGTTGGCCGGCCGCGGCGGCATGTCCGAGAGGATCAGGTCGACGAACTCGTCCTCGTCCATCGTGAGCGCGTCCATCTCCGCGACGAGTTCGCCGACGGGTGCGGTGTAGGTGCCGTCGTCGGCCGGCTCCGCAGCGTCGCTGAAGTGAGCGCCACCGACGAGCGTGTCGTCGGGCAGCGTCAGCACGCGCTCTTGCAGGGACTCGTAGAGCATGCTGGCTGCCTCGGGCGCGCCCTCGTCGCCTTCCTCGAGGTCGGGTCGGGCGACGCTCTCGACGAACAGCCCGTCGCCGGTCGCGAGCAGGCTGTCGTCGACGAGGTACGAGGTCATCCCAGTCGTGTGCCCCGGCGTGTAGACTGCTTCGATGGTGGCGTCGCCGACCTGGAAGGTGTCGCCGTCCGCGGCCGTGGTCAGTTCGTCAGCGTAGGTGACACCGCGGTCGACAGCGGCCTCAGGGATGATACCCTCGACGTCCTCGTCGTCGAGGTCGCGGACGCCAGAGATGTGGTCGGCGTGGACGTGCGTGTCGAGAGCGTACTTCAGGCCGACACCGAGATCGTCAGCGTCGTCGAGGTACCGGTCGGTAAACGCCCGCAGCGGGTCGATGATCGCCGCCTCGCCATCATCGTACAGCAGGTAACCGAGACAGCCCGAGGAGGGCCGCTGGTACTGCAGCAGCGTGCCGGCGCCGTCGTAGCGCTCGACCTCGACGGCCTCATAGATGCTGGCCCAGCCGTTCATGCCGTCCTCGAGATGGTTCACGTCGTAGCCATGCTCGGCGAGCGTGCCAGCGACGAACTCGCTGGCGCCGCCCTTCGCACACAGGACAGTCACTTCGCGGTCGTCGGGGACCTTGGCGAGGACGTCCTCGTCGATGTCGTCCTCAAGGAACTCGAAGTACGGGACGTTGATCGACGTGACGTTCTCGCCGTCGATGTGCCACTCCTCGTAGTCCGATTGCATACGCGCGTCGAGGAGCAAGACGTCCTCGCCGGCGTCGATACGGTCTTTCAGCGTTTCCGGGTCGACGGATTCCACGTCGACGTCCGGAGTCGGGAAGTCGTCGGCGTTCATGTTGTGCAGTCGCTTCTACCGGGTAGACGCACAAAAGCATTTGCATAGTAGTTCCTTCTACGAACAATACTATTATGGGTGCCTCTGCACCGTAACGGAATTACACCGTCTGAATAGGTCATAAATCCAGTTCAACGCCTGAATTAGGACTAGTAGTAGTTGGTAGTATCCACAAAGATCGACAACCTTTTACTCGGGTAGGAGGTATTGTGCGGTAGCTCCAATACAGACTCACGGAGCAGATAACCAATGAGTGCTGAATTCGACATCACGGAGACGCTCGACGTGAAAGGCGCATCGTGTCCCATGCCAGTTGTGAAGACGAAGTCCGCCATCGACGACCTCGCGGAAGGTGAGATCCTCGAAGTGCTGGCGACCGACCCCGGAAGCATGAGCGACATCGACGGCTGGGCGTCCGGCACCGAGGGCGTCGAACTTGTCGACCAAGAGGAAGGCGACGACGTGTACAAACACTACGTCCGCAAGACGGAGTAACGATGAGTACGGACACACCCGACGCGTCGGCCGACGACGCGCCCTCGCGTGCGGAACTGGCCGCGCGCGTCGACGAACTCGAGGACGCGCTCGCCGAGGCCACCGACGACGACGGCCCCAAGAAGATGAGCATCATCGCGACGAAAGGCACGCTCGACATGGCGTACCCGCCGCTCATCCTCGCCAGCACCGCGGCCGCATTCGGCTACGACGTGACCGTCTTCCACACCTTCTGGGGACTGGATATCCTCCACGAGGAGCGCTCGAAGAGCCTCAAGCTCAGCTCCATCGGCAACCCCAACATGCCCGTGCCGAACGCCGTCGCCGCGCTCCCGGGCATGGACCGCGTGACGACGAAGATGATGGAGCGAAAAATCGCGGACAACGACACCGCGACCATCGAGGAACTGCTGGAGACGAGCCTGGACATGGGCGTGGAGTTCCAGGCGTGCCAGATGACCATCGACCTGATGGACTACGATGAGGACGACTTCTATGACGGTGTCACCACGGGCGTCGGCGCGGCGACCGCCCTCCAAGACATGGCCGATGCCGACATCCAGCTCCTCGTCTAAACTCCAATGAACAAATTCGAGAACCTGATTCCCCAGATTGTCAATGCCGTCGCGGAGGAGGAGGGCGTCGAGCCGGTCACACTCGATCCGCCGCTAGCCGAGGTCGTCGATCCGGATGCAGTAGAAAGGGTGGTCGAGGATTCGACGGCGTCTGACCTCGAAGTTCGATTCGCGTATCGTGGTCACGACGTCGTCGTCGACGACAGCGGTCGCGTACAGGTCAACTGAAGCAGACAAAATTTCTCTCCGATAGCGCTATCCCGCCGACGGCCACGCCAGCAGCTCCGTCCGATTTCTACGAGTAGACTCTGAGAGACAATCGTAGCGAGAGAAGCGGAGAACGGTGGTCACGTCAGGTCCACTCCGGTTCCAGGGCATCCAGCAGCCGTTCAACCTCCTCACGGGTGTTGACCGCGTGGACCGACGCGCGGACGGCGTTCGGTTTCGGCAGAGCGCGAACGACGATTCCCTCTGACGCGAGTCGGTCGACCGTCGCTTCGGGGTCGTCCACGTCGATCGTCACGAGTCCCGACTCGGGATCTTCGGGGCTGAGAAGCCGCTCCTCGGGGATACCATCAATCAGCTGGCCGGCCAATTCCTGACTCCGGTCGGCGATACGCTTGACGCCGACCTCGTCGATCACCTCCATGGCCTCGGCCAGGGCGACGTGTGGAGCCGGGTTTGCTGATCCGACCTCGAAGCGCCGGGCACCGGCTGCGAACTCGTAGGGATCTGCAGTCGGCATTTCGACGCTTCGGTACCCAACTGTGGTGGGCTGGAGGGAGTCAGCGGCCTGGCCGTCGACGTAGAGGAAGCCGCCGCCCCACAGCCCCAGCAGCCACTTGTGTCCGGCCGCCGCGACGGCGTCCGCATCCCACTCACCAACGTCCATCGGGAGCTGTCCCGGCACCTGCACAGCGTCGACGAGCGCGAACGCGCCAGCCTCGTGAGCGATGTCAACGAGGTCGGCGACGGGCAACTGGGTGCCGTGGGTCCACGTCACTGCACTGAAACACGCCACCTGTGCGTCATCGACGGCCTCGGCGAAGGCATCGAGATCGACGCGGCCGTCCTCAGTCTCGACGACACGAACTTCGACGCCCTCCTGTTCCAAACGTTGCCACGGAAGCGTTCCTGCTGGGTGCTCGAGGTCGGTTCGAACGACGACGTCACCGGGCTCCCAGTCGATCGCGGTCGCGACGGCGTTGATGCCCGCCGTCGTGCTCTCCGTGAGCGCGATCTCGTCGGCGTCCGCACCAACAAAGGTGGCGACGCGCTCCCGCACGCGGTCATAGGTGTCGAACGCCACCTCGTAGGGGTCGTTTCGCGTGCTCGTCTCGAACTCGTGTGATCGTACGAACTCGTCGGCCGCCTCGACGACGTACTGCGGACTCGGCCCGTGAGCGCCGAAATTCAGGTAGACGTCCTCGTGCAGGGCGGGCGTGTCGGCGCGAAGGTCTCTCGAGTTCATCTCGTTCTCGGTGAGTTAGTCACTATACTCCGCGATCAGGTCGCGGAGTGTCTGCTCGTTCTGTCCGCCGCGGAGCTGTTTCACCGGTTGCCCGTCGACGAACAGGACGAACGTGGGCGTGCTCTGGGCACCGAATTCGATCGCCGTTTCGAGATTCGATTCGATGTCGATCGTTAGGATCGTCGCGTCAGTGTCTTCTGCGAGTGCTTCGAGAACCGGCTTCATTCGTTTGCAGGTGCCACACCACTCCGTGTAGAACTCCACGAGCGCGACGCTGCTGTCTTCGACGACTGTTTCAATGTCGTCATCGCCGAGCGAAACCACACCGTCCGTCTTTGTTGTCTGTGTTGCCATTACCAGACACTACGCATTGAATGTTTAATAGTCTTGGGACCACTATACAATATAAATGAGGCGGTCATTTTTCCGTCGGCCCAAGTGAGGAGAGAGCGAATCGGAGGCCGCTAGCAAGCGTTTCTCCGGCGATATGCTCACGACCGATCGCGCCGGCAAGCGCTAGCAGGTAGCCCAGCCCGTGCTTGACATCTTGATCACGTAATCCGCGAAGCAGGCCGACGGTCCGACCTGTTCGGGTGATGTCCGCTCCGCTTCACCGATACTCTCCAGCAGCGTCTCGATGCCATCACGGGTGTCGTCGTCGGATGCCGTCTGCGCGACCTCACCGAGTGCGGTACCGGTGCCGGCCAGCGACGTGACCATTTCGTCGTCGAGCGCGCTCTCGCCAAGCGAGAGCACATCCAGTAGTTCGTTGATGGCGTCGAGGTGCTGTCGAACTCGGCGACCGCCTCGGAGTTTCGTTCAATCGCCGCCTCCAACTCGAACGGCTCAGGGTTCTGCGGTTCAGACATGGTCAGAGCAATCCTCGTGCAGTCAGCCAGTAGGACTCGTTGTACGCCAGTTTCGACCAGTGGAGTTTCTCCGAAGGCGGCGCGGGCGACGGGGGATTCTCGTAGTCGAACTCGACGAACGACGCCGCATCCATTTCCGTTTCGATGAAGCACAGCGTCTTCCCGTCGTAGGTCGCCGTCGCCGGACGGCCGCGAATCTCGCTGGTGAGGCGCTGTCCGACGATGCCGGCCTAGTAATGGGCGACGCTGCCCGCATTGGGGACGCCGGTGTCGGTGGTGTCGTTATGCTCGATGTCAGTCATAGAGCTCACAGGCGGCAGTTAGAACTGTCTAATTATAGTATTGTATGTGAATTGCAAGATTGTAAAAATATGTGGATCGAGAATGGGCGACAAAGGAGTGATATTGAAATCGTAGAGTAGGGCGTTTACCGCTCGAATACTAGCGCGTAGTGGTACGGCGGCAACTCGACCTGCCGGTCGAGCGTGAACGGTGCGGCTGGAAGTACGGCATATTCAGTTTCTCTCGGCGTCATCCGAAGTTCCGTCGGGGGTCCCCGAGGTTCAGTCCCGACAGTCGTCGTTTCACGCGGGCGATCATGCCAGTTGACGATGACCAGGCTTCCGCCAGGTTCGATCACCCGGAACGCTTGCTCGACCAACCCCGACTGGTCGTCGACGCCGTGGAACGTGTTTGCCACGACGAGCGTGCTGACTGAGTCGGGGAGGACGCCAGTCAGGTTCCGGGCGTCACCGGGAATCGGAACCACGTTCTCGATGTCTTGCTGTTCGGCTAAGTCGTCGAGTTCATCGAGCAGTGACGCATCCAAGTCGATAGCGTAAACGGGCTCAGGGTCGACAATTCGAGCGGCTGGAAGCGCAAAGTAGCCGCTTCCACAGCCGACTTCGGCGACCGACTCGCCGGACTCGACGCCGAGTTCCCGGAGTGTCGCGCCGGGTGTCGGCCAGAGTTTGCTCCACCAGTCCCAGTCGGGCTGGCCGGTATTCTGGAAGCGTTCCATCCCTAGCGGGACCCCGACGTGTCCACTCCCAGCAGGCGGTACAGGAGACAGACTCGAACGAACCCAGTCCCGGCGAGAACGAGACCCAGCAGCGTCAGCACTGTGCCGACCACCGTCCCAACTCCAAGCAGCCCCGCGAGTGAGGCCACTCCGACAGCAGCCAAACCCAGCCCGATACCGATCCGGATTCGTCTGTCTGCCGCACCAATATTGTTCTTCATACCCACAAATACACTATACTAATGCCTAAGTCTTTCCCAATGGCTTCCTCTCACCGCCCAAGCAGTCTGGCACAAGCGCCAGCCTGGAGGCGTTACTAACCGAACTGGAACTGCCACTGTCCTGGTAGCTGAGCATAGACGACGGCGTTGTCGACGAGTACGTCTACCGGAACGTACTCATCCGGCGCGTGGACGGTGTCGGTTCCTAGCGCGAACTCGACGGTCGGGATGTCCGCATTCCGGAGTTTCTTGGCGTCACCACCACCCGTAGCGCTCCGCCTGAAGACGCGATCACCCGTGGCCTCCTCCGCGGTCGACGCGACGGCTTCGACGAGGGGGCTGGCGGGTGCTTCGGCGGTACCGACGCTCCAGGAGACGTCGGCTATCGTGATACCTTCGCAGTCGGCGACGCACTCCCGAATCTTCGCGAGCACATCGGGCGTGTGGACACCTGCGGTCAGTCGTACGTCAACTTCGGCGTGCGCAGACTGCGGGACAGTATTTATCGCATCCCCACCCTCGAGGACGCCGAGATTGATCGATGGGTACCAGAACAGCTCTCGAGCGGCGGCCTCACCCATAGAGGGGGCGTAGTATTCGACTGACTCCTCGACGATCGGTGCCACGTCGGCGTTGATCTCGAGTCGCTGGGTGCCAAACCGTTCGCGCATAGTCCCAATGGCGTCGTAGAGCCGGTCGATGGCGTTGACGCCGAGTACCGGCCGGGAGCCGTGGGCCCCCTCACCGCTGGCTTCGAGCGTCAGCCAAATGCTGCCCCGGTCCGCGATTGTGACGGAGTGGCGGCCTTCCTCGCAGGTCGGCTCGCCAATCACGCATGCGTCAGCGTCGAGCTTTCCAGCGTCAAGTAACGCTGGCAAGCCAGCGTCACCACCCACTTCCTCGTCGCTCACGAACGCGAATTGGAGGTCGACTGGTGGATCAGTGTCGGTGGCAGCGAAAGCCTGAATTGCGAACAGCATCGACGCCACGGCACCTTTCATGTCGGTTGCACCGCGTCCGTAGACGTGTTCATCGACGCGCTTGCCAAGTGGATCGTGGGACCAGGCATCTGCGTCGAAGGGGACCGTATCGAGGTGGCCATTATATAGCAGTGTGTGGTCAGACTCACCCGGTAGTCGAACGAGCAGATTCGGCTTTGCTGGATCGACTGCAAAACGCTCCACGTCGACCGGAAGCGGGTCAAGGAATTGGTCGATTGCGGCGACCATTTCACGCGTGTCGCCGGGCGGGTTCGACGTATCTATTGCGAGGAGGTCGAGGGTGAGCGCGACCAGTTCCTCTCGGTGTGCTCGCACGTACTCGGGTGGCGTAGCGTCGCTCATTCGCCCGCTATCTTCCCGTCGAGGACTTTCGCCGCCGTGAGTATCGGGTCCCAGACGGGGCTGAACGGTGGCGCGTACGCCAGGTCGGCGTTCCGAAGCTCGGTCACCGTCATACCGGCCGTGAGCGCCGTCGCGACCGTGTCGATACGCTTTGCGCCTTCCCGGCCGACGACGCTCCCGCCCAGCAGCCGGCCGGACTCCCGGTCGGCCAGCAGCGTGACGGTAAGTTCCGAACCACCGGGGTAGTAGTGGGCCCGCGTCGGTGCCGATATCGTGATCAGGACCGGGTCGAAGCCGGCATCCCGCGCCCGCTGCTCGTCGACGATTCCGGTTCGAGCGGCACCCAGGTCGAACGCCTTGACGATGGCCGTTCCGGCGATCTCGCCGACCGGCTCCGGCTCGCCGACGACAGTCTGGCCGATTGCGCGGCCGGCGCGGTTGGCGGTCAGCGCCAGCGGCACGTGGTCCGGCTCGCCGGTTACGACGTGGCGTGCCTCCGCGCAGTCGCCCGCGGCGTAGATGTTCTCGTAGTTCGTCCGACCGTACTCGTCGGTCGCGATGGCTCCGGTCTTGCCCAGTTCGATGCCGGCATCTTCCGCCAAGTCGGTGTTCGGTTCGACACCGACGCCGACGATGGCGACGTCGGCGGGATAGGACTCGTCGTCGAGCGTGACGCGCTCGACCCGGTCGGCACCCTCGAAGCCTGACACGGCAGTGTCGAGGTGTAGTTCAACTCCCTGCTCGCGGAGGTGGTCCTCGACGACCTCGGCCACCGCGACACCGAACGGTTGGAGGACGTGTGGCAGCATCTCGTAGAGGTGGACGTCGACACCGCGCGTGGACAGAGCTTCGGCCATCTCGATGCCGACGTACCCGCCGCCGACGATGGCTGCGGAGTCCGGCGAGTGTTCGGTGATGTAGTTCTCAATGGCGTCGGCCTCGTCCATGTCGTGGATCGTGAACACGCCGTCGAGGCCGAGCCCGTCGAACGGCGGTTCGATGGCGGTCGCACCCGTCGCGACGAGGAGGTGGTCGTAGGGCTGGTCGAGCGTCTCGCCGTCCCCCTCGACGGTGATGGTTTCGCCCTCGGGGTCGATGCCGACTACCTCGTGGCCGGTTCGGAGGTCGATATCGCGCTCCTCGCGGAACTCCTCGGGCGTCACGGCAACGAGAGCCTCCAGGTCCTCGACCTCGCCTTTGACGTGGTAAGGCATCCCGCAGGCAGCGTAGGATACCCACTCTCCCTTCTCGAAGACGACGACATCCAGCTCCGGGTCTTCGCGCTTGGCCTTACTTGCGGCGCTCATCCCCGCGGCGTCACCACCGACGACCACGAACGTGTCGCTCATATCTCAGAGTTGATGCGGTAGCGTCAAAAGTATTTTGTGGGATTCACAATATTGCTATATTCTCTCCGGTTGCTCAGAGCGATATTACTCGGAGAGAGAGAGTACACTTCACGCGTGAGAGCGGTGACCGCGTAGCCGATATCCGCTGGGTCGTTCGCGAGCACCTGGAGCGAGAACTGGGGTGATGAAGAATGAAACGCGAGTCACGGCCTCTTCATTCTCTCGTTAGAGCGGTTTTACCGCCAGCTGGTCCAGCCCCCGTCGACGACAAGTGACTCACCAGTCACGTAACTCGCCAGTTCACTCGCGAGAAATACTGCGGCCCCGCCGATCTCCTCGGGCTGTCCGTATCGTCCGAGAGGGATCTCCTCGAGCATTGCTTCGACCTGTTCCGGACTGATATCCTGATCGCCGGTGATTTTCGTCTCGATACTGCCCGGGTGGATAGCATTCACCCTGACCCCATCGTCAGCCAGCCTGTGTGCTAGCGAGTAGGTGAGCATAGTCAACCCACCCTTTGACGCAGAATAGGTCGGCCAGTTCCCGTTTCCGAAGAGGCCAGCGATGCTCGAGATGTTGATGATGGTTCCCCCGTCGTGTTCGACCATTCGTTGAGCGGCGATCTGGGAGCCGAAGTAGGCTCCTTCGAGATTGACAGTCATCAACTGTCCATAGTCCTCTTCGGTGACTTCGAGGAAGTCATCGGGGTGCCAGATCCCGGCGTTGTTGACCATTACGTCGATACCACCGAACTCGTCGGCGGTGTCTACTGCCGTTTCGAGGTCCGTTCTGTTCGTGACGTCACAGTTTACGAACGTCGACCGCGTGTCTGTCTCCTGTTCGATCTGTTCGTGCGTAGGGGTCCCCCCTTCCTTTGGCTCTTGTTGAATGTCTGCGACAATGATGGAGTGCGCCCCGTGGTTAGCGAACTCACGGGCGATGCCGCGGCCGATCCCTGAACTTCCGCCGGTTATGACGTCTGTCTGGCCGTCGAGTAACGCCATGTTGGAACACCGTAGTACAATTGGCGACGAGAGAGGTTAAATTCAGGCGGCCGGTTCCCGAGTACTCACATAAATTTCCTGTCTTCGGGGTTCTCCCGGGTCGAGAGTGACCGTTCACCGTCGTCGAGGGGTTCTATCCGTTTTGTCGTTATGAGGACTCGCGGTTGTGGTGGTCTCCCCCAACGTCTGCTGGGGAGCGTCACGAACTACGTCGTCACGCACGCTGCTGTCCCTGTTCACGTTGAACCAACAGCCGATCAAAAGACATGATTTCGTTGGACGAATGACGATTTATTGATTCAAGAGGACACCCTCCTGGGTGGAACGAAGTAGGCCAGGTAGGTCACATTGCAGTGCTAGACTCCTTTCTGGTGGTCATCTCGTCGGGGACAAGTCGATAGAACTCGAATGGAACGTCCTTCACGGGGCGACCGAAGATGTCCACGAGCGGGATATGGACCTGTCGAAGGCCTTCGAGCGAATCCGTTGCGACCGACGCTTCGGTGGTCTCTTTCAATTGCCCTTTGGCGATGACGCTCTGCCAGTTCTCGTCTTGTTGTCCGTAGACCACGAACGTAACGTGACTGCCGGCTACATCTCCCTTGTCACTATCGGGGCCGACGGCGAGCCTGAAGTAAAAGGTCGTATCGGACTTATCGTAGCCGTAGGAGACGGGGACGGAACGCGGCGATTCGTCGTCCGAACTTGGAAAGGAGATGACGCCGGTACCGCCGGTACCGAGGAACGCGTTGCGCTCTTCGGCGTCCATCGCTGTCGGTTCTGTATCACTCATGGTGGATACTACGAGGGACGTCGGGATAAGTTCCCCCCTGAAATAATACGGACCAGTGGATCTTCGACGTACAACTCGTTGCGTATTCGCCGAGAACGAAAAACCATCGATAACGGAATGAACGGCTGGGGTCGCGTCCACTGCCAGTACAACATCAACGCGGTCGACGGCGTCATCTAGATCGTCCGTCCCGGTACGGGCTGTATCTCCTATCTCGTTCACGGCGGCGGCGAAGCCATCGTCGTCGACCCGACACAGTACGTTGACTAGTACTTGAACGCCGCTGACGAGCGCGATCTCGAGATCATCGGCGTCGCTGACACGCACGCACACGCCGATCACGTCTCTGGAGCCCGGCGTCTCGCCGGCGACCTCGACGTTCCCTACTATCTCCACGGAGAGGACGCCGGTGAATTGGACCGCATGAGCGAGATCACGGACGGCGACACGATCCCGGTCGGCGACCGCGAACTCGACATCCGGAACACGCCCGGCCACACGCCAGGCAGTGTCTCCTTCGAGTATAGCGACGCCCTCCTTTCCGGGGATACGCTGTTCCTCCGAAGTGTCGGCCGTCCAGACCTCGAAGACAGTTCAGAGGCTGCCGTCGCGAGGCTGCGAGCCAACTGTTTGATAGCCTCGAGGATCTGATCGACCTCGACGGCGGGACGGTCGTCCTTCCCGAGCGCTTCAGCGACGAGGAGGTTCGACCGCTCGCGACGGAACTCGGCGATCTGAAGGCGGAGACGACCAACGAACTCCTCAGCTACGTCGAAGACGGCGACGAAGACGCATTCGTCGAAACCATCGTGGAGAGCCTCGCCGACGAACCCGCAAACTACAACGAGATCAAGCAGATCAATTGGGGCAAAGAACAGCCCGGCGAAGACGTTGAGTCGCTTGAACTCGGGCCGAACAACTGCGCGGCCAACTAACGACCGAGGACGTTTTCCCGATGGCGTACGCGCAGGGCATTCGACGGAATTGGCCGCAGTTTGCACTTCAACTACTCACTGTATTCGCGGTCGGGTTGACCATCGGAGCCGAGCGAAACGTTGTCCCCGTCCTGGGACGGGATGTACTCGGCGTCGAGTCGAGGCTGGTCATCGGATCGTTCGTGGTCAGCTTCGGCTTCGTCAAAGCGTTGCTCAACCTCTATGGCGGGAAATGGTCGGAGACCTACGGCCGTAAACCGATTCTCATCGCCGGATGGCTCGCCGCGCTCCCGATTCCCATCGTGCTTATCTACGCGCCGAATTGGTGGTGGGT
The DNA here is from genome assembly GCF_004762015.1 of Halostella pelagica. Taxonomy (NCBI): domain Archaea; kingdom Methanobacteriati; phylum Methanobacteriota; class Halobacteria; order Halobacteriales; family Natronoarchaeaceae; genus Halostella; species Halostella pelagica. The sequence goes on from NZ_SJES01000010.1 coordinate 31,696, forward strand.
GACCGCCGGAAACGTGCTCCTCGGTATTCACCAAGGATTGGCGTGGAGCATGAGCGTGAACGCGAAGATCGACCTCGCGGGTAGCGACACGCGGGGTTTCGCCGTCGGTCTCGACGAAGCCTTCGGCTACGGTGGCGTCGCGGTCGGCGCGTGGGTCACCGACATCATCGCCGCACAGTACGGCCTCCGTCCAGCGCCGTTCTACTTCCTCGCAGCCGTCATCGTGTTCGCACTCGTCGCCTCGATTCTCCTCGTCGAGGAGACACTCCCGTACGTGGAAGCAGAGGCCGAGGACGCAGACGCCGATCTGCCGTTCCGGTCGGTCCTGAAACGCGCGACGTGGGGCGATAGAACGCTGTTCGCCGCAGCGCAGGCAGGGAGCGTCGAAAAGTTCGTCGATGCACTCGTTTGGATCGCATACCCGCTCTACCTGACGAGCGTCGGTCTGTCGGTTGCCCAAGTGGGTGCCGTGGTCTGCGTCTACGGCAGCGTCTGGGGCATCCTACAGCTCTACACCGGGAAACTCGCGGACGACATCGGCCGGCGGCCACCCATTGCCGTGGGGATGTTCGTCGCCGGAGCAAGCGTGTTCGCGACGGTGCTGGCCGACGGCTACTCGGACTGGCTCCTGACCGCAGGCATCACAGGCGTCGGCATGGCGCTGCTCTACCCGAACCTCATCACGGTCGTCGGCGACGCTGCCCACCCATCATGGCGGGCAACCGGACTCGGCGTCTACCGGATGTGGCGCGATGCCGGCTACGGCTTCGGCGCCATCCTCATCGGCGTGACCGCCACCCTCATCTCGACGACCGCCGCGTTCTACGTCGTGGCCGCGGCGATGTTCGTCTCGGGCACCATCACGCTCGTCTGGATGCGAGAGACCCACCTCGAACTCAGGGCGAACGCGAGGGATGACCCGCAGGTGACGGCGCCGTCCCGCGACGGCTGAGCCGAGAAGGGACACGTCGGGTGATGACCAAAACATCCTTCAGACGACTACAGGTACTATTGTATACCAATGGATGAAGAGGACAAGAGCGTAACACGGCGAGCACTCCTTGCCGGTAGCGTGACACTCGCGTTCGGAGGCGGCGTCGCCTATCTGGCGACCGATTCAGGTGGCTCCGAGGATGACTACCGGCCCGCGTCGTTCTACACGAGCGATAAGACAACTGACTTCGGCAACGGCGTCGACCTCACCGGCCGGCCGATCGTTGGCGAGCGCGACGCGCCCCTCGACATCTACTACTGGACGGACTATCTCTGTCCGTTCTGTAAGGAGTTCGAGACGAAAACGCTCCCGGAGATCGGACGTAACTACCTCGACACCGGGGACGCTAGGCTCGTGATGCTTGGCTACCCTAACATCGGCGAGTACTCCGAACCAGCGGCTGTGTGGGGGCGCTGCGTCTGGGCGCAGGTCGCCGAGTCCGACCCGATGGCGTTCTGGAACTGGAACGGCGCCGCCTTCGATGCACAGGTAGCCGGCGGCAACGACTGGGCCGACGAGGAGACGTTCCGGGAGATCACCGAACAGACGTCAGGGGTCAACCTGGATAGCGTCGAGGAGTGCAGGGAGTCCCGGGGTGAGGCAATTCGGAGGAACCTCGACGCCGACGTCGATGTCGCACTCTCGGCCGGTATCCAGGGGACGCCCGGATTCGTCATCTATAACCGAGAGAGCGGTGCGGCCGGGAAGTTGATCGGCGCCCACCCGTACGAGAACTTCGCGGACGCACTCGACCAGGTGCGTGAAGCGTGACCGACCCACGAAACCGGGGACAACGATGAACGATCGACTATCCGACGTGCGTGCGTGGAGCCGTGACCTCCGCGACGCACTCGCGTACCCGCTCACGTCGAATCGGCGACTGCTGATGGCTGGAATAGCCACAAGTCTCACCTACGTCGTTCTGGTGTTGAGCACGTTCCCGCAGTTCTCGATGCAGGTGCTGTCGAGAGACGTCACCGATCTCGGGTTCGCCGTCGCGACGCTCACCCGAGAGACGTACCTGAGTACGGGGTGGCTCGGCCTCGGACTCGTCACCGCGTACGCGCTCCTGACCGGCGTTGCACTGGTCAGTACCGTCACACTCGTTCGACGTGCCCGCCGTCAGAGTGCGTCCACAATCGTCGGCATCATCCCCGGCCTGCTCGCCGCGGGCTGTGCGAGCTGTGGCGCGGGCGTCCTCGGCGCGCTCGGCTTCGTCAGTGCGATGGCGATGCTTCCTTTCGATGGGAACCTCCTCCGTCTCGGCGGTATCGTCCTGCTCGCATACTTCCTCGGGCAAACCGGTGACCCGCGAACCTGCACTATCTAACCATGCACAATATCACGCCACGGACCATGAATGCGTACGAACCGCGCAGAACAGCTCCTGGCGACAGACTAACGAGAGAGGTGTGAGTGATGAGCACGTTCCGAAGCCGATTGCTCAAGAGTGTGGGCGTTGCCGTCGGGGCTCTAGCTCAGTACACCGAGTTCAAGAATGAGATCGTGAGTCAACTGGACTGCACGGGTCCCGATCGGCGCTGGCGACTCACCGGCAGTGACATCGACGCCGCCCTTCGTGAACCGGCCGAGGAAGCGGTTGAATCGTCCAGCTGAGTAACAATCACCGAGAGCCATACATGTCCGAACACAAGCAGCCGTCATCAACGGAGTTCGTCGAGCACACTGACCTCGGTGTCTCGCTGACCGTGAAGCTCAAACGCGGAACCGGGACACGAGATGAAGATCAAGGCCAAGGTGAAAGCGAAGACGCCCGGGAAGACATGGAGACACTTCGAACAGACATCCATGTACTCGCCGAGGACACCCGCCAAATCCAACCCGAGGAGGAAGACAAGTAAGCAGTCTAGAAGGTGCCAGAGAACGATTTGCCAGGACATAAATTTCGACTCGTTTTGACTGGCTCATCTGTTCAGTATATGTGCGAATCTCACGAGGACAAAGAGTGAACCCGAGGTTGTCGGGTCGGTCAGCAAAGGTATTTCAGGCAGGTCGAGTCAAAATGAATTTATAGCGATCCGCTCTCTGAATATAACAATGAGAGATCCAACAGAAGATGAAGAGATCGAACGAGCTATTCAATATCTAGTGCATTCGTTCGAATCTTCGGGAGATAATCCGAAACCGGTGATACTCCACAGTACAAGAGTAGGAATGGATCTTTACGACAGAGATTACGAAAAGCACATCGTCATTTCTGGCTTTCTCCATGACCTATTAGAGGATACAGATGCGACTTCTGATGAGATTCGTTCGCAGTTCGGAAAAGACGTTGCAAATATCGTGGAAGCCACTAGTTTCGACGAGAATATTGACGACTATCTCGAAAAACACTACGATATCTATGAAAGATGCTTTGAACTGGGAAGAAGTGGGGTGGCTGTAAAAGCTGCGGATATCCTAGATAACAGTGATTACTACGGTTTGGGAGACTCGGAAGAACTACAAAAGAACCTGATCGAAAAAATGGAATATTTCATCGATAAATCTGAACCATATATCGGAGAGGAAGACATCTATCAGGAACTCAATGACAAGTTCCCCATTGTGAAGGAACGGGTGGAGAAAAGCATTGAAAGTTGATGTTTGGCTTAACTCCGGAATGTGTTCCGGCTGACAATCGAGTCAGGAGTGTTGAGTTGCTGTTCTGTACTGAGCGTTCAGCCTATTCGCCACACGACGCAAAACGAGGGTGCACGAACGACTCTCTGACATTCTCAGTCTGGCGTGGTTGATCTCCTTGAGCAGGTCAATCGTCATCCGCTAGGACGTGTCGAGATAAACCCGCAGACAATGCAGGGAAACGAGCGCGTAGTCGGCGGTAATGCCAGGCAATCGGACGTAGCGATACAGTCGTGAGAAGCATGTGCCGGCTGCTACGCCGTTTCGTCTCGAATGACCATAACCTTCACACGCCGGACGCCGTCGAAGTCCCGGAGTCGGTAGGTGAGGTCACGAACCCGCTCAGCTGATCCGCGACAGAAGAGCGACTCGAGACACCACTCCCCTTGGTGTGTGTGGCTCGTGTTGAGAATCACGTCTTGGTAGTCGTGTTGGACGGCGTGGAGTTCCTGGATAACGTTGTGGTGTCGATAATCGAATCCAACGAGTGCGACGATCTCGCCAGACGTGTTCTCGAGCCGAGAGTGGGCCTCGATATATTCGAGCATCGCCTCCCGAACGGCTCGGGAGCGATTCTCGAGTCCCTCGTCCTGCCAGACGCGATCGAACTCTGCGACGACCTCGTCAGGAATGTTGAAACTTGTTCGCATACGTTCTACCTCGCCGCCAGTCCACAATAGTCCCCCGACCCGTATGACGAATCCCCGGGTTCGGTATTAACAACCGTTATGCACCTCGTTAGTCGAGTATCTTCTACGATGTTACACGGTGAAGCGCTCGGGCTCCTAATCGGGGCAGTTCTCCTCGGTGCAGTCCACGGAATCGAGCCGGGCCACGGCTGGCCCGTGGCCGCATCGTATGCTCTCGATCAGACGAACAAGTGGGTCTACGGGTTTGCGGCGAGTTTCATTCTCGGCCTGGGCCACCTCATCAGTAGTATAGCGATGGTGGCGGTGTTTTTCTATGCGAAGGGATACTTCAATCTCACACAGGTCAACGAACCGATCCCGATCGATCTGTTCTTGACGACGATCTTCATTGGTGGGCCGGTTAGTCTCGTCGCTGGCGTGTTGCTGATCGCGCTCGGAATCCGCGAATACGTCCACGGTCACTCACACGGCACCCACGGTGAGGACCACGAACATAACCACGACCACGATCACGACCACTCGCACGAGCACGATCATTCGCATACCCACGGAGAAAGTGGCCTTCTCACCCGAGTGAAGGGCGTGGTTCCGTTCGTGGGAGGTCACTCTCATTCACCCGACGACGCAAATCAGGCTGCGGAACGTGGGCTCTTCGGCATCGCATGGTTCGCGTTCGTACTTGGGTTCGCCCACGAGGAAGAGTTCGAGATCATCGCGCTGTGTACCGGGTCGAACTACTGTCTCGAACTGATGAGTGCCTACGCAATCACCGTCATCATCGGCATCGTCGGGCTGACGATGCTGTTGATCACCGGCTATCAGCATTACGAAGAGAAACTCGAACGGTACACCCCGTACCTGCCGGCGTTCTCTGCGGCCGTACTCATCATTATGGGCCTCGGATTTATCATCGGATTGTTCTGACCGTTCCCGGTAAGAAGATCGCTATTCCGCAGGCAGACATTCAGTCTGCTCCCTCGAAACCACCAAACACCCAACTCATCAACGCTGGTATTGCGACGATTCACGACATGGAGACGCTCCGAGCCTGCGTCGCCTACGAGAACGCGAATCAGCAGTGCATCCAGATCCTCCACCCGCTTGAAAGCGGGCCAGCGAAATCCGCTCACAGGACGTCTGACGGAACATTCGGGGATGTCTGTCGGAGCCTTAGTAGATGAAGGATCGAATTAGAGATCCGTCGTATTAGGGAGTAGAATATTATAGTTCAGACTATTATAGTCTGGTTCCTAACTTCGGAGCACATATGTATCTCCCGCACGACCTGGAGGTATGGACCAGTTCGTCGATCGTATCGAGGAACTCGATCGGTTGCAGACCCTCTATGAGAGTGACACTGCAGAACTCGCAATCATCTATGGCCGCCGCCAGATCGGCAAGAGCGAACTCGTCCGCCGATCGATTGCCGACCGCGACGATGCCGTGTACTATCAGGCAGTCCAAGGAACAGCGACGACACAGCTCAGGCGGTTCGTCGAGGCCGCAGCGACGACCTATCCAGACATCACGGCCGTCAAAGAAGAGTGGGAACCGCTCTTAACGTACCTCACCGACAGAAACGCCGTCATCGTCATCGACGAATTCCCGTACCTCATCGAATCGAACGAGGGGCTTCCCTCGGTCATCCAACACCTGTGGGATACAGCTGTCGGCGAGAGTCAGGCAACAGTCGTACTCACAGGCTCTGCAATCGGCATGATTCATACCCACGTCCTCGATGGCGGTGCGCCACTCTACGGCCGGGTATCCCAGACACCGAATGGCCGCCTCGAACTCACCCAGTTGCCGTTTCGCTCCATCCAAGAGTTCGTGCCGACGTACGATCCCGAAGAACGGGTGTTCGTCTATGGCGTCTTCGGCGGCACACCCCGATATCTCAGCCCTCTCGATCCATCACAGAGCCTCGGAGCAAACATCACGCGGCTGCTGTGTGACCCGGATGGCCCACTCCACGATGAACCCGAAACCGTCCTCCAGATGGAACTCAACGAGGTGAACACGTATTTTTCGGTTCTGGAGTCGATAGCCAGCGGGAACCGCAGTCGAAACGAGATCGCTCAGGGAGCCGGCATCGAGAGCACCAACACGTCGTACTACTTCGACCGGCTAGACACCCTCCAGATCATCGAGAAACATTATCCGGCACTCGCCGATCCGGCGCGTAGCAAGCGGACTCGGTACCAGATTCGAGATCCCGTATTCCGGTTTTACTTCCGGTATCTCTACGGCCGCGGGGGACAGTACGAACTCTACGGCGAGAACGCCTACGCGGATCTCATCGAACCGGAATTGCCCGACTTCGTCAGTGAAACGTTCGAATCGCTCTGTCACCAGGCGGTGCCGGCGCTCTATGCAGACTACCAGCTCACACAGATGCCAAGCCAGTGGTGGTACAAGGGCCAGGAGGTAGATGTCGTCGCACCAACTGACGAGTCAACGCTGATCGCTGGCGAAGCGAAATTCACCAACACTCCCCTCGGCTATGACGTGCTCGCGGACCTCGAAGACGACGTGGAGCAAATCGATTGGACACCCACCGGAGGTGGTGAGCCGACGTATGAATTCGCCTTGTTCAGCCGCTCTGGGTTCAAACGCTCCGTCGAGGAAGCTGCAGGCGAGCGTGATGATCTCCGCCTATTCGATCTCTCCGATATCGTTGCTGTACTCGAGAGTAGAACCACCCATTAACGCCGGAGGGTAACAGCTGGGGATAGTTGTTCGCCCCCAAAGGGGTGCGGGAAAATCGAACGTACCCCCAGAGGTGAACCAGATGAAAGACTCCAACAAGACGACAGCATATCGAATAATGATCACTCTCGATAGCGCCGAGCTACCACCCGTACTGAAGTGAGATCTGCGAGGTATCCGTGCTGAGCCGACAACGTAGCAACCCCCACAGGGAACCAGCCTGATTAACCAACATAACCCCATACGGTAGCAACCGGTGTTGGTTAACGGCTAGCCGCAGGTAGCAGTTTTTCTCCCCCAGAAGAGGGCGCGGGGCGAGTTCCTGCGTTGATTCATTATGGTACTCACTGCGAGTACGACCAGCAACGCAGCTAGCGAAATTGCGATTGCTCGGCAGGCTGACCACGTGGCGTTCCTCCATCGAGTTCCGTTCGCATTAGATGCATTCAGCCTCGGGTTCCTCACCGGGTTTCGAGAGGACTGTACCTACCACCAGCAGCCGTTCAAAGCGTTAGAGTTGCCTATCGGGATGCTCGATAACGCTTTTCGAAATCCAGACCTTGATCGGTACGTCGAGCGCTTTTTTAGCACGAGCCCCAGGTCGGGGTGATTGGTGATACCTACGGAGTCGACGAGGTAGACCGATACGTCGCTGCTGCTCGCGAGATCAAAGGAAGCTACCCAGAATCGAACCTCGTCCCGAAATGCCGTGGCGCGATTCACGCGATCCCTGATGACCTCGTCGTCGGGTACTCCCGGGGATACGCCGACCGACTTGCTCACAAGTTCTCAGAGCTGAGCGATTGGCGTGGTCGTCGCGTCCACATACTTGGAGGAAGTCCGCCGAAACAACTGGACGTCATTAAGCAGCTCACCCGTCCCACGCTAACGGGTGATCCACCCGCAGATATCATCGGCCTCGACTGGAATGGGCTTCACCGTGGCGCACAGTTCGGCGAGTTCTGGACGGCTAGTGAGTGGGACGACAGTGGTCGCGACGCCGAGCACATGACGATCGGAAAAACCGTCCGGTGCAGCCTCGCGAAGGTTCGAGAATTCTGGCAGGCACGAGGCGTTTGGCCCGAATCGACGACGAAGGAAGACGGCGTCGAGTTCGAGTATCGCGGCCCGTCACCGAGTGATATCGAGAGTGCAGCGTGTGCTGAGTGTGGCGTGAACGTCTGGACAACCGAACGAGGGCCCTACGTAGCAGAGTACGATACGGGAGATAACTGTGGATATTGTAGCAACGACTGCTACTTCACGCATCGGCATCGAAACCAACTCGAAAAGGCTAGTCGGCGAACAAAGCGTCTACTTCCCGACAGCCTAAGCAGCGAGTCGTTTTTCGTCCCGGAAGGGGTGAGGGCTCGAAAGAGAGCCTACAAGAGAGTGATTCTACATGAGTCAAAGCAGCATCCGAGAGACATCTCAATCGATCAGATTCCAATCCACCTACCGAACACCCAGACGTCCGGGGGAGACCCAGCAGACGTTCCCGAGGAGAGAAGATGTCACTTCTCTGAGGTCGAAGTAGAATCGGACTGACAGGGGTGTGCGAGGAATGGGGAAAGATCACCCCCAGAGTCGATCAGCAGCACCGCCGATCCAACGCAGTCATAATCGGGATAGTATTTCGGAACTAGTTGTGATGACTGACCGTCTGGGAGGGAGGCCGCTATCCGATATCTTCTAGGCTGAGTTGGCAAATTCTCAAATACAACGGATTGATCGTCTTGAGAAGTTCCAAGGGAGCGTTGCTCGTCAATTGTCTCTGTACCGTCAAAATGGACTTGTAAGGTTAGCTCATGAGGTTGATGGTGGTCATTTACGGCGAGAATATTCTTGATCTTCAATTCGTCGTTAGAGGATTGAGTATTGGAAGTGTCGTTCCAACCGGGATCAAGGGCCATCGCAGTTACTATTGAGGCACCCGCGGCTGCACCCCCTAATATTAGCGACCTTCGATTCACGAATAAATCTTGGAAGAATGGCCAATTAATTCTTTTGGCTATAATTAGATATTGATGTTTCTAATTAGCTCACAAATTTTATCGAGGAAGTCACTCGCACTGGCTCTGTTGAAATCATATTAGTTCGATACTTCTGGCGCTGTAACAGCCGTTAGGTAGGTCTGCAAGGTTATCGATGGAGTCTTCCATTGATTCCTCCACGAGATCGCGGTGGCTCCCAACGAATAGTGTAAAGTCCGGCAAGGTGCCGCCGTGATGTCGACGTGACACCAGCGAGCGGACGCTCCAAGTTCTGGAGTGGATGTCGATCCGCTGGTCGCTCGCTTTTTGAACAGATAGAACCTCGGTTAGCACTGAACCTGCTGTTCGGACAGACGTGTAGTCCATAATGGATAAGCGGGCTGCAGTGAGTTTTGAGAATATGCCCTCCGAACTAGGTCCACTTGCTCGAGAATTATCGCGCTCGTATTACGAGGCCGCCTTCCCTGCACACGATATTTTCCATGCAAAACGAGTACACGATATTTCGCAACATCTTGCGGACAAGCATCCCAAGGATGTTGACCGAAACGTACTAGCCGCAGCTGCGTGGTTTCACGATATCGGACGGCCACTCGAACGTGTCGGGGAGATTGATGACCACGACAAATGGGCAGCTAACGAAGCCATAAGCCTGCTTGAGGCTGAAGACGTGAGGCCTGACCAGATCACCGCAATTGAGCACTGTCTCCGAGCACACAGCATCCGCGCAAGCTCTCCTGACCCTGAAACGATCGAAGCAAAGCTTCTCTTCGATGCTGATAAGCTTGATGCGACTGGTGCAGTCGGACTCATCCGACTCGCCTGTATCGTCGGTGAACGCTCGGAGCGTACTGGCGATCAGTATGCCGTTATCGATGACCCAACCACGCTCGGCGAATACCGCACTGAATTACCGGACATCGAGCTCTTACGTGACTGGGCACGCGAGCGACTTGATGCGCTATATACCGAACAAGGCCGACGTCTTGGAGAATCCCGGTGGAACTTTATGGAATCCTTCTTTGAACAGTTTGCTCTCGAAACCAACGCGGATGCAGAGCAGTAAAATAGCTGTATTGACTACAACCGGGTGAAGACTTGTCATCTGGTGAGTATTTCATCAGAGCCGGAAAAGTTGTTTCTGCGCCGCGGTGATCGATGTCGACACGAAGCCAACTCCGATTCATTCAACGGAGCGAGACCATGACTCCACCGGCGAGCTTCCTCAAGAGATGGATTTCTAACGGCGCTTAACCAATATATCCCCGATCCACTCAATCTGTTGGGTAAGTCTGCTATCCTTCCAGCAGATGTCTAAGCAACCATTCATCCTCGTTAATGCTAGAACTACAGCAACGCCTGTCACTGGCATGACATCGTCGATGAAATCACCTACCGATAACGGATTGCGGACAACCCCGGGGGCCCGGGTGTATGTGAGATCCTATCGAGTACGCTGAAAAATGTATGAGGATACAAAACACGAAGTTCCGGACAACTCCGCTCGGGCAAGGCCGTTAACTCAGAGTTCGCCGTTGAAAACGTGGGGAGTGGAAACGGAGATAGACAGACGGAAGCCGATTATGCCGCGACGTCGTAGCCGGTCGCTTCGACCGCAGCAGTCAGGGCCCCGTCGGACACGTCATCGTCAACGACCACGTCGACCGTGTCGCCCTCGTGGTCGGTTTCAATGCGACTCACCCCGTCGAGGCGCATTCTCTGTGTAAAGAGAAAGGCCATACTCACGACGAGTACAAACAAGTCAATCAGAAACTTTATCATTTTAAATTGTCAACGTCGCAGTATGGTCCCCGACCATACGCCCTCCAGCGAAGCGTTGTCACGTCGAAAAATCCTCACATCCAGTGCAGTGATTGGAGCGATTGGGCTTGCAGGGTGTTCAGGTGATGCCAATTCTGATTCCCCCGACTGTACGACGACCGCTCTCGAACACGGTGACGGAGATGTCTTACAGCAAGCGAGTGCTATGATATCCGATGATTCAGTTGTGCTGCTAATTTCGTTGCAGGAATCTGGTGATACATCCCCTATCGAGTCAGTTCTACTCGAGAACTCTGAAGGCGATCTCCTAAACGAAATCCCCACAACCGATGCTCGTGAATACCGTCTCACTATTGGCTCACCACCACACCATGGCCGCCTCACACTACTCGCTGAAAACGACCAAAGCGACGCAATCGACTCGATGGAAATCGAATACCACTGCACTGATGAGTAACTGATTGGGCTGATCTCGACGTTCTTTGAACTCCACGTCAGAGTAACTGGTAGAGGTTCTTACAATACACTCGAGAGCGAGTTCACGAAACTGCTGCCACCAGCTTCGTGAATGGACCGTATTTTCGATCGAGTCGAGACACACGGTTTGATGCGTGGACGAATATCGTTCTCGCGGGGTGGTTGATTCGCAATGGTGCGATGTAGCAGGTCACGTAGTGTCCGTTGCGGGTAGTGAGAACCAAAACGTCGTCCCAGCATCCGGCTCCGAGTCGACCCAAATCTCGCCGTCATGCCGCTCTACGATTCGCTTGCACAGTGCGAGCCCAATGCCCATTCCGGCGTGCTCGTCACGAGTGTGAAGGGATTGGAAGATCTCGAAAATACGGTCTTGGTCATCGGGGTCGATTCCGATTCCCTCGTCGCTAACCGATACGATCCACTCTTCGCCCGATCGTTCGGCCGAGACGTGAATTCGAGGCGGAGCATCACCGCTATATTCGATCGCATTCTTCAGTAGGTTCTGAAACACTTGTCGGAGTTGGCTATCGTCGCCCTCGACTGTAGGCAACTCCTCAACCGTAATTTCAGCATCACATTCTTCGATCTGTAACTGGAGATCAGCTAAGACCTCTTCAAGGACGGTATCTAGAATAACTGGTTCGAAGGGGTCACCCTCAGTTTCAACCCGGGAGTATTCGAGCAAAGCATCGATCATCTCTCGCATTCTGTCGGCACCATCCACAGCGAATTCGATGAACTCTCGACCGTCGTCGTCGAGTTCGTCACCGTAGCGGTCTTCGAGCAACTGCAAATAGCTCGACACCATCCGGAGTGGCTCTTGGAGATCATGAGAGGCCGCATACGCGAACTGTTCGAGGCGCTCGTTCGACTCCTGTAACTTGCGCTCGAATGTCTTCCGTTCAGTGATGTCCCGAGCCACGCCGACCATCCTCGTCGATCCGTCCTCGTCTTGGATTGGCCGACCCGGGGCTTCGATCCACCGCTTTTCCCCGTTCCGATCGATGCGGATCTCATCGGAATTCGGCTCGTCAGTTTCCAGTGATTCCTTGATCCCCTCTTCGACCTGTTCTCGATCGTCGGGATGGACGATTTCGAGGAAATCATCCCAGTCCTCGATTGCGGTCCCATATAACGACTCAGCCGAGGGATAGAACGACGTCTGATCCTCGTCGACGTTCCAGTCCCAGACGATCGCATCCGTGGCGTTGAGGGCAAACTCCATCCGATTCCGGACACGTTGGAGTTCCTCTTCGCGCTCTTTCTGCTCGGTGATGTCTTGGACGGCTCCGCGGAGCGAAACGACCTCTCCGTCCTCGATGTCGGGCTCACCGATGATTCGGAGCCAGCGCACCTCACCGCTGGTCGTTTGGAACCGGCTTTCAATGTCGAAAGACTCGCCGGATCGAAGCGCCGCTTCGACAGCACGTTCGACGATCGGTTGGTCCTCGTCGTGGTACACTTCAAGGGCTTCGTTCAGATGCGGTTCTTCGTCGGAGGTGACCTCCAAAATATCGAAGAGGTGGTCAGTCCAGAACACGTCGCGCGTGTCCGGATCAATCTCCCACCCGCCAAGGCCCGCAATGCGTTCCGCCTGCTCCAGGAGATCGTACACCCGTTCGAGTTCCCGTTTGCGCTCTTTGCGCTGGGTGATATCCTCGAAGTACACTGAGAGACCGGACTCAGAGGGATAGATCCTGACCATCGCCCACATGCCGAGCGGCTCCGAGTAGCGTTCGAACCGAATCGGTCCCTGCGTTGCGAATGCCTCTTCGAACCGCTCGAAAATCGGGTCCGACTCGTCGACGTCAAGCACTTCCCACGGCTTCTGCCCGATGAGGTTCCCCGCCTGCTCGCCGAGGTGCTCTTCGGCGTGCTCGTTAACGTATTCGTAGCGGAATTCGTCGTCGAGGGCGTAGAAGGCATCGTCAATTCGCTCGAAGATGTCGTCGAGTTCCTTTTCGAGTTCGTCCCGCTGGCGTTCGAGCCACTCAGCCTGTTCTTCAAGTTGTTGCTCGTACTCACGTCGTTCGGTCATATCCCGCGTGACTTTGGTGAATCCCTGGAGCGTGCCGTCGGCGTCGCGGATGGCGGTGATTACGACGTTCGCCCAGAACCGCGAACCATCTTTCTTAATCCGCCAGCCTTCGTCTTCGATGCGTCCCTCCTCTGCGGCGGTTTCGAGGTTCGTCTCTGGGACATCGTTTTCGATATCGTCCTCAGTGTAAAACGTGGAGAAGTGCTCGCCGACGATCTCGTCCTCTGAATAGCCTTTGATTCGCTTTGCCCCCTGGTTCCAGCTGGCGACGCTGCCGTCGGGGTCAAGCATGAAGATAGCGTAATCCTTGACCGCTCTCACGAATTCTCCGAACTGCTTGTTGTCTGCATCTTCACGACCAATACTACTTTCCCCAGCAGCCCACCAAACTCGGGTTGACCCATCGATTTGTTTGGTTCGTAATTCATCCCGTTCCGTGAGTTCCTCTAGGTACTGCTGTGCCGTCTGCGGTGTACAATCAAGGAACTCGGTGACCTCCGTGATCGATATCGGGGATGTCGGCTGGTTTAATTGGCTAAAAAATCCCCGAATATCATCTACAGTGATATCTGGGGACGGATCCGATGGTTCCATTGGTCTCCCTTTAAACCACGAGCTATTAAGCACTTGGTGGAAGTAATGTAATACCAGGTATATTTCCCTGGCTTCCAAACAAGACACATACGGTGAATCCCGGTTGAATATTTTATCATAATAGTATATCCACGTAATTATCGGCATTCCCTGTCCTGATCAAAGTGGCGGGGATCTACCAGCGCCAACAGGGTTCAAGAGGATTCAATGAAAGCGTCTGAGAATCGACTCGAGAAACGTGACGGTGTTTATAGTCCGGCGGCGCTTCGGGAGGTCGTGTCAAATAGTCTCCTGTTCTGGACCGCTCCGACCCCCACAGGTCGGCCGCGGCGAGGAGTTGAGTGGAGGCGGTCCTACCGGTGAGGGAGAGTCGGATGTGAATGAAACGGAACTGAGAACGGGACGAGCATGTCAGGATTCAGTGCCCTCGTCTTAGGCACCAGTATCGCTGATAGAATTGCCTTACGTGTGTTGCAGGGCGAAAGGAATATGGTAATATGAGAAAAATGCATTTCCTTCCGCTTGCAGACCAGATCCTTTGTTGGACAGCAAAGGGGTCGTGGCATCACGTTTCCCGGAACTCACTGCCGTAACGGGTGTCTCAATCAGTTAATGTACAGTTAAAGCGGACAATGGAGGAGAAACCGAGGAGGAAATCCGCTCTACCTTCTGTTCTAGTGATGGAATATATACTATTTCCGCCGAAACGGACGATCCCTTTTTCTGCGTATCTTTGCAACAAACGCCTGCGGAGGGGGAACTCAGTATGACCAATGACAATCTGCTTGAGCGGATAGTAGATGACGAAACGCGGCGTTCGTTTATGAAAAAGAGCGCAGTGGCAACGGCCGGCGCAGGTCTGGCCGCGTCTGGCACCGTAAGCGCCCAAGAAGGTAGTGGTGGTCTCGACGATAATTGGAAAGCCCTGATACAGGCAAGTAACTTCCATCCGGAAGCGAAGTTCGCGATAGTGTCCGACGTTGTCAATTGGACGCCAAATTATGGCGACATCCAGGATAGTTTCTTCTCAGAGTATAACACCCGGATGATTCGGTGGCAGAACACGGGTGAAGTAGTGCCGCTTTGGGCCGCCCACGAGGCAAACCTCGGGAGCTTCGATGGTAACCGAGGATTCGTCACCGACGCCGATGACGATCAGAATCAGCCCCAACTCTTCGAGATGAACAAGGAGTGGACGCCGTTCGGCGATAATCCGGAACTGATCACCGTCCAAGTCAGCCCAGTGAACGAGGAGGAGGAGGACGGTATCCTCGACGTCGATGACTGGTGGAATAATGATGATGATATGACGATAGACTAGTCGGTATCCCTGAGGAGACCTATTTTCTCTTCTCTGGGAATTCGCCTCTGCAGTTCTTGTGTGATTTAGAAGGGGAAAGAGTTCCAGTACTCCCGATCGGCTGAGAGGTATTTCAGAAGCTTTTCATGCTGCATGTTGCACTGTTCCTATTGATTATTCCTAGACTGCGCGTAACTATAACGGAGTTTGTTAACTGGTTAGTATGTCTTCGTAGCTAACGCTCAGCGTGCGTGGTTCGATAATATTATTCCGGCGATTACATACTCAGTTAGCATGGCCTCCGATCGCCTACTAGCTTCTCTCCAAGACAAACGACCGTCTCGACGACGGTTTCTTGCTACTCTTGGGGCCGTGACTTCCGTTTCGACTGCTGGCTGTAGTGACGTTCTCCCCGGGAACGATTCCAATAAGGCCAAGGAATCCAGCGAGGTGATTGTCGAGAATAGGACTTCTTCGACGGCGGAGATCGCGGTCCGTGTGATAGATAGTGAGGACGGGACGCTTTTCAGTCGCGTGTTCACTCTCGGTTCCAGAAAGATGATGTCACGCGGTACTATCGAAACGACCCCCTCGAGAGTGCATGCGTTCACCGCAGATGGCGTCTCCCAGACGTGGCAGTACGATCCTGATTTGCCGGCCGATTTCGAATGCGAACTGAAAGATATCGGACTCACGCTGCACCCAGATAACACGATTGAACCGTGGTATGATTGCTAATTCCCCTGTATGAACCGATCCACTCCATTTCTTCAGTCACTGCTGTCTCGAATAAGCCGATAGGTATAGCCGAGCTACACATCGTCACACGAAGACAATGCCATACCCGGCTATTCTAACAGAACAGGTCACCGACCGTCACCCGTTTACGAGTCAACGTCGACACGGACACTATGGACCCTAATCGATCAGAGTCAGATATTTCTATAGAGGATATTAATCGTCTATTCTCGAACGGAGATACATCGGGTACGCCGTTCACTACAGCTGAGGTTGCCGAGAGGTGGGAGTGTCCAGAACAGATTGCAGAGCAGCAGTTGACAGCATTCGCAGACCGTGGGAAGTTACAGACCAAGGAACCTGAGAGCGGAACTCGCATTTGGTGGCAGCCATCTGACGGGACTCAGGAAGATGATCAACAGGCCAAATTGCAGGAGTTCGGCGCGTTCGTGAGTGCAGTCAAGGACTACGCGATTTTTATGCTCGATCCCGACGGTACCATCGGCAGTTGGAACCAGGGTGCCAAGCGAATCAAAGGATATTCCGAAGACGAGATCGTCGGCCAGCACTTCTCAACGTTCTACACCGAGGAAGACAGGGCAGAGGGAGTCCCGGAGACGAACCTCGAGAAGGCCACCGAGCGGGGCCGCGTCGAGGACGAGGGGTGGCGGGTCCGCGCGGACGGTTCGCGGTTCTGGGCGAACGTCGTAATCACTGCCATCCGGGACATCGATGGCACACTCCAGGGCTTCACGAAAGTGACCCGTGACATGACCGAACAGCGGGAGTACGAACTCCAACTCCAGCGAGAACGAGACCTCATCGAGCAGATCTTCGAAACGATCCCGGTCGGCATCTGCGTGCTCGACGCGAACGAAGTGTTCACGCGAGCCAACAAAGAGGCACTCGACCTCCTCAAGATCAATGAGACCGACCTTGGCGACCTATCGATAACATCCAGGGACCTGTACGACTCAGAGGACACTCCCATTCCCGGCGACGACAGACCATGGAAAGAGGTCTTCAAGACCGGACAGTCGGTCTACGACTTCCAGTGTCGTATCGATCAGGCTGGGGTTGATCACGAATGGCTCTCGATAAACGCGGTCCCGCTTGAGGACGGTCTCTCTGAGACTGACCGAATCGTTATCTCTATCGAGGATATCACCGATCAAAAACAGCGTCAACAACAACTCGAACAACGCAAGACGGAACTGGAGACTGAATTAGGGAATATCCTCGGGCGCATCTCTGATGCGTTCTTTGCGCTCGACGAAGACTGGAAGTTCACGCACTACAACGAGTTTGCAGCGGAACTATTTCAGAAGTCGGAGGACGAATTAGCGGAACGGTCTTTCTGGGAGGTCTTCCCCGATCGAAACGACGGGCAGCTCTCGAACGAGTTCCGTGAGGCGGTGGAGAGACAAGAACCAACCAGCTTCGAGTTGTACGATGAAGAAGTCGATGCGTGGCTCAATTACAACGTGTATCCCTCTGAGTCAGGGCTATCGATCTACGTACACGAGATCACCGATCGCAAAGAGTATCAGCAGAAACTCGAGGAATCGAACGAGCGTCTGGAGCAGTTCGCGTATGCTGCGTCCCACGACCTGGAGGAACCCCTGCGGATGGTCACAAGTTACCTGCAACTGCTCGAACAACGCTACGCCGATGAACTTGACGAGGACGCGGAGGAGTTCATCGAGTTCGCGGTCGACGGTGCCGATCGGATGCGAAACATGATCGAGGGGCTGCTCGCGTATTCACGGGTAGAGACGCAGGGGAAGCCGTTGGAATCGACCGATCTCGACGAAGTGCTCACCGAGGTCTGTGACAATTTGCAGGTGAAAATCGCGGAGACTGACACCGAGATCATGTCGGAATCTCTCCCCCAGGTTGAGGGAGACATCGCTCAGCTACGGCAAGTGTTTCAGAACCTCTTAGACAACGCTATCGAGTACTCGGGCGACGATCGTCCGCGCATCCGCGTCGAAGCCGAACGTGACGGCGAGGAGTGGATCGTCTCAGTCAGCGACGAGGGCATTGGTATCGACCCGGACGACACCGACCGCGTGTTCGAAGTGTTCCAGCGTCTCCATACCTACGACGAGTATGAGGGAACGGGTATCGGACTCGCACTTAGTCAGCGGATCATCGAGCGCCACGGTGGCGAAATCTGGGTCGATTCTGAGCCCGGCGATGGTTCGACGTTTTACTTCACGCTTCCCGCTGCAACCCAACCAAACACGTGAGGAGAACAACCAAATATTTTACTTATAATTATACAGGACGAAAGAAGCAAAGCTAACATGCTTACCACGTCCTCTATATTCAGCATCCCATTCTTAACAGAGTTCAAATAGATCGACACTCCTGCCGATACGCTTATCTCCTGTATGAACCGAGCTACTCCGCTTCTTTAATCACTGCTATCACATAAGCCGATGAGTATGCCTCGCCTCACGGTCGCGTTCTGTTTGCTTCTACTCCATTCGTTTGATGGTTGGGCACCTAAGAAGACGCAGGGTTTCGACCGCAGATAACCGCCAGCTCCGATAGCAAGAACACCTCTGATGGCCGCAGGATGCCGAACGAGACCCGGCTCGGTTGTCAGCGGTGGGGTATCGGTCAACGTCCGCATCAGATCCTACCATGCGATCTGCTGTCGTCACTGGTCGGTGGACGGTCCACTCTCTGTCTCGCGCTCTTCCTCCCGTTCTTGGACGTACTCGACCGCCTTGATAGGTTCACTAGCCGGCGGCAGGCTAGTGTTTGCTAGTCGTTCGATACCCACCCCTGTGCGTGTGATCTCTCCTTGACGGTCCGAACTGTAGGGTTCAACTTCCCAGCACCGCTCGGGCAAAGGAAGCTGAATACCTCGCCGGACGTGACCGTGAGATCGAGGTCTTTGACGGCGGCGATGTCGTCGCCGAAGCGTTTGGTCAGGTCGTTCGTCTCAATAGAAAGCGTTGAAATTCAGCAAAGCGGTGAATGGATACTGAGAACCCTTTTCCGGAAACGAAAGTCAGTCAGTGGGAAGAATAGATCGTCCGACACTCCCCAGGGGGTAGAATGCTGCCCCACTGAAAAGGAACAGTGCGATATAGTGAATAGCCGGATTCGTAGGGATCCCTTGGATAGAGAGATAATGTTCAAAGAGGAGAAGAAATAGCGTACTGGAAATCACGAGTACTGCTGAGCACCGGCGTATCGTGCGTCGGAGCAGAGGGCTTGACATCTTCTACTGAGTACCACTCGCCCCAATTATATGCTTTGCATGGATGTCGCTGCACGGGGACTTTCTCGTAATCCGTGACACCTGTACGATCCCCGGACGGCAGTCAAATAGTATACACACCCCAAAGCATATGACATTATAGTGATCTTTCATATGTATGCCAACTTGCCAGAGTTGCACGATCAGTTTTCTTCAGTCCGGGTTCTGCTAATCCCACGCCACCTTATTCGCGACTACATGAGATACTACTATCATTGTTCATGATGTATCTGTAGGTGGATTTCAGTCGTTCTGTGGTGCACACGGGGTATTGCGGACACGTTCAGGAAATCCGGGAGTCGACAATGGTATCAGACAAAACAAAAGGAGAGATAGAAGAGTACCTCGGGCAAGTTCCAAACTGGCTCGAGGCGCTCTCGGAGCCCACCGCTGACCACAGTTGGGGAATCGTACGTGACCTTGAGTTCGGAGAGACAGAACTACCAAACCGAGAGAAAGCGCTTGCTTCGGTTGCAGCCGCAACTGCAATGGGATGTCCCTACTGTATACACTTCCATAAGGAAGAGGCGAGACTAGAAGGGGTGACAGAGGACGGTCTTACCGAAGCCATGAACGTCGCTGCTACCGTTCGGTACTTCTCGACGATTCTCCACGGTGCAGAAACCGACCTCGACGAGTTCAGGGAGGAAACGACCGAGATCGTTGACTACATCGAAGAACAGGAGGCGGCAGCAGCTGGCGCTGACTGATCGTACCGTTTCATTTTTTTATTGTATCGAATCCCGTTGAGGTTCTATCACGGTCTAAATCGTGTAAGTACATCAGTGAATTCGAACTCGTGTTTATTCTCCATGACCGGCTATCTCTTGTGTGAACCCATATCCTTCATCACCAGAAGAGGATCGGCGGTGCCAAGAAGTACTGCGACTTCAAGAGATGGCAGACCGTCTCGAGAGAAATGAACTACAGATAGACAGGTTAGAAAACACCGTAAACGCGCTCGCACGAGAGACTGGGATCTCGATTGGAGGCCCCTGTGGTGAATGTAATCTAGGTCACCTCCTGATCAAGCAGGAGATCATGTATTGTCCGAAATGCGGCTATGAGCAGTATTTATAATTACTGTCTATACCAGTCCTTCTACACACCGTCTCATCTATCATGGAGTCGGTTTACACACGCTTCACAGGGTTGCAGTCCGCGCTGCTCGGCTCTTCCCGCGTATGTCTTTCAGGTACATCACCATACTCTGTCTCAAAGTTCGGAAGAACACGACGTATCGGACGCTTCTCGACGAACTCATCGAGATGCCCCGCGTTCGGAGAGCCATCAACTTGGACGAACTCCCGTTACCCTCAACGTTGTGCAAAGTGTTCAACCGACTCGATATGGCTGTCTGGCGTGTTCTTCTTAACCTCTCGGACACGCTTCTCCCGACTAACGGTATCGTTGGGATCGACGCTTCAGGGTTTGACCGGAGTCACGCCTCGAAACACTACACGAAGCGAACGAAGCTAACTATTCAGCAGTTGAAGGTGATACTTCTGGTGGACACGAGGTCGAACGCGATTATCGACGTACACGTAACGACGACACGAAAGCACGACTCAAAGATTGCGCCGTCGCTCATCAAGCGGAATACCGGCGAAGTAGCGGTTCTCCTTGGCGAGAAAGGATACGACGACCAGAAGGTTCGTGCGTTAGCTCGTGGTTAGGTGTTCGTCCGCTCATCAAACACCGCGAGTTTTCGTCGCTTCACAAGGCGTGGAACGCTCGACTGGACGTCGATCTCTACGGTCAACGTAGTCAGAATGAGACCGTGAACTCACGGCTCAAACGAAAATACGGCGCATTCGTCCGCTCACGACACTGGTGGAAACAGTTCCGTGAACTCGCTGTTGGCTGTCTCACCTATAACATCGACAAGACACTCTGAACGTTAGATACAGAGTACTGAGATATCACATCGATCAACGATCTTCCCAACACCTGTCAAGAACAGCGTGCTAAATACAGGGCGCAAGCCGGTCAAAATTATAAGGAAAGCCACATCGCTTAATTCGCTCAGTTCAGCGTCTTTGCTTCCAACCTCTGTAGCGATATTCTCTGCAAAGGGAAATGCTTGTAACGGGCACCGTTCTGTGTCTTTTGCATGGTGACCGATGACATCACTTAGTGACCGGAGTAGAAGTGGTGCAGACGCTACTATACGTTCGTTGAAAGACGAGTACGGTGAGTTTGAGGTTGTTGAGAAGACATGGACCGTCTCGCCGTCACAGTACCAAGCCACTGTTGAACGGGCGGAAGACGGAAGTATTGGTGGCGCGGGCGTATGGCTCCAGAATAATAATGGAGAGGTCTTACTAGTTCGTAACGAGGGTGACGAAGGGTGGGGAGATCCTGGGGGAAAGGCGGAAATCGGCGAATCGTTTGAGGAGGCGGCGATGCGGGAAGTGAGAGAAGAGGCCGGTGTCGAATGCCGACTAACCGACGTTCTGGAGGTTCATGTCGTCGAGATCCGCTCTGGGACAGGGGACAACCCTCCAGTCTTTGAACCAATCGTTATTTTTTCCGGTGAATATACGGCTGGAAATCCACGACCACGTGAAGGAGAAATCGCACAAGTAGACTGGTTTTCGAGTCCGCCAGCAAATGTCCTTTACGAAGAGGTGCGAACACGGCCATATCGGAGATGACCCCTTGGACGTTCACCCACTGTCGAATTCTTGTTCCGAGACCAGCAGCCAGACGCACACCCATCTGCCAGCTGAATAGTAAATTCCTGTGCTAAATAGAGCCTCTGTATCTTGCACAACGATATGAAAATTACCTTAAACTGACAGAAACTACAGCGGTCAGTTCGCAGTCCTACCTAACGGCTGATTCATCGGGAAAGTATCCCGAAAATAGGATTTCAACAGAGCCTAACTAACAGATGGTAACATCCCGTGTTCCCCCTCTACGGCTTCCTGCGTAATCACTACGTACATGGATCTCGCTGCTGGTCGAGTCAACTGCGACGTACCACTTGGTTACTCAGCGGGGTCCGGGTTTTTGACCTGAAGCCGTTCCTCGTACTCCTCCCACCGTACACCCTTGTCTGAAAGCGTCACAATCTCTGTTTCTTGGTCGTATTGAACGATGTTTGCGTCCCGCAATTTCGGGATGTGCGTGTGGTAGAGAGAAATCGAAATCCGCTTCACTTCCTCAACAGACACGTCCGAGCTGGCTCCGTCAGTTTCTCGGATACCGACTTCTTTAGCGAGATCAGCCAGCGTCAGAGGATCCTCATATTCCTTCAAGCTATGGAGGACGTAGCGACGACGCTGACTCGACAGTAAACGGAAAATGGCATCTAACTCCGGATCAAGACCGTATGCGACAGTATTGGATTGTTCTTTATCCTTACTGGAGAGTACTTTCGACATAATTCTCCAGAAGGGCGTTACGAGGATAACCTCATTGCCAAACTATCTTGAGTCGTTTTGTAAGTCATTTTCACCGATTACTAGTGCACATCTCGTTCCCCTAGAATTCGTACTGCACGCTCGAGACATCGTTCGCAAGTACGCTGGTGCGTCAAGGGGGGACTTCACTGCGTTCGGCGGGTTGCACAGGATTAAACGCTGATCATTACCGGTATCGTGGCCAAACGAGACGGAAGTTCCGACTGAAACGAGATAGGAGTCGTTCGTCCACTCTCGCACTGGTGGAAGTAAGTAGAAAAATATAGAGCCCGACGTTGTTCACTGAGTACCAGTATCATCAGGAAATTTGTCTATTCATATATCCTATACAGTTTCAGATTTGGTGATTACCTTGTCAATCTCCCGACACTCACAATAGGAGAGATACCACTTTCTCCTCTGTCCACCGTTATGTGTGATTCTACAAGGGATAGCTACTACTGATCTCAACCCAACCAGTAGATCCGATTGGAGACGTACAAGTGTAGATATACACACCGTTTCGGTGCGTTCGAAGATATATGTCCTTTTCCCGATAATGATCACAAAGGGTACAAGAAGTAGGCGAGAACAAGTGGATACTCGGACGTTCCAACCAGATCGCTCGATTGGGAGGCCGGGTTCTACAGGCCGAAGGCCTCGGGGCTTGACCCCCGAGGCAGTTCACGGGAGTCCAATGCCCTCGGCTATCAGTTCGTGCGAACGGAGCGCGTCGTCGTGTTCCGGAACGATATGTTGAATCATCGCCTCGTCGACGCCGACCCGTTCCGTAAGTTGCTCCAGGAGACCGGCGAGCGTCGACGGGCTTCCGGAGATCGCGCGCGGCCACTCGTCGGAATCGAGTGTGTCAGGCGTCGGTTCCGGCACTCCACCGAGTTCGTCGACTGCTTCCTCGACAGATGGTCTCGTTCCGACCTCGCCGCGTTGCATCCGCTTGTACGACGCTTCGGCCACTGCGCGAAGTCGTGCCGCGTCCTCATCGGTCTCGGCAGAGACCGCATTCACTGCGATCATTCCTTGCGGCTCGTCGATACCGCCAGCCAACCGTGACGGCTGAAAGTGTTCGCGGTACTGCTCGAACGACTGGGTGGCGAACTGGGGGCGGATGAACGCGGCGAAGCAGTACGGGAGCCCGAGTTCGCCAGCGAGAGAGGCGCTCGATGGGCTCGATCCGAGGACCCACGGCACGGGGGCCCCTCGACCGGAGCGCGGAATCGTCAGGTCGCTGTAGGGGTGTTCGTCGGGGTAGTCGTCGTAGAGATGAGTGACGACGGCCTCGATCTTCTCCGCGTGGTCCTCGTCGGGATTCTGAACGCGCCGGTCCGTCCCGAGCGCTCGGTCGGCGGCAGGCGACCCGTTCGCCCGTCCGAGGCCCGCGTCGATACGTCCGGGCGCGAGCGCATCCAACGCACCGAACTCCTCTGCGACCTTGAACGGACTGTAATGGTTGAGAAGCACCGCCCCCGATCCCAGTCGAATCGAGTCAGTCTCCGCGGCGAGGTGGCCGAGCAACACCTCGGGAGTCGTGCCGGCGATGGAGTCCGCCATGCCGTGGTGTTCGGCCACCCAGAAGCGCGAAAAGCCGAGTTGTTCGGCCTGCTGTGCGGCTTCGACGGTGTTCGCATAGGCATCACTGGCGGTGCCGTCGTCGGGGACGGGAGAGAGGTCGACGATAGAGAGATCCATATCTCTCTTCGGGGTCTGAGAGAGATAACCGTTGGGTTACAGCGACGGCCTAACATTCTTAGCACCTGCTGACCTACCGGGGGTAATGAGCGATTCAACGTCAGCGGGATCGCAACCTCGGATCTATACAGCGGCGCGAACGGACGTTTCGCAGAACCAGGGTGGGTTCAGGATCCATCTCGATTTCCCCGGCCGCGCCGTCCCAGGTCACGACGACCACGGATACGGCCCGCTGGCGACTGTCGTCGATTCGTTCATGGATCCGGGGACGCTGATCCGGATGCACCAACACCGCAACGAGGAGATCATCTCGTGGGTGCCGGACGGCGTGATGCGCCACGACGACCGTCAGGGCAACGAACTCGTCACGGACTCGAACCACCTGATGGTGATGAACGCCGGTAGCGGGTTCTGGCATGCAGAGGAAACGTACGAGGACGACCCGCCGCTGCGGATGCTCCAGATCTTCGTCCGGCCGCATAGCCTCGATCTCGAACCGGGCATCCAGCACGAGCCGATACGGGACTCAGTGTCCAACGAGTGGCGGCACCTGTTCGGCCCTGAGGGCGGCGACGCACCGCTTTACGTCCGGAACGACGTCAACTTCTACGACTGTCGGCTCGACGCCGGCGCGACCGTCACGCTGCCGTCCCGCCCGGAGTGGGACACCTACCTCTACGTGTTCGACGGTGCAGTGACAGCCGGTGAGGAGCAAACCAGGATCGGTTACACCGAAAGCGGACTCGTGACCGACGAGGGTGACGTGTCCGTGACGGCCACCGAGGACGCGACCATCGTCGCCTTCTGTATCAACCCTGACGCCCCGATCACTCGACAAGGGACGATCGGGCGCTGAGCGAGACACTGGGAGTCGCATTTCTGTAGCTATTCCTTCGCGTCCGTAGAGAGGTAACAGGATAGGGGGAACCGCTGTGTTCGACGAAGATTTCGGTGCCTTCGAGGCCGTATCTCGACATTACACAGCGACGGGGCCATCCGATCCGAACTGTCAACTTCTGGATACAGGGCTCAAAGTCGGACGTTATCTTAACCAACAGAACTGCGTTTTCAGCGTATATGTTGGTTAATGCGACCCACCGAGGACGTTCCCGAGGAAAACGACGAAAACGTGATCGAAAAGCGTTCTGACGGCCTCCCCTATGACGTTTCCTCAACGGCAACTGTCACGATCAAGGAGACCAATGGCAACCACTACGACTACTGGCAGTGGCGGGATGGCGATTCAGTTCCTTCTCTGTACAACGGCCGGTCAATTCTGACGAATAGAGAGGATGTGGTCGGAAGAGGTCCTATTCTATCGATTCGCACCCCGTGATCGAAGTGTAAATTGGCCTCGCCCACTATTCTTATCGGTATCACCCGAAGATTTTCACTTCGA
Source organism: Halostella pelagica (assembly GCF_004762015.1). Lineage (NCBI taxonomy): Archaea > Methanobacteriati > Methanobacteriota > Halobacteria > Halobacteriales > Natronoarchaeaceae > Halostella > Halostella pelagica. The sequence goes on from NZ_SJES01000010.1 coordinate 57,405, forward strand.
TCACGGGGGGCGTGCAGGAGAGCGATTACACTTCGATCACGGGGGCTCGTCTCGTATAGACTTCGTTGTCGGTCGTATCCCGGAGAGTAGGCAACTCGTGAATACGGGGGATAGCCTGGGCGTATTCCCCGGATAAACATCGACGGAGGTGAATCTTTTTAACACTCCGGCGTGCAGAAAGCGTATGACCGGTAGTGAGGAGGACGGGACGGGACAATCTACCTTCGACGAAGGGGTTCGTTCTAGAGTTGACGAAACACAGAGTGAAGCCGCTCGCAATGCAGCTGCCGGAGAGACTGATACAGATGCGGACGGAGAAACTGCTGAGGGCGGCACTCAACGGTCGATCCGGGATATGCTCGACGACGAAGGGGAGGCATCGGTGTTCGTCAATCGTGATCTCGTCGAACCCGACACGATCATCGACGAGGAACGAATCGTCGGTCGCGACGACCAACTCGAATCCGTCGTCTCGTTTCTGCGTCCGACGCTCCAAGGAAACCGTCCGCCGAATATGCTGCTGTACGGCCCCGCTGGGACGGGGAAATCCCTAATCATCGGAGCAGTCACGCAACAGATCATCGAACTCTGTCAATCGAAAGGCGAGCGCTTCGGCGTGGTCGACGTTAATTGTCAGCCTATCAATACACTCGACCAGGCGGTGTACGAACTCGTCCAGACCGTCGCGACGGACGTCGATGCGAGGGTCGGAGTCCCCGAGACGGGCGTGTCCACGAAACGCAAGTATCGACGCCTGTACGAACTCATCAACGAGCACTACGACTCGGTGATTTTCATCCTCGATGAGATCGACCTCTTGGTCGGCCGGCGAGCGAACGACGAACCCGCCTACTCGAAACTCCTGTACCAGCTATCGCGAGCGAGTAACACCAACGATATCGAAGGCCGCGTGTCGGTTGCAGCCCTGACGAACGATCCGAAGTTTATGGAAGACATCGACGGCCGTGCCGAGAGTTCGTTCAATCCGCGAGACGTCTACTTCCCCGACTACGATGCCACGCAACTGCGGGAAATTCTCGAAAATCGCCGAGACGCATTCCGTGGTGATGCGCTCGAAGACGACGTGATCCCGCTCGTAGCGGCGTTTGCGGCACAGAGCCACGGCGACGCCCGGAAGGCGATCGACCTGTTCCGGGGCGCAGGCGATCTCGCCGACGATCGCCGTGATGGGAGAGTTACCGAAGATCACGTTCGGGAATCCCAGGAAGAAATCGACAAAGACCGGTCGCTGAAACTCGTAGAGGGACTGACGACGCAGAAAAAGATCTCGCTGTATGCGACAGCTGTCGTCGCCTGTCACTCGAACCGTTCCCGGAGTTCAGTTCCCAGTCCTGTCGGCTTCAAAGTCTATCAATGGGTGACCGATCAACTCGATGCTGACCAGATGACTCGCGAAACCTACGTCAAGTACGTCAAAGAGCTCTCCACGTACGGTCTCATCTCGACCTCCCGGAAGAGCCGAGGGCGTGGCGGCGGGATGTACATGGAATTTACGTTCACGGGCGATCCCGAAGCGATGATGGACCGGATAGTCGACGACACCAGGTTAGAAGCGATAGCCAGTCAAGATGAACTCCTCCGGACCGTCGTTAACTCCCAACTGAAGGAGTTCCACGATCAGTAAGGAAACGGTCGGGTTCGTGGACCGACGGTTCCGGAGAGAACGTCTGGGGACCCCCCGTGGTCGATGTGCAAACTCAGTCTCTAATCAGGTGTAGATTCAAACTCTAACCGATACGAGCGTCTCTCGAAGCCTGCGAAGCGCGACTGACACAAGAAAAAACCGAGAAACGGGACGTATTTGGTCGGACTGCCTAGAAACGTGAGCGAAGACTGAGGCGTGACGTTTGTGGGACACCCTCCCCCCGTGATCGAAGTGTAAACGCCAAGGTGAGGAGGGTACCCGAAAGCGGAGTGAGAGGTTTAGTTGGAGATAGAGGCCACGAAACATGTGTAATCGGAGAGAACACACGGTAGCTGATTTCTATGAAAGGGTAGACAAGCACTCGGGTAGATGGAGTTACCCTCCTTCAACCCTCGCAACTAGGCCTACTACGGATTTAGTTATTACGCCTGATACATAAAGCTAGGGTATACTAGAAGCAAGTAAAGTTATGGACGCTATTCTATGGTCTAATAGCTTGTCCGCCGCGTATACCGGGTTTCTGGGGTGTGTATACTGTCTTCGCACTCTGCCCCCCACTCCCACCTCATGGTTTTACACATCGATCACGGGGGGAGGGGGTGAGGCCAGTTTCGAACGATAATTACTCATTCTCGGCAGACCGGTGCAACTCCGTCATGTCCGTCTTTATCGAGACGAGTTCTTCAAGAGTAGCTCCGGGCTGTAACCACTACCCGGGGATCACTTCTTCTATTACATCACTCCGAGTAAGTACTGACCCTACCACGCGAATGCGACCACCGGGGTAAAGTCTCCGAAGCGTTCCTTACACCTGTTATTGACTACAGCGGTTTTTGATTACGGCGGTGGTATGACTCCACTTCTTCGGAGTTAGTAGACTCTGTCTAAGGTCTCTCGGTTATGTGGACGCACCAGTTCTTTCTGATCCCCCTTAGCAGTACGGATGACTTGCTGTAACAGACTGGCTAGTTGTCGGTGAGCAGACCAGAATACCGCAAGGCATCTCGCCGATTTCCGTCTCCCCTTCAGAAATACAGGAGTCACGATCACAAGACTGCCTCTAACGTAACTTTCATACGGGTTGCGGTACCATACCGCAGTGAACGGCGGACAGTAAACCGACTGCCAGTAATGAGGCCGTCGTTCAAGTGCACCACAACGGCATTGGCGATCCCGTCTGCCATCACCCTGCGTGTCCTGTCCCGTGCCAAGGTAAGACACGGAGGGACCCCGGTGCTGCTGACTGGGAGTCCTGTGATTCTGATTACATCAATGTCCGAATAAACTCTGGATACGCGTCCCGGCGACCATCTGTCCCCTACCCTGGTCTCCGTCTCGGCCGGAAATGTTCACCGGTAGTTTCTCCTTCACACCGATAGTTTTTCCTTCGATTATTCAGCGAACTCCGGAGTTTGCGATCGACGTAATCGTATGTACTTGTGGCTTGCAGTAAATAGCGTAAGTCCCCTACGTCTCTACTACAGTCACGGAGTACTGTACGTAGGGGAGGCGGTACAACTGTCACGTCGTTGGGGTGCAAACGACGACGATCACTGTGGGTGTGAATGAGTCACTGACCGTCGTCAAATAAGTATGATACACTCAACCAAATATACGTTGTGATCGAGGAAATGTAGGAACGAGATTCCGCGTCCCATAGTCTCTAACGAGGGTCAACCACGGTGCAGAGTGGGGAAAAGTCGAGAGTCTGTGATAGAATCTGCCGGCGTAAGGGGCCAGATTGCCCCTCTCGTACCCCCCTACGAACTATCTTCGTAGAACAGCGGGATGTCCGTGAAAAGTAATAGACCGATTCGGTTACTCGTCTCCTCGATCGATAACTACCCGTTCACGAGACCCGAACATTCTTAACGTGATGGATGGTGGTTAGTCTCATGGCTGACGAGGGAACACGGGAAATCGGAAGGGTCCTGGAGACGACAGAGCGATCGATCACCGTTCTTCAAGCCGTAAAAGAGATGGATGGGGCGACTATCTCCGACTTGGTTCAGGAACTGGAAATCGCGAAGAGTACTGTCCATGCCCACCTGTCGACGCTCCAGAAGCACGGTTTACTGGCCAAAGAGAACAACAGGTATCATCTCGGCTTGCGGTTATTCCATCTTGGACAGCACGTTCGTGGGGATAACGTGAAGTTCGAGTTAGCGGGCGAGACCGTCGAAGACCTGGCCGAAATGGTCAACGAGAACGCGGATTTCACCGTCGTGGAGAACGGAAGGCTACTGACGATTCACAATTCAACGAATCCGAACGATCCGTTCAAATCCGGGGGCTACTTTCACATGCACAGCACAGCGGCAGGGAAAGCCATCCTCGCGGCTCTTCCGCGCGAGGACGTAGAACTCGTCATCGAGAGGCACGGGACCCCCGAATTCACGGAACACACGATCACAGAGATGGAGGAACTCTACGCCACGCTAGAGGAGGTGCGAAAGCGGGGATACGCGTACAATGACCAGGAAGCGGCAGACTCACTGCGAGGTGTCGGTACTGTCGTCAATAACCCGGACGGAAGCATCTTCGGGGCTCTGTCTGTCGGGGGACCTGCGTACCGAATCCAGGGTGATCTGTTGCACGAAAAGATTCCGACAGCGCTCAGGGACAAAGCCGCTGAACTCGAAGAAAAGATCGAGGAATACGAACGAACGAATATCTGAGACGATCCCCCGAATGGGATGACTGCTCTGAATTACAGCCATAGAAGTGTAAATTAGCCTGCCGATCTGATCGAACTACACTGCGTGACGCAGATACGGAGTGTGCGACATCGAGAAACACGCTCTGCGGTGAGTGTTAGTTGCACTTGACTCTCTTACTACTGCCAGGCGTGTTTTGTTCTCGTGAACGAAACCGGTCCGAAACGAGGAAACCGCTATATTAGAGCCCAAATCTATGACCTCGCGTTTACGGTGTTCTGGTGTTCCGAACGAACGTGTGGATCAGGACAAGGTACCCCGATACCAAGCGGGTCGCAAGGAGAAGTAGCGGCAGTAGAGGGACGTAGCCTTGGTGCCACAATTTTTATTGCTACTTCCAAATTTACTTATGCAGAGATGAGCCGTCACCAAGATAAATTCGAAGTCATCGTTATCGGTATGGGTGGCATGGGAACTGCAACTACGTATCACCTGGCGCGGCGAGGGATCGACGTTCTCGGGCTCGAACAGTACGATATACCGCATTCCAAAGGGTCATCACACGGGAGTACGCGAGTGATCCGGAAGGCGTACCACGAGGATGCGTCCTACGTGTCCCTTCTGCACCGTGCATACGAACTCTGGGAACAGCTAGAGACGGAACGCGACGAACGCCTCTTGTACAAAACCGGCTCCGTTTCCGCGGGTCCACCGACGTCTGAACTGGTCACCGGAGCGACCGAGGCCTGTGAGGAACACTCCCTCCCCTACGATAAGCTATCGGCCGGAGAACTGTCCGAGCGGGTTCCGGGGTTCGAGCTTCCGGACGGATTCGAGGCGGTGTACCAGCCCGACGGTGGGTTCGTTGATGCCCAGAACAGCGTCGTTGCGCACGTCGAACGAGCGCACGCTCATGGCGCAGAAATCCACGGGAGAGAGGCAGTTGAAGGATGGCAGTCAACCACGGACGGAGTTCGCGTCACGACCGAGAAGGGGTCGTACTCCGCCGACCGCCTCGTCATTAGCGCTGGTGCATGGACCGGGGAACTGGTCGAGACTGACGACTTCAGCCTCTCTCCGGAGCGCCAGGCACTCGCCTGGATCCAACCCGAAAAGCCCGACTTGTTTTCGATAGACTCGTTCCCTGCGTTCGGTGTGTCCGACGGGGAGAACCTCCACTATGGGACCCCGGTGTACGGTGTCCCCGGCGTAAAAATCGGCCGCCATCACCATTTCGAACAGGACGTCGACCCTGATGAGATGGACCGCGAGCCGACTGACCGCGACGAACGAGTCCTTCGCGACTTCGCGGACAGCTATCTCCGAGACGGTGCAGGCCCGACGATGGGTCTAAAGACGTGTATTTACACGAACTCCCCGGATGAGAACTTCGTCATCGACCGACTCCCGAACCACTCCAATGTCGTCGTGGCTGGTGGTTTCTCCGGACACGGCTACAAGTTTGCGAGCGTCGTCGGTGAGATCGCAGCCGACCTCGCCGCTGACGGGACCACCTCTCACGATATCGATCTCTTTTCACTGGACCGCTTTTGAGCAGGCACTGTGCCGATAGCGATTATCAACTCCGAGTGAAGCCAATTTACAAATGTCGGGGGACCGAACGGAACGCGCTAGTTTTATTATCGATACGGGGAAAATAGCTTTCATTCATGAACGAGCAGAGCGAGCTCCCCGACCGAGCAGAGACCCTCATCGTCGGCGCGGGTGTTGTCGGTTGTAGCACCGCGTATCACCTGGCGAAGAAAGGGAGTTCGGATGTCGTCGTCGTCGACAAGGGGCCGATCCCGAAAACAGGCGGCTCGACCGTCCACGCCCCCGCCGGGTTGACCCAGACGAGCCCCGACCGCACCCTGGCTACGATCGCCAAGGAGACCCGCGAGATATACGATGCCGCCGGAGGATGGGAGGAGAACGGGGCTATCGAAATCGCGACGACTGACGAGTGTTGGGAGTATCTCAACCGTCGGATGGACCAAGCACGTACCAATGATATCGACGGGGCGGAGCTGCTGACCCCGGACCAGGTGAAAGAACACGTGCCGATTATCGAGACGGAGGACCTCATCGGCGGGTTTCACGTCCCGACCGACGGTCGTATCGATACAGTCTCGCTGCTCGACGGGCTAAAAACGGACGCCGAGAACCGGGGAGTATCGTTCCACGAGCGAACGACAGTAACGGATATCGAAACGACGGACGGAGCCGTCGAGACTGTGGTCACGGACCGGGGACGGGTACGGGTAGACGATATCCTCGTCGCGGGGAACATCTGGGCACCGTTGATCGGCGAGATGGTCGACGTTCCGATCCCGCTCGTTCCCTGTGCCCACCAGTATGGAGTAACCGACTCCATCGAAGCACTCGACGGCTGGGAACACGACGTCGAGCAACCCTGGGTTCGCCACTGGGACGGCGACCTGTACTTCCGACAGCACGGCGATGGCTACGGGATAGGCAACTACAACCACGACCCGATAATCGTCGGTTCGTCTGATATCCCAAGCCTCGACGACGCGATCGAGACTGAACCGGTGTACGATTTCGTTCCGAATCAGGGCTCTCGACACGACCCGTTCAAACAGCCGTCGTCGCGTTCCTTCACCGAGTCGGATTTCGAAGACGCCTGGCGGGAGGCGACGCGGCTCTTCCCCGACTTCGAGGGGAAGGAGATCGTCAAAGGGTTCAACGGTATGTTCTCGTTCACACCCGACCACATGCCTATCATGGGCGAATCCCCCGACGTCGATGGGTTCTGGGTTGCGGCCGCTATCTGGTTGACTCACGGCGGCGGTGCCGGTCGAGTGATGGCTGATCTACTGGAGGACGGCGAGACTGACCTCGATATCGACGATATGCATATCACGCGCTTCGGGTCCCACGCCGAAAGCCCCTCGTTCGTTCACGACCGCGCGTACGAAGTGTACGACACCGTCTACGATATCCACCATCCCCGCGGGTCTTTCCAGACCCACCGTAATCTCCGGCAGAGCCCGGTCTACCGGCACCAAAAGGAACTCGGCGCGGAGTTCTACGAGGATGCCGGCTGGGAACGGCCCCGCTGGTACGGTGCGAACGACTCTCTTCTAGATGACTACGCAGTGCCCTCGCGATCAGGGTGGGAGGCGAAAAACTGGTCGCGAATAGAAGGTGCCGAACACCAGGCCGTCAGAGACCGTGTCGGTATCGCCGACCGAACGAGCGAGACGACCGTCACTATCACTGGAGAAGACGCGCTTCCGTTCCTACAGTGGGTCTTCACGAACGACATGGATCTCAAGGTCGGAGGTGTCGCGGAGACCACGATGCTGAACGAACGTGGAGGTGTAGTCGGATACGGGACGGTTTCGCGAGTAGAACCGGACCGGTTCCGCGTCTCGTTCGACGGTGGCGCTGCAGGCATGTGCCAGGTCAATCGGCTCCGAAAGCGTGCACCGGACGACAGTTCGGTGACCGTTTCGGACGACGTATCCGGAAGCTGTGTGATTGGAATCTACGGACCGAACGCCCGAGCGACGCTTGAATCCGTTATGCACGCCGACCTCAGTACGTTCGGTCGCTCGACAGCGCGCGACACCCACGTGAAGAGCGTCCCCGTCACGGCGGTGCGGGACTCGGATACGGGTGAGGACGGGTGGGAACTCCACGCTCCGACAGAATACGGCGGGAACCTCTGGAATACTCTCTGGCAGGCCGGCCAAGATCACGGTATCGTCGCAGTCGGCGATGGCGCGTTGAACACCCTCCGACTCGAAGCGGGGCAACGAGCGTACGGAACCGACGTACACGCGGAGTTCACACCGTTCCAGGCCGGTCTCGACGACTTAGTGGACTTCGACACCGAGTTCGTCGGTCGTGCGGCGCTGCGTCCGACTGGAGAGACCGATTCGAGTGTCGAACTGACCTGTCTCACGCTCGATGATCGCAGTGCCGTCGTGATGGATGGAGTTCCGGTGTTTGATGGAACACGTCGGGTCGGTCACGTGACGAGCGCCGGATACGGGTACGATATCGACGCCTGTATCGCCTACGCGTACCTGCAACCGGAGCACACTGCGGCCGGAACTAGCGTTACGGTAGAGTACCAAAACGAACGCTTCGACGCGACCGTACGAAACGAACCGCTGGTGAATCGAACCTGACCGACGCCGGCACCGAAAACTCTCATCAGAAACTCAGGCCGTTTCGGTCGTTCGGGCGGCGGAAGCGGCGAGCAGCGCTTTTCTTGCAACCGAAAGCAGGGCTCGTCGCCCATTAATTATATATCCCTTCACAGTATCTCATGGGTTATGGTAGCGAATCAGAAGCGCCGCGAGTTCATAGCCACTGTTGGGGCTGTGAGTGCTTTCGGGGTCGCAGGCTGTTTGAGCGGTGACGAAAACGCTAGCGGAAACACGATCAAAGTCGGAGTCATGCAACCGCTCACGGGACCACTCGGTTCCGTCGGGGAGCCCGCTCGCGACGCAGCAGTGTTACCCGCTCAACAAGTCAACGACGCCGATATCGAGGCCGAGATCGATATCCAAACGGAAGACACTCAGACGGACCCGCAAGCGGCAGTCAGCGCCGCACAGTCGCTCGTGGACGCTGACTATCCGGCTATCAGCGGCCCGCTGTCCACGGCAACTACCCTCCAAGTTCTACAGAACGTCTGCAAGCCGAATCAGATCGCCGAATGTACGCTCGCTACAGCGCCCACGATAACCGACGTCGACGACAACGATCTCCTGTTCCGGACATCGGCGAGCGACGCGCTCATGTCTCAGGCCGTCGCCCAACTCGCAAACGAAGGGATGGACGTTTCGTCCATATCCACGTTTGCCATTAACGACTCGTACGGGCAGTCACTCGCTAACGCGTTTGCGGACGCGTTCGATGGGAACGTTCTCGAACAGGTCTCCTTCGAGAGCGGCCAGTCCTCGTACACTTCCAAGTTAACTCAAGCGCTGTCGGGCGACCCTGACGCGCTGTTTATCGTCGCGTTCACTGAAAACGGGATCAAAATACTCCGCGACTTCTACTCCGATTTCAGTTCCGACACGGAGATCTTAGCGACGAGCGGGATCTACAATCCGGCGATTCCCGAGAACGTCAACGCGGATCTCACCAACATCACAGGAGTCACGTCTGTCGGGACCGGTCCCTCGTTAGACCACTTCAATCAGGCTTTCAACGACGAGTACGGGAGCGAACCGGGGCAGTTCACCTGGCAAGCGTACGATGCGACGGCGACGTTGATGCTCGCGAACGCCGCTGCTGACTCCAACGACGGGGCCGCTATCAAGGACAACATGAGACAGATAGCGAATCCCGAGGGGACGGAAGTCACAGCTGATAATCTGGCCGAAGGCGTCGAAATGGCCATGAACGGGGACGATATCAATTATCAGGGCGTGACCAGCGATATCACGTTCGACGACAACGGTGACGTGGAATCGGGGACATATTCGGAGTACTGGTTCACTTCCGACGGTGCCCTCGAAACTGGAGACCAGATCAGTATCGACTGATTGGTCTGTGCCGGATACCGTATAGATGCTTTCCCCGTACCGACGTCGTTACCACTGGACTAAGCGCCGGGCGCCACGGGATTATTTCACCGCTCGCAACAGTGCCGTGGCCCCAAGTTTTATAGAGATTAAATGAGTGCCTCAGTACAGAGCAAGTAGATGCAGATGAGTGATTTTTACTCCGGCTTACGGGACAGTGTCGGCGACCGCCCCCTTCTCGTTGTCCTCGGGGTGTGCGTACTCATTCTGCTAATTGATCTGGTCCGGCAACTGAGTAGCGGCGCGTTGCCCGCACGCAATCTGGCGATATTTCTCAAAAACGGGATCGTACTCGGGCTCATCGTCGGATTAGCCGGGGTCGGTCTTTCGATGATATACAGTATTCTCGGGTTTGCTAATTTCGCACACGGAGACTACCTCACGACAGGAGCGTTCGCAGGATGGATCACGTCGTACATGATCGCCGGATTCGGTGCGTTCGGACTCGGAGATCTCTTTTTGATCGGTATCGCCGGAGACGCAACTACTGTCGGTGTCGGTGCCGGCGTCGCTACGACGCCCATCGCGATCCTCGCCGGTCTCCTCGTCGCGATCGTATTTACCGTGTTCCTTTCGGTGGCGATCGACCGACTGATCTACAGCCGTTTGCGCGACGAAGAGGGGATCACGCTGGTTTTCACGAGTCTCGGCGTGGCGCTTGTGTTGCGATATCTGATCGCGTTCGTCTGGGGGCAGAATTCGACTGGACTCACTTCGACTGCAGAGCCGAAGTTCAGCATCTCGAGTATCGGGCTACAGATCAACGCTCACGAGATCACGGTCGCCGTGTGCTCTCTGCTGTTGATGTTCGCCGTCCACTACCTGTTGCAGTACACGAAACTCGGGATCGCGATGCGGGCAATGGCGGACAACCGCGATCTCGCGTCTGTTACCGGGATACCGACAGACCGAATCGTTCGCTCGACGTGGGTCATCGGCGGTGGACTAACCGGCGCTGCCGGCTACCTCATGACGCTTGAATCCGGAACGCTCGCCTTCAACACGGGCTGGACGCTGCTGTTGTTGATCTTCGCAGCCGTGATACTCGGCGGGATCGGTTCGATATACGGGGCTATTTTCGGCGGGCTACTGATCGGGGTAGCGAGCACCGTCTCGCTCGTTTGGTTGCCCTCCGGGTTCACTCAAGCGGCCGCGTTCGCTCTCATGATCGTCGTATTGATCGTTCGCCCGAACGGGCTGTTCGGGGGGGTGACCACGGCATGATGAAACTGCTCTCGGGGTCATCACCGATGGAAAACCAACGGAGAGTCAGGCTGAACCGAATAGCGAGAACTCTCGGCGTCACGCCGGAGCAACCCACCGGATTCATCCAACGGAGGGCGCTTTAATGTCGTACACTGACCGGATTCGGGACTGGCTCCTCACCGACGATGCCGCATTGATGCTCGGTGTGATGGCCGGGTTGTACGCGTTGTTCACCGTCTTCGGCACCGTCTTGGGTCTCAACTTCGCAGGCATTGTTAGTACCCTTCAGCAGATTACCTTTTTCGCGGCGGTGTACGCCCTGCTTGCGTTGGCTCTCAACTTACAGTGGGGGTACGCGGGACTACTCAACATCGGCGTAGCGGGCTTCATGGCGGTCGCAGTGTACACCATGGCGATGCTCACTGCGCCCGTCAATGCGCCTGCTGGCGGTGTCCCCGGGCTCGGGCTTCCAATATGGGTCGGTATCCTCGGCGGCATGACCGTCGCAGCAGTTGCCGGTGGAGTCGTCGCACTGCCCGCCCTCCGTCTGAAGGCCGACTACTTCGCTATCGTTACTCTCGCTTTCGCCGAGATCATCCGAATCACGTACAACTCGCAGCTGTTCCAGACGTTTTCGGTAGCCGGATTCGAGATGGGTACCGGCGCTTCGCGGGGCATTCCCGCCCCGACCAACCCCGTCCTGTCTCTCTACTACACTGATCCCTCCAACTACTCAGCGGGAACGACGGCGTTCGGAAGCATGGTTTTCGGAGCGTTCGGTGCCATTGGATTAGACGAGGCCCTTGTGGTGGATATCACGTACACACTGATCCTCATCGGCTTTCTGGTCCTGTACTACGTCCTCCTGTCACGGATCGCTAACTCCCCGTTCGGGCGAGTTCTCAAAGCGATCAGAAACGACGAACTCGTCGCGCGCTCGCTCGGGAAAAACACTCGCTGGTTCAAGATCAAGACGTTCATGCTCGGCTGTGCGTTAATGGGGTTTGCAGGTATTCTGTGGCAAGGTAGTCAGTCGCTGATAACCCCGACCCAGTTCACGCCGATGCTCACGTTCTATATCTTTATCGCGCTGATTATCGGCGGTGCCGGTTCGAACACCGGCAGTGTCATCGGCGGGGCACTGTTCGCCGGACTGCTGTTTCAGGGCCCGGTGTTCGTCAGCCGGATCGTCGAAACGGTTTTCTCACTCGGTACTGCGCCCAATACCTTCCCTGACGCTGTGGCCGGGCTCGCCGCTCTGAGAGTCGAGCCGCTGCTCGCCTACACACTCAGCAACTTGGCCAGCCTTCGGTTCGTGATCGTCGGGCTGGTTCTGATCTATCTGATGTTGAAGCAACCGACCGGGATACTCGGTCATCGAAAGGAGATCGCGGCTAGCATCGATATCACGGAACGTGTCTCGAGAGAGGGTAGTGCCACACCCCCCCAAGGCGAGGTAAATTCGCCGGACTCCCAGCCGGGTGACTCCGGTAAAGATGACCGATAAGACCACTGTGAAGGACCGTTGCTACACTCTGATCGTCTCGCCGTAGGCATGGGGTCATCTTCGGGAAGACCCGAACTGTGCCGTGCGATGCGCTGGCTCGAATTAGATCTTCTGTCGATGTTTCATCCGTACGCGTCAGCCACCGATTTACGATCGCTAACCCGAAGCCTGTACCCTCTTCACTGGTCGGGTACCAGTAACAAACATGTAATCACGTTCCGCGTCGGGAATGCCAGGCCAAGTATCCTCGACGTAGGACCCACCGGCTAATTTCCCACCGTAACAATATCGAAAGCGGATACGCTGTCCCTCTTGGACGCCGAACGTCCGTGAATCGGTCGGCAGTCTACCGTCGATGAGCAGGCCAGCGTATGGTGGACGTTGGTCGGCCATCATGCCTCCGATAGTGGATCCCCCAATGCCTGGAGGAACCGCATTCGTGTCGTCGGGAGCCCACTCACAGGGAATTGAGGACGCGCTCAAACCGATCCGAGACATCCTCGGAGATCGAGTCCAGGGCGGGGTTGTCGGTGATTCCGACGAGTTTTGATGGATCGACTGCGCTCACTACGACCGTTCCATCGTCATCCTCGTACACAATGACGTTACACGGAAGGAGGGCTCCGAGTTCGATTTCGTCTTCGAGCCCGTCATACGCCAGTTCCGGATTACACGCGCCGAGGATTCGATATTGGCGGAACTCCTTGTCGAGCTTTTTCGAGAACGTCGCTTGAACGTCAATGTCACAAAGAACCCCGAATCCCTCATCCTCGAGGGCGCTTATCGTCTGCTCAACGACATCGTCGAATGCACCGTCAATCTGGCTCTGTGTTGTGTAACCCATACTGTACAATACTCGTTCGACGTTGATTACTGTTGTGTGTGTGGCGTTGGCAGCAACGGATTCACAGAAGCCAACCATATCTGCGGGCGCTACTGCGGCAGGGTTGTGATGGAGACCGTCCCCTATTGTCAATCAGTGACCCGGGTCTCATCGTTTTCGGAGGTCTTCAGAGCGGAGTTCGCCCCTCGCATGCCAAGTACGCGGCCGGAGAGCGACGACAAATGCTGCCGCATAGAAGACGGCGACGAATCCCACGACTATCGGACCCGGAATCGTCCCGATTGCCGCTGTTTCGGTCCACGGTTCGGGAGCGAACGCCGTAATACGGACGATCCATGCGGCAAGAAGTACGATAAACAGAAGAAGGTAGATGCGCCGCAAACGGTGAGCGATAGCCTCCTCAGCGGCGATTTTGAGTGTCGGCGTCCTGTAGTCGTTGCCGAGCGTCTCCCGCCAGTTATCATCAGCAAGGCCGTCATCAGGATCGAGGCCATACGCCCAGACGTTCTCTTGAAGTGTGCGGACACGCGACCGCCAGATATCGTAGCCGCGGTAGCGTCGTGCCTCGATAACAAGGAAGACCGTCAACGTTGCGACACCGACAAAGATGATGTAGTGGGGGTTGTTCGGACTCGAGAATGCCCACGTGAGGAGCGCTGCAATCACGATGACCGCCCAGTTGGTCGTCCTGTCGAGTCGTTCGCGCCAGAGTTTCATCCGATGGATCTCACCACGATAGAGGTGAGCCATCGCAGAACTCGGTCCCATGTCTTCGTCGAGCAGGCCCGCACCGATATACGGTGACGCCGTTGTTTCAGGACTCTCCCCAATATCGTCGTCCGATGGTGAAGTCATCTGCGAGTGATCTCCCCGATGTGGAGGAACGTATTCGTGATTCGGTCACTGACCGTCTCGTATTTGTTCATAGTGCCGTTGGATGTCATCTTGGGCATATTGTACGATCCCGTATAGTGTCTACAGAATCGGGCTCCAATAGGATCAGGAGAATCAGATGAGGAGTTGGATGTCGGCGTCAGCCATATCCTGGATCGCCGTGGCGGCACCGACACCGGTCGTCACACCGTCGTAGAAGTCGTCCTCGTCGTAATCCATCAGGTCGATGGTCATCTGACAGGCCTGGAACTCGACGCCCATCTCGAGCGACGTGTCGATGAGCTCCTCGATCGTCGCCGTGTCATTATTGTCGATTTTCTTTTCCATCATCTTCGTCGTCATGCGGTCCATGCCAGGAAGCGCAGCGATGGCGTTCGGCATGGGCATGTTGGGGTTGCCGACGGAGCTCAGCTTCAGATCCTTCGAGCGCTTCTCGTGGAGGATGTCTAGCCCCCAGAACGTATGGAAGACTGTCACCTCGTAGTCGAACGCGGCAGCGGTACTCGCCAAGATGAGTGGCGGGTACGCCATATCGAGGGTGCCTTTCGTCGCGATAATGGACATCTTCGGCTGGCTGTCCTCACCTGTGGCTTCGGCAATCTGTTCTTCCAGCTCTGTGACACGCGCGGCGAGTTCCGCACGCGAAGGTTCCTCATCGCCGGACGTTGCTGTCTGCGTGGTGTCGGTGCTCATTATGCCTCCGTCTTCCGGACGTAGTGTTTGTACACGTCGTCGCCCTCCTGCTGGTCGAGGAGTTCGACGCCGTCAGTTGTATCAGCCCAGCCGCCCAGGTCACTCATGCTACCGGGGTCGGTAGCGAGGACTTCGAGGACGTCTCCTTCGGCGAGTTGGTCGACGTTCTGTTTGGTCTTGACGACCGGCATCGGACAGTTCTGACCCTTCACGTCGAGCGTATCGGTGGTTTCGTACTCGGTCATAGTATTGGATTCACTACCCAATATTGGCTCCGTTATGAAAAGCGTGTCGGTAGTAGTTCCCGTTTAGAACACAACTGGGCTCACTAAATAGCACTTGAATACTATTTTCAGGCTGTATGGCCTTAGAATAGGGGATTTAATATTGTGTGTTGTGTGAATCACTATACAAACCCTTATTTGGCAGCAGCCGATAGAAGGAGGTGAGATGACCGAAGGGAACCACCCGAATACGAATACCGATGAGGCGGTCGAATCGACCAGACCCGAGGAATTGAAACAGCGCATCGACAACGGCGAAGACGTGTTCGTCCTCGACGTGCGCTCGAAGGGCGACTTCGAGGAGTGGCGTATCGACGGTGAGACCGTTGACGTCGTGAACTATCCGTACTTCGAGTTGCTCGACGGTATTCCCGAGGACCTACACGGGAACCTTCCGGACGACCGGCGTATCACCGTCCTCTGTGCGAAGGGCGGATCCAGTGAGATGGTCGCCGAACTCCTCGAAGCGGGAGGCTACGACGTCGACCACCTCGAACGCGGTATGAAGGGCTGGGCGCGCATTTACCAGTCCCAGGAATTAGACACGAACGTTGACGCGACGGTTGCACAGTATCAACGAGCGTCGAGTGGCTGTCTCGCCTATCTCATCGCCTCCGACGGCGAGGCCGCAGTCATCGACCCGCTACGGGCGTTCACCGACGAATACGTTCAGGACGTTCGGACGCTCGGAGTCGAACTCGCATACGCAGTAGATACACACATCCACGCAGACCACATCTCGGGCATTCGTGATCTCGCCACGGAGACCGGCGCAACGCCGGTGCTTCCCGAACCAGCCGCCGAGCGTAGCATCGAGTACGACGGCGACTACGAGACCGTCGAAGGCGGTGAGACGCTCACCGTCGGCGACGTGGACATCGAGGTCGTCCACACACCCGGTCACACGACCGGGATGACCGCGTACAAGGTCGGCGACGTCCTGTTAACCGGCGATGGAGTGTTCACCGAGAGCGTCGCTCGACCGGACCTCGAAGATCCCGAGGCGGCGAGGGACGCCGCACGAACGCTCTACGAGAGCCTCCACGAGAAGGTCCTATCGCTATCCGAAGAGACGATCATCGCCCCCGCTCACTTCAGCGACGCGGCGACATCTGAGGACGACGGTACGTATACGGCTGAACTCGGGGTGTTGATTGAGCGGATGGATGCACTCACGATGGACGAAGACGAGTTCGTCGAGTTCATCGTCGCGGATATGCCGCCGCGACCAGCGAACTACGAGGAGATCATCGCCACGAACCTCGGTCGAGACTCCCCCGACGACGAGGAAGCCTTCGAATTGGAGCTCGGGCCGAACAACTGCGCGGCGAGCGAGGAAGCACTAACAGATTAATGATAGAGACGCTCACACCGTTTCTCGCACTCGGAGAACTCTTTCCGCGCGGGGTAACGCAGTATCTCGTTGGCGGTCTGCTCGTCGGACTGGGAGCCGCCACGATCTACCTCGCGACGGGAATTATCGCGGGTGCGAGCACGTTCCTCGAATCGACGCTATCGTACGTCTCGGCGATTCCACGGTTCAATCGCTTCAAGTACGTTCAGTCTCGCGGATGGCGGCTCGTGTTCACTGCAGGCATTATCAGCGGTGCCGCAGTGTATGTGCTCGTTGCAGGTGACGGCATCTGGACGACGGACGTCCAGTGGTGGCGGCTGCTCGGCGGCGGCTTCCTCGTCGGTGTCGGCACACGCCTCGGCAAGGGCTGTACGTCCGGCCACGGCGTCTGTGGCGTCGGCTCGCTGTCGAACACGTCGCTGGTGAACGTCGCGACGTTCCTCGCCTTCGCCATCGGCACTGCGCAACTGGTGCAGGCGCTGGGGGTGTCGCCATGAGCGACCGCGAACGGAACCCGCTGTTCCTCCCGCTCATCTACGTCGGGGGCCTCATCTTCGGGTTCGGGCTCGCGTTCAGCGGGATGGCCAAGCCCGAGATCGTCCTGGACTTCCTCCAGTTCGAAGACTTCGGCCTGCTGTTCGTGATGGGCGGTGCAGCCGTCGTCACCGGAATCACGTTCGCAGTCGCAACGCGATCCCTCGACCGCGCGCCTCTCACGGGTGACGCCTACAAACGACGACTGAAATCGTTCGATCGGAACGTCATCCTCGGGGGTGCAATCTTCGGCGTCGGCTGGGGCCTTTCCGGAATCTGTCCGGGCGCAGCATACGCGAGCGTCGGCATCGGAAACTACCCTATCCTCTGGGCAATCGCCGGAATGTTCCTCGGCGCCTATGCCCAGGGGTACGCGCGCTCGCTCGGCACAGACAGCGCTGAGTCCACGAGCGACGCAAAGGCCAACTAACGATGGTGTTTCAACGCACCCCGTTGGTAATTGCGCGCCAGTAGTATTGTTGAGTAGAGAACTGGCAACGCAAAACAACGCGGAACTCGTGAGATGTTCGGACTCGAAACCCTGACCGGTACTGCGCACGCGCCCCGCCCGGACGATGTCTAGCGGCACGGTCTATTTCTGAGTAATTTGCTATTCGTACTCTTCAGCCAGCGGCGAGACGATATCTGATTAACCAACAAAACTTTATCTGAAGGCGTTCTGTTGGTTAACACGAGGCAATTGCTGATGTCCGACGAGCCACCCACGCCGCCGGCGGAACTCCCGACAGACATCGTCAACACACTCAGCGGCTACTCTCCAGACCAACTCCAACACGTCGCACGCTACGCCGAGGAACTCGCAGAACACAAAGCTCGCGAGGCCCGTCTCGAGGAAAAGTCAGAGGAGGACGAGATCGACGAGCGCCCCGATGACCTCCCAGATGATGTCCCGTCGAAAGCGACGATCACGATCAAGGAGATAAACGACAACCGCTACTACTACTGGCAGTGGCGGGATGGCGAAAAGGTCCGATCCCAATATAAAGGCCCTGTCAACCCGGACGCGTAGACGAGATTGGACCCAATCGGATGTTTGTTTTAGTGCGAGTAGTAGCGTATCAGGTAATGTCCCCAGGAATTTGACGCTGGCCTGGTTCACTGGTTCGCCACGGGCTACGTCATGGCTGTCGGCATCACTCTCCTGACCACGACGACGTCTTTACATTGAGAAGGCCTTGTTTAGATGCCGGGAAAACCATCCATTTCGGTGATCTAACTTCCCTCTGAGTCAACCTGAGTAGTGTGGCCTCTCGTCTCTCACGCTTCACAGATCGCCTCGTAAAACTAGCGCAACGGGCTGTCTCTGGCGATCCTTCTCCAGCAGTCAAGAAAGGTGACGGCGGGTACGCTGACTGGGTAATCGTGGTAATCCACGGTCTCCGCGAATATCTTGACCTTCCCTATCGACGGCTCCTCGATATTCTTCATGAGATGCCCGGTATTGTCGAGAAAATGAACCTCAAAACGAGTGAGCTACCAGACTTTACGACCGTATGTGTCCGGAAGCAGCAGCTCAAGATTGCAATCTGGTGAACTCTTTTGAGGCTTTCTGCTACTCTCCACGATACCGGTGATGTACAGGCTATCGATGCAACGGCCTTCGACCGTCACTCGGCCAACCGTCATTACGCAAACCGGACAGAATACACCTTCAGATCGGTCAAGACGACAGCGTTGGTGGACTGCGAAACCAGTACTGTCTTGGATATTCACTGTTCGATGAAGCAGCCTCACGACACCCACGTCGGGTGGCAGGTACTCACGCGGAATATCAACCAACTACAGACCATCGCCGCTGACAAAGGGTATGACTGGGACGATCTACGTGCGGAACTCCGGGAGTCCGGTGTTCGGCCAGTTATCAAAACCGGGAGTTCTCTCCGCTTGATATAGCACACAACGCTCGCCATGACGATGATGTCTATCACCGTCGATCAGTGGCTGAGGCTGTCTTCTTTGCGCTCAAGCAGCGGTATGGCGACACCCTTCGGGCACGAACCTGGTTCGGTCAGTTCCGTGAACTTGTGTTGAAAGCAAGTGTGCGGAATCTCGAACTCGCTCTCTAAGGCCGTGCAACATAGAACATCAATTACTCATTCGAATCAAAGTTCCATAGTCCGTCAACCGAGTGGATTGTTAGGTATGTACCATCGGACGAAGCTGTAACCTTGGAGTGAACTTGTACTCGATTAAAATTCTCTCGCGTTGTGGAAACATTAAAACTACCGACCGACTCGTCGTCTTCGGCCCATCCGGGACTGGTTGTTCCGACTACATAGCGCACAGAATCAAACCGTTCAGTGAGTGTGCGATGAAGGGAATCCGAAACGGTCGGCATTCGGGGTACCGGAAATTGATCTGCCCACTTCTCGTTGAGGTAAACGAGATCTGGGGGTGTATCGTTTTCATAGCTAGCATCCACATTGATTATCGGAATCTCTGTAGTATGACCTGAATCCTCTATGAGACCATCAATTACTTTGAATTGTACATACCCCTCGACTCGCTGAGGTGAGTTTAGACACCCAGCAAGGGCGAGCGACACGCTAGTTCCAACCGTACTCAGGAACGCTCGTCTGGAGGGCATATGAGTGCCCATTTCGCCTCGGAGACGATGTATTTTGTGAGCGAAAGACTGTACCTCACAGAGAGATCAACCACCTGCTTCGTAGTAGTAAGTGAGACAATGACTCACTCACTCTGCGTCTAAACAAGGCCCATTGGGAAAGAAACACCCAAAAGAGACTGCCCGGGTTAGCGTTCAGAGCGATGAAACCGAGACCCAAACCCTGGGTACACTCACTGGTTGCTCGAATGGACGTTTCAACTGGAAGTGGATGACGGTTAGAACGGCTGATGTTCGAGTGTTACGGTCGACTGACCTGCCGGGTCCTCCCTATTTCACCTGCCCGCTCCCGGTACAGGAACCCGAAGCTGTCAGTCACACCAAGAGTGAAGTATGGCCGATATGTTGGTAGGGAGTATCGATGATTTCAACGCTTCTCACCGGTCCGAAACACGCCCGATTGGAACGACGGGCATTTCAGCGGGCTGGTGACATCGCAACCGATTCGCTGGGGAGTATACTCTACATAACGCGGAACGACGCTCGCCGGAGTATGGTCGAGGATAGCTGGGCCGCATCCCACGATCCCCTTCGCCTTCGCGCCGAGACGCTTGATGCGGTCGTTCGCGAGTGGTACGAGAACCTCTACGGCCCGGTTCAACCACTCACCGGACAGCTGAACCGCCGGCTAACCGAGTTCGCATTAGACAGAACCACAGCCGAGACTACTGGTGTTCTTGCCGGCGAACCTGCATCCGCCGCACTCGCTGATTCGTTCAATAGCCGGTTCTCACTCTTCGACGACGCCCGCATCGGGACCGCCGACGCGCTGGCAGCGGAGTTCGAGGGATCCCCTCTCGATGACCGTATAGCGACAGCCACCGTCGACGCCTACCGCCATTATAGGGATCTCCATGCTGACCACGTCGACGAGTGGGTCTGTACCCGTGGGGAGATGTTCAACGCCGTCTCGACGGCAGACCAGCCGCTTTCGAAACTTTTCCCGGAACTGGACGTCGTCGTCCTCTCCGGGTATCACGAGTTCCGCCCCGTCGAACGGCGCGTCGTCGAACGCCTCGTCGACGACCTCCCGATAATCGCGCTACTGCCGCTCCATCAGGGGGGCCAGACCGGGGTCGACGCGGTCGCGGAAGACGCCATAGACGTCTACGAATCGCTGAACTTCGAGACGGTAGAACTAGAGCCCACTGATGGGGCCGGACAGGCCT
This sequence comes from Halostella pelagica, assembly GCF_004762015.1. Taxonomy (NCBI): domain Archaea; kingdom Methanobacteriati; phylum Methanobacteriota; class Halobacteria; order Halobacteriales; family Natronoarchaeaceae; genus Halostella; species Halostella pelagica. Next base: position 78,427 of record NZ_SJES01000010.1, read on the forward strand.
TCGGAACGATCACTGAGGCCCTCTATCGGCCAGATCCAGACGTCATCTCGGTCTCTGACTCTCTCCGATGGCGGAAACTCCCCACGCCCGAACGCGAAATTCGCTTCGTCGCCCGCGAACTCCGAACCGAGCTGGCCGATGGCCGCGACCCGGACGACCTCGCCGTCGTCGTCCCGGGGACCGAGGCCTATTCGGGGTATGTCGAGGACACGTTCGATACGTTCGACATCCCGTACGTCACGACCGCCGCCTCGCAGCTGAACCGGACGTTCACCGGGAGTGTCGTACACGACCTCCTAAACCTCGCCGAACCCGACCCGCGCGCTGAGGACCTCACCTCGCTACTGGCGAATCCGCTGGTCGATGTCGTCGATAGTGACCTGGCCAGCGCCGTTACAGCAGCTGCCCGCCGGCGCGACACGGTTTCGGTGTCACCTCTCCTCGACGATGTCGACGATGAGGCGGCGGCGCTGATCCAGGATCTGCTAGCTACGCTCGAGACGCTCCGAACGGGCGACATCGAGGGCGCAACCGAGACGCTCCGACGACTGCTGGACGACCGGTTCGACCTGGAGACAGCGACGGAAGACTACGCCAGCGGCGCCGAGCAAGCCGTCGAGGGGCGGGCCTACGACCTCGTGGACGAGGTCCTCTCCTCGTTCGAATCTCTGGCGGCTGTCAGTAGTGATCTCTCCCCGTTGGCACTGTTCACTCGTGCCTTCGACGGCGTGCCGATTCGGGTTCCGCAAGGCGCTGCCGGCGGCCACGTCGAAGTGATGGGGATGCTCGACGCCCGGATGAGGTCCTTCGAGAAGGTGTTCCTCGTGGGACTGACCAGCGAACATTTCCCGGTGACGCCGGAACGTCCGGCTTTCTTCGAGGAGATGACGGACGCCCATCCCAGGTTCGACACGGGGGACGAGCGACTCCGAGGCCGGTATCTCTTCGCGACTCTGCTCGCGAACGTCGACGCGCTCACGATCACTACTCCCGAGACCGGCGACGACGAATCAACCGTGATCCGGTCGCCGGTCCTCGATGAACTCCAACGCGTGACCGGCATCGAACCCGAGGACGGTGTCGACGACCGTGTGGGCTCTCGTGAAGACCTCTTCCGCCACGTCGCCGAAACGACCGACCGGCGTGCAGCGGTTAGTCGTGCCGGCGACCGAGGAGATCTCTCGCCTGAGCAGACCAAGCGCACGGACCGCGGTCTTCGATGTGCGGCCAACAGGGGGACTGCAGGCCTCACGGACCACGACGGGGTTTTGGCTCCCGAAACCGTCGCGGAGGTCTATCCACCGTCAGAGCGAGAACCCTACAGTGCGAGTCGGATCGAGCGATACGTCGAGTGTGGCTTCAAGTTCTACGCCGACAACGTGCTGGGGATCGAGGACCCCGACGACGTCGAGGTCGTCCCCACGCCGCTCGAAACCGGGTCGTACGTCCATGACGTCCTCGAACGGTTCTACGCCGACCTGCAGGACGAGGCCGAAGATGGTGTCGACCTCGCCGCGTTTGACCGGGCCACACTGACCGCGCATCTTCAGGAGATCGCCGTCGAGGAACTTCGAAACGCTGACTTCGACTACGACGGCCTATTCTACGAGCGGTGGAAGGCGGAACTGTTCGCGGGACTGGACGACGGCGGGCATACCCTCTACGAATCGGGCGTCAAGCCCCACGAAGCCCCCGAAGAGGGATTGTTCGCCACGTTTCTCGACAACGAACGTTCTCGGGATGGTGCGGCCCGTCCGCATCTGTTCGAAGCTCCGTTCGGCGAGGGGCTCCCCGACTCGGATGCTGGTCCGTTCACCGTCGAACGTCCGAACGGGTCGACTGTCTCGGTTCGCGGGTACATCGACCGCGTCGACGTAAGCCGGGACGGCGAGCAACCGACGCTCACGCTCTACGACTACAAGACCGGGCGGGCACCGTATATGACGAAGACGACCGGCGGCACGAAGTTTCAACTCCCTATCTATTTGCTCGCCGCCGACGATGTCGTCGACGGGGATCTGTTCGACCAGGGTTTACTCTCGGCGACGTACTATCAGGTGCGACCTCCCAACGACCTCAAGGTTCCACGCGGTGTCGAGTCGAAGTTCGATTCAGAGGCCGAACTCCGCCGCTTCTTGGACGATATCGTCCCTGAGTGGCTCGGACGGATCGACGAGTCGATCGCCAACGGACAGTTCCATACGTCGCTCCTGTCCGCTCGCGGTGCGAACTGCCGGTACTGTGACTACCGTCGCGCGTGCGACGTTCGCCATCATCGCAAGCGAGAGTTCGTCGACGAGGTCCGCGATGACGGCGCTGCCTACGTCCCGCTCCGTGTTCGCGACGACGAGGATATCGAGGCGGTGATGAGCGATGACTGAGGAGCGCGAGGACATCCAGCTCACCGAGGAACAGGAGGACGCCCTCGCTCAGGGGCGAAACGTCGCGATCACCGCCGGCGCCGGGACCGGGAAAACGACGACGTTGACCGAGCGGTACGTGACGATTCTGACCGAAAACCCGTCGCTCACGCCGGAGAACATCGTCACGATCACCTTCACTCGGAAGGCGGCCGCGGAACTGACTGAGCGCGTCCGGGAGGAGGTCTACGATCGACTCGAGGCCGCCGACTCACCGGCGACGTATCAGCGCTGGCGGAACGTCCTCGATGACTTGGAGGACGGCTACGTCCACACCATTCACGCGTTCTGTACTCGGCTGTTACGGGAACGGGCGGTCGAGGCTCCCGTTCCGCTCGGGTTCGACGTACTCGATGAGGACAGCGCCGCGACACTCCAGCGCGAGGTAGTGACCGAGTTCTTAGAGCGCAACCAGGATGCCGACGACGTTTCCCTTCTCGCCCATCTCTGGGGCCGTGACCAACTTGTCGACGTTCTCGTGGGGCTGCTCGATGAACGCCCGCAGAGCGAGGCAGTTCTCGAGGAGTGGCGCGACGCCGAGGTCGACGACTACGTCGACGTCCTCTGGAAGGAGGTCTGTGATTTGGACGTGGTCGACGCCCGCCGAACCCTGTATGCGGACGGACTCCTAGAGCAGATAGACACGGTGGCGGGATGCGTGGATCGCGAGGCCGCGGTCTCTGATGATGATGGGCTTCGGGCCTACCGAACGCTCACGGAAATCGCGACGACGCTCTCTGAGGACCCCGAAGAAAGCAATCCCCGCAAGTGCCAGCGAGCAATCCTCGACCTCTACGAGGCGTGTGAGAAGAAAAACGGAGGTCTGTACAGCAGTTCCGGGTACGTCGTCGGTGATCGAGACGACTGGGGCGAGTACGGGGACGTCTACGACGACCTGAAAGATGCCATCGACGCGATAATCGCGGCCGTCGAGCAGCACGAGGATGCGGTCGAGACGACGCCTGGGGAACTGGAAGCGAACAGCGCTCACTACGCGCTCGCACTGATGCGTGTCTTCGACGACGTACTCTCGGCCTATACGGCCGAGAAGGAGCGGCGCGATACGCTCGATTTCCCCGGCGTGATCGAGACGACGCTCGAGTATCTGCGAGGCAACGACGCGGTCACAGCGCGGCTTCGAGAGCAGTTCGCGGCCGTGATGGTCGACGAGTTCCAGGACACGGACCCGCGCCAGTGGGAGTTGGTAAAGCTCCTCACGGGCGTCGGCGAGCGGACAGCGTCGAACGCCTTTCTCGTCGGCGACGAGAAACAAAGTATCTACGGGTTCCGTGGTGCCGACGTGACGACGTTCGGGGACGCGCGGGCGGAACTACAGGCCGTCAACGCAACCCGTGGCGTCGACAACGTTCAGGATCGCGATGCCAAGAGCCCGACTGCGCTCGAACTCTCCGGGAACTTTCGGACGTTAAACGAGCCATTGTCCTTCCTGAACGAACTCTTCGACCACCTGTTCCAGCCGGAAGGTAACGTCCACGAACCCTACGAGGCGCCACCACAGGAGCTGAGCACGCAGCGCGACCGAATCGAAGACATCGAGGAACTAACCGGCAGCGTAGAGTATCTCGTGGTGCCCGACGACGCCGACACGGCGGCGGCGCTTTTCGGCGACGACCATCCGGTCGCCGAGGGTGCCCTGGATCACACTATTGAGGCGGAAGCGCAAGCCCTTGCCGCTCGACTGACCCGTCTGTTCGACGACCCGCCGACGGTGCAAGACCCAGACTCGGGAGAGCATCGCGATGCGACGCCTGACGACGTTGCGATCCTCCTCCGCCGGCGAACCCACCTGGACCGGTATCAACGGGCGCTTGAGGAGTATGACATACCCTACACGGTCGTGGGTGGCGTCGGGTTCTACGATACGCCCGAGGTACAGGCGCTCACGAACCTGTTCCGGGTGCTCGGTGACACGCAGGACGACGTCTCCCTCTACGGTGTTCTTCGGTCGCCGCTGTTCGGATTCGCAGATGATCGCCTTGCACCAGCGGTCGCGGAGGCCGATTCAGTGTGGGACGCGCTCGCCGAGACGGACGACCCACAGCTGGCGGACGCCTTCGACCTCTTGACGACGTGGCGGACTCTCAGTGGTTGCGCGACGCCGTCTGAGGATGGTGTGCTCTCGTGGAACCGACTGCTGTCTCGTGTGATCGACGATACTGGGTATCTGGCGAGCGTGAGTGCTGACGAACGCGGTCGGCAGGCCGTCGCGAACGTCGAGAAGTTCCGCGATCAGGTCCGCACCTGGAGCGAGAACGGGGTTCATACTGCTGCCGGGTTGCTCCACCGCATCGACCGCCAGGCCGAGATCGACCCTCGGGAGGGGGAGGCAGATATTCCGGGTGACGCCGAGGGCGTCCGGATTATGACGATCCATTCCGCGAAGGGACTTGAGTTCCCGATCGTCACCGTCCCCGACCTCGGGAGCGACCTCAACTTCGGTCGCTCCGTCGACGACCATGGCTACGTTCGACTCGTGGACGGAACTGATGACGCGCCGCCGGTGCCGGCAGTCGGTGGGCCGAATCCGGACGATGCGTTCTCGATCGAGAAGACCGCTGTCCACGAGTACGCGGACCGACGGTCGCGTCCACAAGAGCGTGCAGAGTCGAAACGGCTCCTCTACGTTGCGTGTACACGAACGCGGGATCACCTCCTTCTCTGCGGCACGCACGACATCGACGTCGACGAGTCCGGTACAATCGAGCTCGGAGAGCCAGCAGCCTTCGTCGATGCGGTTCGCTGGCGGGACTGGCTTCAGCCAGTCCTCCTCGACGGAGCCCTCGTGGCCGAGGCGATTCGGGACGGACAGGCCCGTGGTGAAATGGATGGAGCCAGCTATACCGTTCGCACGCCGCCGCGCCCAGTAGACTGGCACACCGACGACGACGCTGTTGATTCAGCACCGAAGATATCGATTCCTTCGCCGCCGTCGCTAACGCCGGCGAAACGGATCGCGGCCACGACTCTCGTGAATGCGGTAGCGGAGACGTCTACAGACGGTCACAGTTACACCCAGAGTGGGGAGTCAGCCGGGCTGAGTCCCACTACGTTTGGGACGGTCGTCCACCGGCTCAACGAACTCCGCCCACCGAGAGACGAGTGGCCCACTCTGATTCGACGTCTAAGTCGGATGGCTGGCGAAGAGCCGACAGAAGCGGACCTCTGCGATGTTGTTGATCACGCTGCTGATGCAGTCGAATTTGTAGACCAGGTTGAGGCCGATGCCCGAGTCCAAGAGACCTACGACGAGTACTCTGTCGTCGCCCGAATTGGTGCGTCACGAATTGTCGGTGATATCGACCGGCTGCTCGTTACTCCAGACGCCTACCACATTATTGACTACAAGACTAACGACCTCTCATCGACTACCTCGGATGAGCTAGTAGCGCACTATCGACCTCAAATGCTCGCGTACGCTCTCGCACTCTGGCAACACGACCGGAGTCGTGATGTGCGGGCGTCACTCAGGTTCACTGACACTGGCGTGGAGGAGCGATTTAATTGGGAGTTGGGTCAGAGGACGGATATTGAATCTGAACTTCGTCGGATGATGGATCTGGTGTAGTAGTCCCTCCTGTTCGGCGATCTGCCTTACGCAAGATAGTTTTGGAGACCCCAGTGACAGAATATGAGGAACGAATAAAACGAATGGAACGAGCAAAACGAACTGAATGAGCTAAATGAATGTGTTGAACGCATTTTGAGGAACGAACTGGTGAGGGATGAGCTGGCTACCCTAACTTGATGGACAGAACGAGAGGAACGAACAAAACGAATAGAACGAACGAGTTGATGGGAACGAGTGTGTTTGCTTCAACGAGTACAACGAACAGTTGGTTTTAACATCGTAGTAATCCTCTCACCGAGTGAAACACCCTCGCCGAACGCACCGAACTCAACGATCAAAACGAACGAAACGAGCAAAACGAACTAACTGAGGGAAACGAAGAATATGACCGACACTAACACCGCACGAATTACCGTGGCGAATCAGAAAGGAGGCGCAGGAAAGACGACCGACGTCATTCATACTGGCGGCGCGCTTTCCGCCCGGGGACATGATGTCCTCTTAGTCGATATCGACTATCACGGAGGGCTTACCTGCTCGCTTGGCTACAACGATCTGTACTACGATACCGACCGCACAACGCTTTTCGACGTGCTCGATTTCGATCAGATGGAGTCAGTGAACGACATCATCGTCGAGCACGGGGAGTTCGACATCCTCCCCGCGAGTGAGAAACTCGCGAACAACAAGAACATCCAGACGCTGCTGGAAGCGCCAAAGAGCAGAGAGCGACTAGAGATGACTCTCGATGAACTCGACAGGGACTACGACTACATTATCGTGGACACGCCGCCTTCCCTGAACGTCCTCACCGATAACGCTCTCGTCGCGACCGGTAACGTCGTTATCCCGGTCATCCCCGAGAAACTCAACGCCAATAGTCTCCAAATTTTCGCGAAGCAACTGAGTTCGCTCGAACAGGCGTACGGTGACATCGAAAGACTCGCGATCGTGTGCAATCGGGTCGAACAGAACGCCGAGCACCGAGATACGATCGAGGAGATCAAATCAGCGTACTCGCTCCCCGTCTTCGAGATCCCGAAGCGCACGGACCTCTCTCAGTCGATCCGTGATGGGGTGTCCGTCTTCGACTTCGGTAAGGAAAACAAGCGCGTCGAGGATGCTCGCGAGTTGTTCACCGAAATCGCCGACCGGGTCGACGAGACGTTTGAGAAGACTGTTCTTGAGGAGGTTGAAGCATGACCGACGGCTGGGGCGATGCTTCTGGAATTGAGGGCAACTATGAAGAGGAAGATGATGAGGTCGATTCCAGCGAAACGAGTGAGGTGAGTGAAACGAGGGAAACCAGTTCGTCAACCGAAACGACTGAACCGACTTCAACGAGTGAAACGAACGAAACGAGAAAAACGAAGGAGAATATCAAGGACGAGTGGAACGGGCGGACGATCTATATCCCAGACAATGTGCTTGACGAAATGGAGGATACCTACCTCGAGTCCCAACTGAAACTACGAAAGGCAGGTCAGAATGAGTTCAAGAAAAACCGCCACTTCTACCCTCTTCTCGTCCAGTTCGGTGTTGAGGCGCTCTCTGAGGCAGATGCTGAGGAAATCCAGGCTCGGCTTTCGGAACTCGGCGACGAATGACCTCGTGCAGAACAAGGCCCGATGAAAGTTGAGACCGGCCGTCTCAATGCATATGGTTCTCTCTATGAGTGCCCGACTAGGCGCGAATCAGCGTGTATTCGGCTCGAAACTAGTCACGTCCGGGGATCAGATGTATCGAATCTTGTGGAATCAGTACTTGGACCTCTGAGCCATTCTCAAGCGCCAGTCGTTCGAACGTCGGCGGACGAACGTTCGCCGTGAGAGTGAACGACCCCGCTTCAATCTCGATATCGATCCGGTATTCGCTCCCCTCATTCAACCAGCGAGCAACTGTTCCAGTGACCGTATTTACCGTTCGGTCACCGTCGGCAATGTAGGGGGCTTCGATTTCTACCCGCGATGGATGAATACAGACCGTCACCGTCGACGTATGGATATCTGACGCGGTCGTTCGGCACTGGATATCACTGAGCTGAACCGTTGTTCCGTCTGCTGTTCGGTCGATCACTGTCCCATCAAAGAGGTTCTCATTCCCGGTAAAGCGGGCGACGAATCGGTTCGTCGGTCGAGTAAGCACCGTCGACGGCGAGCCCACCTGTTCGAGGTCACCGTCTCGAACGATAGCGATTTGATCACCGAGTGCCGTTGCGGTTCGCTGGTCATGCGTGACGTAGAGAACCGGGATTTCAAGCGATTCGAACAGGCTGTGCAGTTCGTCTCGAAGCCGTTTCCGAATCGGCGCGTCGAGACTCGACAACGGCTCATCGAGGAGGAGTACGTCAGGGTCAGTTGCCAGCGTTCGTGCGAGGGCCACTCGTTGTCGTTCTCCACCGGAGAGGGTTGGAGGCTTTCTATCGAGCACGTCCTCTAATTCGAAAAGCGTCGCGAGTTCGTCGACGCGATCGCTGGCTGTGGCCGCGTACGCGATGTTTTCGCGGGCGGTCATGTGGGGGAAGAGCGCTCCCTCCTGGAAGACCATCCCCACGTGTCGATCTTGGAGCGGCAAGCCGACCAGTTCTCGCCCATCGAGCTGAATCGATCCCGAATCGGGGCTGGTGCTCCCGGCGATTAGCGAGAGGAGCGTCGTCTTTCCGCTGCCAGACGGTCCCAAGACGGCGAGTACTTCTTCCTCGACCGTCAGATCCATCGGACCGAAGTCGAACTGGCGGTAGGCTTTTCGAAGTCGAGAGAGTTCGAGTGTCATTCCCATGGGTTCGAGGCAACGGTATTGAGAATCAACAGGGCCGCGGCAGCGATCAGTACTAACAGTATCGCCACCGGATAAGCGTTATCCAGGCCGAGCTCGATAAACGCCACCCAGATCTGAACCGGCATCGTCCGTGGATAGTACGCCAGCATCATCGTCGCGCCGAACTCACCGATCGCTCGTGCGAAGGCAAGCGTTATGCCAGCGAGAATCCCCGGTCCAGCAAGGGGCAGCGTCACATTACGGGCGGTCGTCCATCGACTCTTTCCGAGCGAGCGAGAGGCGTATTCGAGCGTCTGGTCGACGCCCTCGAACGCCGCTTTCGCGGTGACGACCACGAACGGCGACGCGACGAATGTCTGGGCCAGTACCACCCCAGCGAGCGACCGTGTGAGTGGGAACCCGGCAGCAATCGCGGCTTCACCGAGCGGCGAGCTGGGGCCGAAGACAGTGAGCAATACGATTCCGCCGACCGTCGGGGGAAGCACCAACGGGAGGACCACGACTGCGAGAACTATCTTCGTTACAGCCCCGTTGGTGCGTGCGAGCCAGTACGCGAGCGGCAAGCCGAACAGGGTGGCGATGACTGTGCTAATCGACGCCGACAGAAGTGATGTCGTCGCCGAATCCACGACGGTCGGATTGTTCATCTGAGCAAGGATCTCTCCGGCCGGTACCGAGAGAAACAACGACACCATCGGCACAACGTAATACAGGAGTAGCACGCCCCCGAGGACGAGCGCAACGCTGAGCCAGTCGAACCCGAATGTGTCCGTTCCCGATCGGTTCGAGTGTGAACCTGTCGCCATTCAAACCAGGACAGTAATGTCCGAGACCGTCGACGATAGCTCTTTATCTGGTCCGCCGAGTCGGGATTCAGTCTCGCTGGATTGGTCGGTTACCTGTCTGACACTCTGGGGCACGTCGCCCGTATAGGAAAGGAATTGATCGCGTAGGAGGAATCCGTGCTCTTCGAGATAACTCCCGGTCGTATGGACGTCGAACACGGAAACTGCAGCGTCGCTCATGTGCCGAATGGTCGAGCCGTAACTGATGAGCCCACCGTGGACTTCCTGGCCGTTTGGCAGGGTGTATGAGGTTGTAGAGTACCAATTCTCGGTATACTGTGGATTACTCAGATTGATCTGGTCCGGTAACTCGATGTACTCGTAATCGCGTTCGACGGCCATATTGCGGTAGGCAATAGCAGCGTCGATGGAACCGGTTTCGAACTGGCTGATCAACGATGTTTCGGGATAGATCTGATCCTGCTGAAGGATCTGTTCTCTGAGATTCGATGCATCGTCGTAGTAGCGTGAGGCGAGTTCGAGCATGAATAGGGCACGATATCCAAGTGGGTCTTGATCAGGGTCGGTTCGACCGATGTTCACATCCCCGTCGACCATTGGTTCGTACCAACGCTTGGTTCCGGCGTCGGCCAGACGTTCCCCGCCAGCCGTGTCCGGATTGTACGCAATGACGACGGAGTTGCTGGTGAAAACGGAGTACCACGGAGCTGACAGCGGCTCCTCGAACAGCGCCACGTCGGCGACCGAGACGATGTCGGGGTCACGTTGTCCCTCGTCGATCATTCGAGCGACCGTCGCCGAGCCGTGCGATTCGATGTTAACTGGGACATCTACAGCAGGCTTGAGCCCGTTAGCTAGTGCATTCTGGAGGCTGCCAGCCGCGAGGATGGTGATCGTCGATCGACTCCCATCTTGATTGGTCCAACTTGTACAGCCCGCAATACCAGCGACGGCCGCCGTGCCAGCAGTCAGGAGAAATCGTCGTCGCGCAGTAGGGGATCCATCAGTCATTCATACAAGATCGAGACCCGTTTGAGAGAAAAACTTATCTCAAACACATCTGTTTGACCCTGTATGACCTCTGCAGAATCGACGACATTGACTGAGCGGCAGGTGGAGATACTCGAACTCCGAGAGCAAGGGCAGACACAGCAGGAAGTTGCGGACCGACTGGGAACAACCGACTCGAATATCAGTGCTATCGAACGAGCGGCAGAACAGAACATCGAAAAGGCTCGTCGAACATTGGAACTCGTCCGGACGGTACGGTCGCCGATCCAGTTTTCCGTCTCTTCGGGGACAAGTTTCGATAAGATGGTCGCCAGCGTCTATTCACATGCAGACGAAGCTGGCATCAAAATCGCCTACTGTCGTCCAGAGCTCTATACACATCTCTATGGGGTTCTCGAAGAGTGTACGAACCAGAACGAACTGAAGACGACTATTGATGTCGGAATTACCAACGAAGGCGAGGTGAGAGTCTTCACCGAGGATTTCTGAGCGTGGCGTTGGCTCGTGATTTCCAGCGAACTGTCTTTCGACGTATCGCTCGGCGTTCGTACGCTAAGTGGCCCGTGTACGACTCGACGCCGCTGTACGACCGAACATCGCTCACTGGGCTGGAATCGGACGTACGCGTCGTGTCGGAATTTGGTTTGACCACGACGAATACGACTCGATAGGCCAGTTCATCTTGCACGATCCGCCCGCTGGCTCAGGCCTACACGCGGGCGCTACAGCCGCCCGCGAGCAGATCCATGTGGCGCTGCTGGAGTTAGACGCTGAGGTGCCGAAAGGGCTCGCGGAGTGCCCCAGCTGTGGGCGATGGGCTTACCCGAGCGAGTGCGAGACCGCCATTGTTGACAGTAATCGGAGTCGCTCGCGTTCAGTATGTGTGCGTATTCAGCACGAGAGGTCCGTTCAGTACAACCGTCCAAGGACAAATGCATTCAGTCCTAGCTCTCAACTCGATTAAGTTCCTCAGTAGTTGAGACTGGTGTTCTCGACGCATATGCGTTGCCACGTCATTGTAACTACAGAATATCTATTCCAATGGACTAGAAGTTGTTCCGTGTAGAACGATCGGCGATTTTTACATTAGACACCCCGAACCGGCTGCACAATCAAATGCTTCCTGATCAGCTCCTCTGTGCATCGACTTGATGTACCGACCAATATGCTGATTTAGAGTACATCGCGGGGGCGATTACTACATCCCAAGAGTACCCAATACGCTGAACAGTCAAAATACCAGTGTACTTTTGCTACTCCTTTTGCAAGTTCAGTTAATGACAGGGCAGGGACCATCGGAGACTGAAGATCGAAAAGACGACCACCTCCGGATCGTACAGGAGCGAGACGTCGAAACCACAGGCACAGGTTTCGAAGACATTCAGCTCGTCCATGACGCGCTCCCGGAACTCGATTACGACGCTATCGACCTGTCCATCGAATTTCTGGGACATAAGCTATCCGCTCCAATCTTCATCGAGAGTATGACCGGGGGGCACGAAAACACCACAGAAATCAATCGGGCGTTGGCTCGTGCTGCCAGCGAGACTGGCATCGCGATGGGGCTCGGAAGCCAGCGAGCTGGCCTCGAACTCGACGATACTAGCGTGCTTGAATCGTATACCGTCGTCCGCGATGCCGCGCCTGATGCGTTCATCTACGGAAATCTTGGCGCGGCACAACTCCGGGAGTACGACATCGAAACAGTTGAACGTGCGGTCGAGATGATCGAAGCCGATGCGCTCGCGGTCCACCTGAACTTTCTCCAGGAAGCCGCCCAACCAGAAGGGGATGTCAATGGACGGGACTGTTTAGCTGCGATCGAACAAGTATCTGAGGGCTTTTCAGTGCCGATCATCGTCAAAGAAACGGGCAACGGAATCTCCGGGGAGACTGCCCGAAAGCTAACCGCGGCAGGGGTTGACGCAATTGATGTCGCTGGAAAAGGCGGTACGACGTGGTCTGGGATCGAAGCCTACCGTGCAGCGGCCGCGAATGCACCACGACAGAAACGGATCGGCACCCTATTCCGAGAATGGGGTATCCCAACCGCTGTGAGCACGATCGAGTGTGTTGCCGAACACGAGTGCGTAATCGCGAGTGGGGGTGTCCGGACAGGATTAGACGTGGCAAAAGCAATTGCATTAGGTGCCCTCGCCGGCGGGCTGGCGAAACCGTTCCTGAAACCGGCTACAGACGGGCCAGACGCTGTCATCGAACGAGTCGAGGACCTGATCGCTGAACTACAGACGGCGATGTTCATCACTGGTTCGGGGACGATCGAAGACCTCCAACAGACTGAATACGTGTTGCAGGGAAAGACACGCGAATACGTTGAACAACGTCCTCTCTGAAGAGAGAAGCCATATCCTTCGACGATCGATCATCATTGGATAATTGTTCAGTATACAATGAGCGAGAGATAGAGTTGGCCGACTCCAGCAACGATCATCACAACGCCGGAGAGCCGTTTGAGCCATCCGGCATGGGCCATCACGCGATTTGCGTTACTGATGATACCGGCACCGGTTGCGACGGTTGTTGAAGCAATTAGTACAGCAACGATGCCAGCGACCCTTCAGGAGACCGGTACCAGAGCGTTCCTCTCGATATACCTCCAATACGACGACGAGGCAACGCCAGAAGCTGCCAAACCCGACGCCAGTAGACTCCGGCAGAAACGCCACGAGTAGCTCTACATACAGGGCGATAGCTGTCTGGACTGAGGGAACACTGGTCCGTCGATGGGGGGTGGTTCTCCCGAAGACGATGTTGTAGACAATCGGGAAGAGACAACGGCGTCCAGTATCCGAATGGAGGGGATTTGATGTGACCAGAGTTGGAACGTTCGGCCGTGCTGGACACGCAGTATTCGTTTGATTCCAACAAATGACTCAGTCGACTAGATTCGAGACGGTCGTCTCGTTCGCCGAGCGATCACCGGACCTGCATTTCGACGACGAACAGGGGTTCCTGACCCTGCCAACGGACGACTTGCCGAGGTGGGCGAGGCACGGTGGCGCGCGCTGCGACGTCGAGATGACGTTCAGCAAGGAGCCAAGCGGCGTCGAAGGCACCGTTACCGACTTCGGGTCGCGTCTGGAGACCGAAATCCGGTGTTGTGGCGACTGGTTCGAACTCGGCGACTCTCGCTTCGTCGAGGGGTCGCTCGAGGAGGCACCGGACTGGTTGACCACCGACGGTGATTCCGGGTACGTCATCATCGAGTTGGACTACGATCTGGCCGCGACTCTTCGGCGTTCGACCGACACGCCAAAGAGGCTTCACGTGAGCGCGGGCGTGCTCGATTGGACGACGCCGGGGGCCCGCGAGCGCTGGGCGACACCACTCGAGACGGACCGCTGCAGGTTCGCGGCATCGGCCGTCGCCGATACCGTCGTCGTTCCCACCGTTCGCGAGACCGTGGGACTGGACGTCGAATCCGGAGCCCAAATCTGGTCTAGAGCGCTGTCAGAGAGCGAATCGGCGTCGGGTGGTGAGGCCGATCCACAGCGAACGGTGTATCCGTCCTTCGAGCGCGTCCATGCGCTCGACGCGGACTCCGGCAGAACGCACTGGACGTATGAGGTCAGTGACGCCCTGGAGACGTTCCCGCCCCGGGAAAACGGGACGCTGTACGTCGCGACGTCGACGGGCGAGGTGCACGCCGTGGACACAGAGACCGGTCGCCGGGAGTGGATGAAGCCGTTCGACGGTTCGATTTCGGCGCTTGCGCTCGATGTCGAAAGTGACACGCTCGCGACCGCCGGTCCCGATGGCGGGACGGTCACGCTACTCGACGCCCGGACCGGCGACCGAATCACGTCGGTTTCGACGACCGGGGTGGAGACGCCACCGGTCGCGACCACCGGCAGCGTCGTGTTCCCAGCCGGGAAACACATCCGAGCGGTCGATACCGGCTCGGGCGAGCACTCCTGGACTGCGAGCGTGGACGACACCGTTGAGACTCGACCGGCCGCGGGCGCGGGGACCGTCGTCGTCATCACGCTACACGGGACCATCGTCGCCTTCGACGCTCGCGACGGGACGAAGGAGTGGACGCGGACGCTCCCGAACGGGAGTGCTCGGGACGTACCGCCAGTCATCGAGGACGACACAGTGTACATCGTCACGAAGGAGGAGACCCATGGTGCGGACACCGTCCGTGCGTTGGACCTCGAGACTGGAACACCGTCGTGGCGACACGAAGTGCCGAACATGGCCCGGTCCCCGTTCGATGTCCATGACGGGACGGTATTTTCACCGAACGAACACATCACGGAGGACTACGGTAGTGTGCACGCGCTCGAACCGACGGGCGCAGTTCGACGAACGTACAGGGGCTCCGTCGACTCGATCGACAACGCTGGTTCGCTCAGGCTTTCGTCCTCCTCCAGCGAGGATGTCGGATGGGTCGATCTTCCCGTGGAGGCGCTGCCTTACTATGGTCGGTTCGAAGGAGCCGCCTTCGACGTCTTCCTCGCACTCGACGAATCGCTGTCGGCGGTCACAGGCGGACGACCGAGGCAGTCGCCGACGACCTTCGAGTACCGCGCACAAGAGTCGGGTGATGGAGTTATCACGCTCTCCGGCATCGGCGATGAAGAACGCCAGGGTAGATTGAGTTTAAATGACGAACCAATTGCTCCGCTCGATTCGTCTGGTGATTGGTCGGGGTACATCGCGCTGTTCCTCGACTATCTCGAAGACGAGACACCAGCGGGTGCGAAACCGGACCCAGTCAAACTCTGGAAGCGATACGGCCACTGACCGCCTCACTCCGCAATCGGCAACGCACGTCCATCATGACTCGGCCTCTGCATCCCCCGTGGCATTTGCACGGAACTAGACGAAGACTATCTCCTCGTACGGGCATGAGGCTGGTTTCCGTGTCCGAGAAATTCCAAGCCACCGAGTCGAGATACTCACTTCGACGTTGTCGAACTGTAGTGGCGGGACAACCCCTGTATCAGCGATCATCTCCCCAACGCTCAAGTCTATTCTAAGAGATAGGAAATCGCGATGCTATTCGAGAACAGTCTCGTCCGGAGTTACGAAAAGGACTTTGGCGTATATCGACATATCAACGTCCCCGACTTCGGGAGCGTTCGCGTTCACGAGGATTTTCTCCCGACCAGCGGCGATTACTGTGGTGCGCAGTTCTACACGACAGTGAGAATCGACAGTGGTAGCTCCGGTTTATCGGTCGATCGGGGGGACGGTGTCGTCCGACTGCAGGGGCCACTCGAACCTGGAGAGCTCGCGAACCTCCACCACCCTGACTACGAGATGCCCATCGTGGTTCTCGATATGACCTTTCTCGCTCTGGACTGGAAGCCGGGAATCGACACCCCGGACGACCTCCCCGACGGCGAACTCCACGTTCAGCTGGAACTCGAGTACGACCACGCGCTCTCGGTCCGCAAGACGGGATTCTCTCCGGAAACGATTCGAGAATGGCGACCGGGCGAACTCCCCGAAGATCTCGAGGAGAACGAGCGAGTGCACTCGTTCGCCGATGGCGGGTTCACGGTCGATTACGACAGCGAGGTGTCTCACGATGCCGGCTGGAGCCTCTCCCTCCCGGGACCAGTCTCGACAGTGCTACCGTTCGAGGACGACCTGATGGTGGTCCTAGAGCCAGAGCAACTCGACGCCGGAAACGAGTTCGGGGCGACCCCGACCCGGAATCTGGTCCGCGTTTCGTCAGCAGGCGGGATCGAGTGGGTCGCCGAGGAAACAGACCGCGAACACGCCTACCGGTATCCCGTCATGAAAGAAGGCGAACTGTTCGCCAAGGCACGGGACATGGTCGACCTCGATGCTGCCACGGGCACCGTCGAAGCCCTCTACTGAGTTGTGAGGTGAACCATCGGGCAGGCTGAAGCTCTCGACGACAACGGCGACGACGTCGATGTCCCGGTGATGATCGTAACGTTTCCGGCTGCGCGGTTGCCGTACTACGGGCGGTTCGAGGGCGCGCACTTCGAGACGTACGTCGCCGTCGACCTCGACCTCTACGCACTGGAGGGCGACGAGACGCATCGGGCGTCGAACCGCACCACGTTCACGGTCGCCGACGTGAACGAGACGGACCAGCGCACCGAATTCGCGCTGCACGCGACCGTCCTGGACGACGTCACGGGTACGCTCTCGATCCCCTCCGACGGGGTCCCAAGCGCGGTGGACGACGCCGAGACGCATCTCACGTGGTCGCTGGAGTACGACCGCGACGCCACACCCACGGCAGCCGAGGTCGACGCGGTCGAACTGTGGCACCGATACGGCCACTGACGACTGTCCCCTGTGCCGAGCGCTTCGGGAGCGGGTGTCGACGAACACACTCTGCAAGCACGAACTAACGGGTGCTCTTCGACGTGAGACGCAAATCGAGGAAACGTTCGGCAGCGGATGACCAAGCGAAACAGAGAGATACGCGCCACGACCGGAGCCGTTCAAGCGTTCACAGCCTCTCGCCAGGTTGAAACTGGACCCGTCCGGACGTAACAGCATGGATACGACTCTCAATCTGGAAGGCTATACGGAAGATGTGGAACCGGGAGGCGGTCGGGTCGTCTTCCAGTCGGAGACGGAGTTCGATCACGCGTCGCTAGGTATACCCACGTCCGTCCTTCCGACCGTCGCCCGAGCCGAACGAATGTACCTCGACGTTACGGTGACGTTCACGGAGTCCGACCCTGACGTGGACGTCCTCGTCGATGACGTCACGTCCACGACGTATTGCCAGGCGGAGAATTTGGCAGTGTCCAGTCGGGGAGAGTGTACATTCGTCCTTCGGAAGTTCCGGACCCCAGATGGAACGGATGAGAGTAACGTTTACGAGCTAGCTCTCGATAGTGCAGCGCTCCCTGATTCGCTGCTAGCGGAAGGAGCCCAGACAACAGTTGCACTCCAGATTGCGTACGACCACGAACGCACGCTCTCGGAGGCTCGGGCTCCGTCGCCGAAGCGTATCCACGAACGCCAACGAGGGTTGACAGGGACGACGCCTGGAGTCGTTCCACAGTGGTCTCGAACGGACCTGCGTGACGTCTCGGCGCTGACGCTCTCCGTGGACGGAGAATCGCTCTACGTCCGAGATACGGATGGCTTACACTGCCTCGAGACTCGTACCGGAACTGGGCATCGACTCGCGGACGTAGCTGCATCCACGTTATTGTTCGACGAAGGGACGCTCTACGCGGGAGAGGGGCCCGAGCTCGTCGCTGTCGATGCAGACACGGGAACCGTTCGCTGGACCTTCGAAGCAGATGCGACGATATACGAACCTCCTGCGTTCGCGACGAAGTCGTCTACGTTGGATCCCGCGATGGTTCGGTGTATGCCCTCGATGCGGCGACCGGTACCCTCATGTGGCAGTCCGACGCGGAGAGTCCCGTCAGAGCCAAGCCCATCGTGCTGGACGATTCGGTGGTCTGTCTGACCGGCGAACCAGCGGTTTTCAGGTTGGATGCCGAAACCGGAGACGTAGTCTGGCGCGTCGACGTGGAGGGGCCGGGTATCGGGAGTCTCGCCAGCGCCGGCGACTCCATCTACGTCTCACAGCACGGGCAGGACGGCGTCGAACTGGCGACGACAGACGGTAAAGTCCGCAGGCAATTCGACCACAGTCTTGGCGAGGTGACCGCCACCGAAAACCATCTCTACGCCGGCTCCACGGCACTTGCTGCGACGGACGGCCGACTGCAATGGCGGTACGAGACCGCAGGCTACGTTGACCACTGTCATCGTGACGGGACCGTGTACGTCGCAGCCGCGGATGGCGTGTATGCGCTAGAACAGACCGATGTTCCGACCCGTGCGTTCTTGGGTGAAGTAACCGACGTCGGTGATCGTTCGAGTACGCTCCATCTTCAGGCCGACGACGGCGGCGTACAGGGAGGGTTGACATTATCGAACGCAACGGTACCGTACTACGGCTGCTACGAGGGAGCGCGATTCGACGTCGTCATCGAAGTCCATGGCACAGACTGGTTCGTAGCAGACGAGTACCGCGAGGAACCCCGGATACGGAGCTATGTCGGCGATGTTACGAGGACCCAAGATGGTGAAACAACCATCGAGTTCGACACGGGTGACACAGCGGAACGATTAACCGTCCCGACAGGCGCTTTCGGCGACATTGACACCGGAGACTCGGTTCGCGTCGCCGTCTCTCTCGAATACGATGAAGATTCGACGCCGGTGGACGGGAAACCTGACCCCGTCGAACTGTGGAATCGATACAGCGGTTGAGTAAAGCGGGGCGAAGGTCCGCACGTCTAGCGTTGAATCACGTATCGAACGAGAATCACCAGACACGGATCGATGGACTGCTCGGCAACGCGTTGCGTTCTGGACGGCCGTGCAAGAGTCGATATACTACATTCTGGGGAAGACAACTCTACCAGTCCCTCCAAGACCGGATCGAAATCTCAGTTCCGGAAGAACTCATCGAGCAGGAATTCAAAGACGACGAGGACGAATGCAGTGAAAGTATTCGTCCAACTCGTCCGGATTCCACACCAGATACGATCTACCAGAAGTATCAAGTTCTCTTTAGCGCAGTATAACACTGAACCCTCCATGATTTTGGAACTCGATCGATACGGTCTATTGCATCAAATCGGCGAGTATAGTGAAGGCATCGCCATGATCTGGCTCACACGAGAGCCAGGTGCTCCTCAGGATGAAGGGCAAGTGATAGAGATTCCGGCGTGGATACTTCCCGAGGGAGCCGGATACGATGGTGCACGGTTCGTATTCGACTTCGAGTTCCACGAGTCGAAACCGCAGAGACCGGTGCCGACCGACACCGGGATGAGTACGTTCGTAGCGGAATCGGACCGGAAGCCGAGCAAGGGGGAATGCTGGTTCGACATTTCGATTGTAGACGCATCGACCAAGTTCGCGGAGAAGACCAAAGGAGATCTGGCGCTTCGCTTCGAAGACGTGCCTGACCCGTTGAGGGACGAGGATGCATCCTGTTACCTCGCCGCGACCATCCAGTACGACCACGAACAGGCCCTGAAAGGCATCCTGTCAGCGCCGACAATCAGAGACTTGCGCTTCGGGTCGGAACGCCCGCCGAACGTCGGTAGGTCCGACGACGCAGCGATGGTCGCAACGGCTGCGGACGTATGGGCGTTCGACGGGGAGGTCGTCGCTCTCGCGGAGGACGCGGCGACGATTGCGCTCGACCCGGTGGACGCCGACGCTGCGTTCCCGACGATGACGGTGACGTATCCAGCAGAGCGCCTCCCGTACTACGGCCGGTTCGAGGGCGCGTACTTCGAGACGTACGCCGCCGTCGACCCCGACCTGGAGGCACTCGAAGGAGACGAGGCCCATCCGGCGTCGAACCGGACCACGTTCTCCATCACCGACGAGAGGAAATCTGATGGAGACACCCGGTTCTCGTTGCGCTGGAAGAACTCAGCCGAAGTCTCTGGGACGCTCATCGTACCCGACGACGGAGTGCCGAGTTCGCTCGTCGACTCTGCGGACGAGAGACACCTCTCGCTCTCGCTGGAGTACGACCGCGACGCCACACCCACGGCGGCCGAGGTCGACGCGATCGAACTGTGGAACCGATACGGCCACTGACCACTTTACACTGTTCTGAGCGCTTCGGTGAGCGGGTATCGCCGAACACACTCGGCAAGCACGAACGGACCAGGCACTCGACGACCTGGCCACGTCGGCCCCGGGTTCACGCCGAACACGCAAGACCCCTCGATGAGCGGGAACGTCCCGAACGGCGGCGGGAGTCCCGGTGGGATGAGCGAGCTCCTGCTCGCCGGTGCCAGCGGCGACCTCGACGACGTCGCCGAGGTCGCACTCGACGAGGAGTTCACCAACGCCTGCGACCTCCCCACCGGCGACAACGACTCCATCAGCACCACCGCCGGCGTCGCGACCCGCTCGTCCGACACCTTCGCGAACATGGAGCAACTCTCGCTGGCTCTCGACGACGACGATAACGAAGGAGACGGGTGTCCGGACGACGATCTCGAAGTCACCTATCTGGACGTACAACAAGGAACGAGCATCCTTCTAGAGGCGCCGAACGGTAAAAATATGCTAATCGATACTGGCCCGGCGAAGAATCGGGTAGCAGATGAACTCTCTCGACTCGGTGTCGACCGTCTCGATTACGTCGTGATTACGCACAATCACTCGGACCATCTCAGCGGTCTTTCGGGGCTACTTGATGCTCACGAGAGTGGCGAGATTACCATCGGGAAACTATATGTAAATGGACTCATGGGCAGAGGACGACGACGGCGATCTCGGACAGACACAACAACGAGTGCGGCAAGCTCTCGAAGGGATGTCCATCCCCGTGGAGCGACTTTCACGCGGTGACGGATCCGAGTTAGCGTTAGGTACGGGTGTCGAACTGGACGTACTCAACCCACCCGAGAATGATCGACCAAGGGACGAATCGGCGATCACATGTCAGAAGAAACTGGACTGTAACTCGATAGTGCTCCGGGTAGAGTACAAGTCGCAGAGTTTCCTCTTCACTGCCGACATCCGTGAGGCACTCGAAGAAGAGCTCTCCGACGACTTCGGCGACGTCGACGTGCTGAAACTCAGTCATCATGGGAGTGACTCCGCTAACGGCGAAGCACTTCTGGAGACCAATCCGGATACCGTGGTCGTTTCCGCGAGTACGAAATATATCGATGACAAAGAGATAATCGACGAGATGCGCGACCGAGATACGCCGATCTATATCACTGGAAAAGACGGGAACCTCGAGTTCGTGGTCACCGAACAAGGAGCGCTAATCGGTCCAGACGAAGCGGTCGACGATGAATAAGACGAAGAGGCCGAGCGACTCCCCAAAAAATAAGAAACCCGAAGAGAATCGGCACGGCATGATTGAAATAGAAGTCGAACTGCGAGTGGCTGAGTGGACCGACTACGGGACGGACAAATCGGGAGATTCGGGACTTCGGGTGTATCCCGAGTATCCGGATCATCCCGACGAGGACGACAGCATGTTTCCTGTCGAAGCAGGGCTACTCATCCTCGAAGGGGAACTCTTGCGGTCGATTATCCGGGATTTCAACGGTACAGATCAGCTATCAGAGTCCTTGACGAAGACGGTCGGGGAGAGAACCGTCAGGCTATCCCTCTGCGACGGTCTGGTCGGCGACGACGCCAGGGAGGGCTGGACGCTTGATGCCGAACTGTACGATACGACGCGGTTCTCGGAGAACGATATCAGTCACGAGTTCCTGCTGCGTGACCCCGGAACGGGCGAGCAGGTGGGGCTCTTCGAGCTCAACGAGGCAAAGCTTCTCGAAGAACCGGACGTCGACTGGGACACCGAGGAGTGGACGCTCCGAATCGCAGACCACGAGCAGAGCGAATAACCGACCGCGGCCGTGCCTCATCGATCCAGTGCCAGCGGTGACACGGACTCGACGGGGTGCACGTCGAACTCCTGGTTCACTATCGCTCAGAGATGTCCGGAACGGACATCCGGCCTCCGGTGGTCATATTTACTGACGGCGAGCACTGCATAAATGAGCGTCCTCAATGCTTGCATCTCTAAGCACGTTCGCGGAGTGGGAGAAGAATCATGGACCGATAGCGGACATACACTGGAACGCGCTCAAGTGCTACGTTCACAGGGACTACACGCCACTGTCGATGCATGGTACCGGTCCGCTCTACGTCGAGTACGAGGTCACGGCCGAGCCGGTGGAGAGGACGGTCGACGTTGGATTCCGGCGGACCGAGATACGGTCGGCAGCGACCTACGGGAGCAATACGCTCCACGTCGATCATCCTGACCCGGCGGTCGACCAGGACCTGTTCGCAGCTATCGTATCCTATTACGACTGGGAGTGCTTTCCGGAGGTCGACAGTCCTGACGACCGGTTCGAGGACGGATCGACGTACGGGATCTCCGTTCGGCTCGAACACGACCCGGCACGGGCACTCTGGCGGACCGACAAATCGCTGGCCGAACTCGAACGAACCCGTTCGGACCAGCCGGATGCGGCCGCTGTCGAGCGCGTCTTCGAGGACCCGGCGCTCTCCGTCGCCACGTGGGACGCGACGCTCTCGGCAGTGAGCGACGATGGATTGGGAACGTTCGAGAGCGCCGCCGTCGACTACCGGGTCGTCCTTCCGCACGACGCGCTCCCGCAAGAGATCCCGTTCGTCGGAACCAAGTATCAGATGCGTACCGGTATCGCGGCCAGCGACCGTTCGTTCGTCGAGTTCGCCACTGCGTCGCTCTCGGAGTGGCGCGGCACCGTCGAGCGGGTCGACGACGAGACGGCGACGGTATCCCTGGACACTCCCACCGGCGGAGCGGACGGAGAGACGACGTTGACCCTGCCGGTGGATCGACTTCCGGACGCCAGCGCAACGCCGACCGAGACCGTGACGGTGGTCGTCCACTGGACGTACGACGGAACCCGAACCGACGAACGGTCGGTCGCCCCGACTGTTCGTCGCCTTCCGGACACGACCCTCGAATTCGCCTACGACGGCCGAGTCGCTCACGACTCCGGCCGGGAGATAGCGTTCTCGAACGCGATACGATACGGGTACGGACACGATTCCGGTGCCATCCTCGTGTTCGACCCATCTGAGGCAGGCGTCGACGACCCGGACGTCGTCGTTCCCGACGCCAGACCGGTCGCGAGGATCGACGAGCACGGCGACCTCGACTGGATCGTCGACGCCGAAGGCGACGACTCGACTGTCAGCATTCGCGACGCCTTCATCTGCGACGACGACCTGTACACGCTGAAGTGGAGCAGCCCGAATGCGAGGTTCGACGCTACGACGGGCCACCTCGTTCGACGGTTCGACTGAACTCGGAACGGCGACGACGGGACCACGACCGAAACGCTCGGAACACTGGAACACGGGTCTCGCCGAGCCGTCCCGTCGATTGCATCCGAACCGGCTACGCCAGCCAGCTTCTATGTAGCCTGTTATTCCAGATTGCCGATGTCTTCACCGCCCGAACTTTCAATTGATACGCTTCGTACGAACCAGGTGATGCTGTTCGAGAATGCCGTCGTACGAGCGTGGGACGACCCGTTCGACATGTTCCGATATCTCACCGTCCCCGACTTCGGCGATATCCGGATTCACGAGGACTTCCTCCCAGAGGGGAGCGACTACAACAGCGCGCGGTTCCACACGGTGACCGAGATTCGACGAGGGAGGTCCGAACTATCAGTAAGACGGGACGGCGATCTGCTCGAGATTGAAGGTCCGCTCGAACCGGGCGAGCTGGCTACCATCTCACACCCGGGGTACGACTCCCCCATCGTCTCCTTGCACCTGAGCTGGCTCGACCAGGAGTGGAAGCCCGGCGTCGATAGCCACGAAGCACTCCCGGACGACGACCTCTACGCCAGGGTACGGGTCGAGTACGACCACGTGCTCTCGATGCCAAACGAAAGCAAGCGGGTGCACTCGTTCACCGACGACGGGTTCACGGTCGATTACGACGGCGAGGTGTCTCACGATGCCGGCTGGAGCCTCTCCCTCCCGGGACCAGTCTCGACAGTGCTACCGTTCGAGGACGACCTGATGGTGGTCCTAGAGCCAGAGCAACTCGACGCCGGAAACGAGTTCGGGGCGACCCCGACCCGGAATCTGGTCCGCGTTTCGTCAGCAGGCGGGATCGAGTGGGTCGCCGAGGAAACAGACCGCGAACACGCCTACCGGTATCCCGTCATGAAAGAAGGCGAACTGTTCGCCAAGGCACGGGACATGGTCGACCTCGATGCTGCCACGGGCACCGTCGACGCCGTATACTGAGTTGCGAGATGGACCATCGGGTAGGATGAAGCACTCCACGACGAAGCGGATGCTCGTCTCGTTCGAAAATTAATTAGAGCAACTAACGGGGTGGTCCTATGATCCAAACCACAGTCAAATCACGTGTCGCAGAATGGACGGAATACGGGACTGAGGAGCCTTGGGATGCGGGGCTCCGGACGTATCCTGAGTACCTCGACCACCCCAAGGAGACGGAGCGCGGGTTCGCTATCGATGCCGGGCTTCTCGTCGTCGAAGGAGAGCGACTGCGGTCGATAATCGAGGAGTTCGAGGGTGCAGGTCAGCTCTCGGAGAACCTCGACAGTGAGGTCGACGACAGGATCGTCACGTTGGTCCTTTCCGATACCCCTCCCGGCGGCGGCGCGGCGCAGCGCCAGATGTTCCATGCCGGACTGTACGACACGGCGCGATTCTCGGAGAACGACGTCAGTCACGAGTTCGTGCTCCGCGATCCCGGAACAGACGAACAGGTTGGAGTCTTCGATCTCAACGAGGCGAAACTCCTCGAGGAACCGGACGTCGACTGGGAGACCGAGGAGTGGATGTTCCGGATCGCTGACCACGAGCAGAGCGAATAATCGAACTCGGCCGCGCCCCACTGATTCAGTGCCAGCGTCGACACGGGCTCCATCAATACTACCCGGCACGTCTTGCTGCGCGCGTTCCGGGTGCGTTCGTGGGGTCGCGTTCAAATTAGCTGATTCCATGGGAAGACGAATGAGTTGAGCTACTCATCAGCAGTTTCCGCCCTGGCGTGGCTGAAACAGTTTGAGAACGAGGGCGTTCGTCGTTTTACCGCTCGAAAGACATGTTCGACGCTGTTGCGATTCCCGTGTCTCTCAAAGGGAATCGACGAACTGGTCGAGGATTCGGTTGAACTGCTCGGGTTCCTCGTAGTGTGGACCGTGGCCGCTTGCCTCGAACAGCTCGACCCTCGAATCGGGAACGCGTTCCGCGACAGAACGAACAGCGTCGACGCTGTCTCGTGTCTCTGCGGTGCCCGCACAGACTAGCATGGGGACGTCGATCTCGGGAAGGGTGGAACGGT
Source organism: Halostella pelagica (assembly GCF_004762015.1). Classification (NCBI taxonomy): domain Archaea; kingdom Methanobacteriati; phylum Methanobacteriota; class Halobacteria; order Halobacteriales; family Natronoarchaeaceae; genus Halostella; species Halostella pelagica. Next base: position 103,906 of record NZ_SJES01000010.1, read on the forward strand.
AGTCACGGATATGGGTATCGAACAGGATCGCGCTCTGGATCGAAGGTGGTGTACGTGAGATCTCGTCGTACTCTACTCCGATGACGGGTCTGAAAGAGACACTTCCAGTTTCACCCTCCGGGAACAAATTCGCCAAGGCCCGTCGAATTAGCAGATTGCAGGCGCTAAGCCCCCTTCCTCAGCGAGCACCGACCAAAGGGAAGATGAACTCCTGACACGAGTGTTATCAGGTTCGAGGCCTGTCACTCACACTTATTAACGGCCTCGGGTCGAATGATGACTCATCATGTTGTACGATCAGGTCTCCGAATTGGAACTCGAAATCGAGGGCTACAATCTCGAACAGCGCGAGCGGGACACGTCCAGTGGTTTCTCCCGAGCGACGACCATCGTCTCGTTACACGGCGATGGCGAAACCGGGCGTGGCGAGGACGTCACGTACGACAACGACGCCTACGAAGCCCTCAACGGTTCCGCGGGGGACTTCCCGATAACGGGTGAATACACTCTCGACGAGTTTTCGGGCCAGGTGTCCGAAATCGATTTCTTTCACGGTACTGAACCGAATCAATCGATCTTCCGCAACTATCGACAGTGGGCGTTCGAGAGCGCCGCGCTCGACCTCGCATTAAAACAGTCCGATACGAACCTCGCTGATCGCCTCGGCCGCGCGTACGACCCCGTTCGATTCGTCGTGAGTACGCGTCTGGAGGAGCCGCCGACCGGCGACGTCGTGCTCGACTGGCTTGACCGCAACCCCGAACTAGAGTTCAAACTCGACCCGACATCGGAGTGGCCGACAGCGGTCATAGAGCGACTCGCGGCAACCGACGCCGTCCGAACACTCGACCTCAAAGGTCAATACCACGGGACAACAGTGGATCAGCCTGCTGATCCAGAACTTTACGAGCGAATCATCGAGGGCTTTCCCGAGGCACTCATCGAAGACCCGGAACTCAACGAGGAAACGCGACCACTGTTCGAAGGTGAGGACGCCCGTGTGACGTGGGACTACCCGATTCGAGGTGTCGAGACGGTCGAAAACCTCCCGTGGGAACCGGAGTGGCTCAACATCAAGCCATCCCGATTCGGCTCGGTCCAGTCGCTCTTCGACACAATCGAGTACTGCCGAGAGCATGATATCCAGATGTTTGGAGGTGGACAGTTCGAACTCGATGTCGGCCGCGAGCACATCCACGCCGTTGCCTCGTTGTTCTATCCAAACGCCCCGAACGACGTGGCTCCGAAGGCATACAACGACCCCGATCCGAGCGGCGAACTCCCGCCGAGTCCGCTCGCGCCGCCAACGGTTTCTCAGGGCCTCTCTTGGCAGTAGGGTGTGCAAACGACGAACCTCGTTCGACGAGAGAATATCTAGTTTTTGGCTCTGAACGATACCCTGATTGATGGAACACGACCGCCAAATGACTCATGCGTACATGGTCGACATAGATCTCCGAAACGACCTTCGTGAGGGGGTTACTCTCCGTGATGCGATACGGAGGGTTGATGGTCCATTCGAAAACGAGTACATGAGCATCAAGAGTGATTTTCTGGCGAAAACGTCCTCAGAGGACTATCGAGTTCGACTGTTTTATTTCGTGTTCGCGGTGTTGCTGTATAATATCTGGCGGTTGACGGACTTTCTCCTGAAAGCGGGCGTCGACGGGGAAATGAATCACGTGCCCGTGCTGACGGCCGGTGAGTGTGTCGAGGTCGTCGTCTCGGCATTGATACCACCCGACTGAGCGACCGATTTCCTACTGGGTTCGCCGCTCGGGAGTGGCGACACCGTACAGTAGCGCCAAAATCCGTGTAGTTTCTCATGCTCGCTTGGTTGACACGCCCGCTAAGGTCCGAAGTCGACGCTTGATCAGTGGAAAGCATCTCAAATCGACGGAGATTCGACCCAAAACTAGCCCATCCTCGGAAACTGTGACATCCAAGCTCGGCGAGTAGTTGAGACTGGCCGCCTCAATGCATACGATGGGGATATCACATAGCTTCCCAGAGATCTAATCTCGATTAACTACTTAGCTGGTACTCTCATTGAGAACTTCATTTTCACCCAATTGATTATCCTGTCTTCGGCTACTGTGTGGTCGAACAATAGGATGGTTGGCGATAGTCTGGTTCAAAGAGCTTCTGATAAACCGCGAGATTCTTACCCAGTAGATACAATTAGTCGTGTAATCGACTTAACTAGAGGATTCAAAATAACAATGAGCCAGATACAAGCTTCAACAGAAATATTTGCTTATAAATGGTACCCGAGTATCATTTATACTGTTAACGAATTGGAAGGAGCGGGATATTCGGAACTCGAAAGCTCCCTTGGAAGTATCTCATCAAAAATGCTGTCGGATGGTCTGTCTGATCTCTGTGAGCGGAATGTTTTAACGAAGACGGAGACAGTTGAAGGGGGTGGTCGAACGGTGTACATACTGTCCAGCAAAGGACGGGCACTTATCCCTGCCATAGAGGTGTTAGAAGCGTGGGAACAGCACTATGGAGAAGAGGCAGCAACAGTTCTGATCGTTGAAGATGAACAAATGGTCGCAGATATCTTTGCAAACTATTTTTCTGGGAGTTACCATATACAGTACGTCTCGACCGGTACAGAGGCACTCGAAGCATATACTGCTGACACCGATCTCGTCATCATCGACCGAAAATTGGAGGGGATGTCAGGCGATACTGTCGCAGCTCGAATCAGAGCGGAGCACGAACAGCAACTTCTGTTGTGCGTTAGTGGTGTCGAACCTGACAACGATCTCTATGAACTGGACTATGATGACTATATCCACAAGCCGGTCGAGGAAGACGAAATGAGAACACGGGTGGAGCTGTTGCTCAATCGAGCAGCGTTAGATTCAACAGCGCGAACGTATCTGACTCTCCGATCAAAGCAGTTCGCACTGACAGAGACGCACGGGAAGGCTGCAACGAAGATGAACGGATACAAAAATTGCACAGCCAAGATTGAGGGACTCGATCTTTCGACGGATCACAAACAGACGCTCGAACCGCTTCTTCAAGACAGCGACCGAGTTGCGTCCATTCGCTGAATGACGTTCGCTCGGCGGTGATGAGACACTACTGTACCGGACGACTGCGCCGAACTCCACTGTTTCCGATCAGCCAGGTGAGCCCACGAAAAGCGGCGATGGTTATCTGGCTTCGATGCCGGAAATCTCGAATCGAGTGCCACCATCGGTCCCGTCGGTAACCTGAATCTCCCAGTCGTGTGCGTCGACGATATGTCGCACGATGGAGAGTCCATATCCGCTTCCATCTCGGTTCGTAGTGTATCCGTGTTCCAAAATCACGTCCCGTTGATCTTCGGGGATGCCACACCCGTCGTCTTCGATAAAAAAGCCAACGGACTCGTCGGCGCTAGCGAGTTCGCCACGCTCGTCGAGCGTCCCGACTTGCACAGTCAGTGGTGAGTCGTTGTGATCGAGTGCGTTTCGAAAGAGGTTCTCCAGCACTTGGAACAGGCGGACAGGGTCTGCTTCGATAGTCGTATCCTCAACGTGACAGTCCAGTTCTACGCCACTCGTCTCGACGGTTCCCCAGACTTCCTCGGCGAGTTCGCCCAGAGAACACTCCTCAGCAGTTTCTATTTCCGCTCCAGCGCGGGCTAGCCTCAACATATCGTCGATCATCGATTCCATTCGATCCAGCGCTTCTTGGAGGGCCTCGACACGTTCGTCGGATTGGTCCTGTGCGAGACGATTCGTTTGAACTACTGCGTTATTTAGCGGGGTACGCAAGTCGTGTGATACCATCGACGCGAACTGATCGAGTCGTTGGTTCGTCTTTTCCAGTTCTGTAACGTCTCTAAACGTGGTTACCTGGCCCCCGATGTCTCCAGCGCGTGTCCGGATTGTGGTCCTCTTGACGTTGAAATACCGGCTCGCGTCATCCAGTTCGATCGTGTTGTATCGTGTCGTCTCATTGCCACGGGCTGCCTCGATGCGGTCGTAATATGGTGCAAAAAAATTGCTCTCGTCCATTCTCCTCCATCCCTCTCCGGCCTCGAACACCTCCCGTGCTCTCGGATTGCTATAGACGATCTCGTTCTCGTCGTTTTGGAATACGAGCAGGTCGTCCATTCCCTCGACGAACTCTTGGCGGCCAACGGCGGCGAGATCGAGCATCCGGTATCGGAACACGGCGACGGCCAAGCAGACAGCGAGGACGCCAAATGCAACATCAGTGAGGGGCAGTACCAGCGGAAGCACTCCGACAGACATCAGACGCCGTACGACTATTGGGGTCCCGATGCCAACGACCAATGAGGCCACCTGTCCGGCGGCGACGTCTGCCCGCTTCCTCAGTGTGTACTGAACGAGGATAGCACCGCTGACCACCCAGATCACATGGTGATACAGATTGCGTATCGTTTCCGCTGTCGTGAACGTTCGGTCTAGGACAGTCCATCTCTCAAATGTCACGTTCAGCACGGTCATCGGGCCCTGATATACGATCCCATCGACTGTCTGGAGAAATTCAGGGTTGAGGGCCGTCATCGTGCCGATTACGAGAACGTGGGCAAAAAATAGGCCCCAGACCACTCGAATACGGCGTTGGCTCGAGTCAGTATACGCTAATGCAAACCACACTAACGACCACGTAAACAGCGGAATGAGTACCACGAGAGTAAGGTGCAACACCCACACTGTTGGCGATAGGTCCGTGAAGAGGCGTCTGAGGACATCTGCGAGTTGCCAGAGCGCGGTTGCGGTCATTAGCGTTGCGAATGCTAACACTTCCTGGCGACGTCCCTCTCGGAGGTACAGAACACCTCCGTACCCTGCCAGTGAAGCCGCAAGCAGGAAAATAGGAATATTGACCAATAGCGACGGCGTAAGCTGGAACGCCATTGATACCCACGTCAGACTATGGAACTATCAAACTATCTCTAAACGGAGACCAATTCGGCCAACTTCGCTGAATGGTTTCTGCGATGTGATCCACTTACCTAAGTGTTAGTTCTGGCTTTAGTTATAGTAATATTACACTTATGTGCTTGGGGTCATTTTAAACGCGTAACAGTGAATACTTCGCTACGATTGGGTGTCGCTTTTTTGGCACTCACTCTATCACTTTCGGTCCTGACTGGTGTCGTAATCGGTAGTTCCGTCGCTGCCACTGATATTGACGGCGATGGGTTGACTGATGAGACTGAGACCGAGCTCGGCACTGACCCCAACGCCGCCGACAGTGACGGGGACGGCATCAACGATAGTGGTGAGACGAACAATGGGTCTGCTATCGATACAGATAGTGACGGGACTATCGACGCATTAGACGACGATAGTGACGGTGATGGGATCCTCGACAGTACTGAAGGTGCTGGAGACGCCGACGATGATGGGACAGCGAACTATCGAGACCTCGACTCTGATGGAGACGGCATCGACGACGAAGACGAGGACGCCCTCGGCACCGATCCGTACGATGCGGACTCCGACGACGACGGGATTCCCGACGGTGTGGAAACAACGCGACTAGACGGAACGGGCCCCGGCGAGGCAGTCGACACGGACGGCGATGGCACCATTGACGCACTCGATACCGACAGCGACGGCGACGGCACGGAAGACACGAACGAGGGAACTCGCGACAACGATGGTGACGGTACTCCCGATTACCGCGATCCGAAAGATGGGGACGGTCCAGACGGCGACCTTGACGGTGATGGCCTGACCAACAGCCAGGAACGAACGCTCGGTACTGACGCCAACGACGGCGACAGCGACGACGACGGGATTCCCGACAACGTCGAGACGAACGATGGAAACAACGTCGACACGGACGGCGACGGCAGGCTTGATGCAAAAGATACGGACAGCGACGGGGATGGTATTTCCGATAGTGAGGAGGGGACAGGCGATCCAGACGGTGACGGCACCGCGAACTACAGAGACGAGGATTCCGACGGTGACGGCATTCTCGACAACACCGAGGGAACCGGCGACACTGACAGTGACGGCACGGCGAACTACCTGAGCGCCGACGCGGACAGCGATGGCATTGACGACTCGGTGGAGGGAACTGGCGATCCTGACGCCGACGGAACGCCGAACTACGCGGACTTCGACAGCGATGGCGACTTCCGGAACGATGCAGAGGAGGGGACCAGTGACGCTGACGGCGACGGGACGCAGAATTACCTCGATACCGACAGCGACGGAAACGGTGTCCCGGACAGCAGGGACAGCGACGGGGACAACGACGGCGACGGGGTTCTGGACTACCTCGACACGGACGACCAGGACGGGCCGGACGGCGACCCCGACGGTGACGGACTGACGAACAGCAAAGAGGATTCACTTGGAACCGATACCCAGGATAGCGACACTGACGGAGACGGCATCAGTGACGGGACGGAGGCACCCGACGGAACGGCCGTCGACACGGACGGTGACGGGACCATCGACGCGCTGGACACCGACAGTGACGGTGACGGACTGTCCGATAATGTGGAGTCGAATCTAGGTACGGATCGAACGGATAGCGACTCCGATGGCGACGGGATCTCGGACGCTGTCGAGACGAACGACGGAAACAGTGTCGACACGGACGGTGACGGGACTATCGACGCGCGCGACACCGACAGCGATGGCGACGGGATCGCTGACAGCACGGAGGGAAGCGGCGACGCCGACGGGGACGGAACGGCGAACTACCGGGCTACGGACGCCGACGGTGACAGCATCCCGGACCGTATTGAAGGAGCAGCAGACGCCGACGGTGATGGGGATGCGAACTTCCTCGATACCGACAGTGACGGCGACGGTATCGACGATGTTGACGAGTACACCAACGACCCAGGTGCCGGTAACAGCGACAAGGACACCGACGACGACGGGGTTCCGAACTTCCTCGACACGGACAGCGACGCAGACGGGATCCCGGACACGACTGAGGGACAAAGCGACTCTGATGGGGACGGCATCCCGAACTACCTCGATGCCGACAGCGACGACGACGGCGCGTTCGATCTCAACGAAGGCACGGACGACGCGGACAACGACGGGGCGCCGAACTACCTCGACCCCGACAACCAGGTTGGGGGCGGGTTCGATCCCAACGGCGACGACGACAACGATGGTATCCCGAACCTCGTCGATGGGTTCGGTGACGCCGACGGCGACGGGGACCCGAACTACCACGATACCGACGCCGACGGCAATGGTATTCCGGACAGTACTGAGGGCAGCGACGACGCCGACGGCGACGGGACCGGGAACAACGCCGATATCGATAACGACGGCGACAGGATCGACGACGACGTCGAGGGAACGGACGACGAAGACAACGACGGGACGCCCAATTACTTCGACCCCGATTCGGACGGGGACGGTATCGACGACGAGGTCGAAGGCGAGTCCGACGAAGACGGCGATACCACACCGAACTTCCTCGACCTCGATTCGGACGGTGACGGTATCGACGACAGTGCCGAAACTGCGAGCGATGCCGATGGCGATGGCACGCCGAACTTCCTCGACACCGACGCCGACGGTGGTGGGATTCCCGACAGCACGGAGGGAACCGGCGACCAGGATGGTGACGGCACGCCCGATTACCTCGACAGCGATACGGACGGTGACGGCATTGGAGACGGAACGGAAGGATCGAACGACCTCGACAGCGACGGGACGCCGAATTTCAGGGACGACGACTCGGACGGCGACGGGGTTCTGGATAGCACCGAGTCAGCTCTCGGAACCGACCCGCGTGATGAGGACTCCGACAGAGATGGAATCACTGACGACGTCGAGACGACGCGCCCAGACGGCACGGGGCCCGGTGAATCAGTCGACACTGACGGCGACGGCACCATCGATGCGCTCGATACCGACAGCGACGACGACCGAATCCCGGACAGCACAGAAGGAACTGGAGACCCCGACGACGATGGAACGGCGAACTACCGTGACGAGGACGCCGACGGTGACGGCATTGCCGACCTAGCCGAGTCCGACGGTGGGCGGTCGGTCGACACGGATGGTGACGGGACAGCGGACTATCTGGACACTGACAGCGACGGTGACGGGATTTCGGACAGAGCCGAAAGCGACACAGGCCTTTCCGTCTCGACCCCACCGGCATACCTCGACAAGGACGCAGACAACGACGGGATACCGAACTATCGCGACACCGACGCTGATGGCGACGGTATCCCCGACAACACCGAGACCGATGACGACGCGGACGCGGACGAGTTGGCGAACTACCTGGACCGGGAGTCTGACGGCGACGGGATCAGCGACCGCGAGGAGACGGACGCCGATACCGACGGCGACGGGAACCCGAACTTCCTCGACACCGACGCAGACGGCGACGGCGTCGACGACGCGACCGAACAGACGCTCGGCACCGACTTCCTGAACAGCGACTCGGACGGCGACGGTATCGACGACGGTACCGAGACGTCTGACAACGACGGGACGGATCCCGGTCAGGCAATCGACACCGACGGCGACGGCACCATCGATGCCCTCGATACGGACAGTGACTCGCCCGGCCTGCCCGAGGTGAGTCCGGACAGCGAGGAGACCAGCAACGACGAGGACGGAGACGGCATCCCGAACTACCGGGACACCGACTCGGACGGCGACGGCTTCGACGACGACGTTGAGGGGAACGATGACCTTGACAACGACGGGACGCCAAACTACCTCGACACTGATTCCGACGGCGATGGGATCAGCGACGCCGATGAGGACGCAATCGGGACCAACCCGTTCGACGAAGACTCTGACGCTGACGGGATCACCGACGATACCGAGGGTGCCGGCAGCGAGACCGACACCGACGGCGACGGCACCATCGACGCACTCGATGATGACGCGGACGGTGACGGGATTCCGGACACCGACGAGGGAGGTGGCGACAAGGACGGGGACGGCACACTGAATTTCAGGGATGATGATGCGGACGGGGATGGCGTCCCGGACAGTACTGAGGGGACGGTCGACACAGACGGCGACGGGACGGCCGACTTCCTCGATACCGACTCCGACGGCGACGGCGTGTCGGACAGCACCGAAGCCTCGTCCGCGACCGACCGGACGGACAGCGACACTGACGGCGACGGTATCGACGACGGCACCGAGACGACTCGTGTCGATGAGACTGGTCCCGGTGAGTCAGTCGACACGGACGGAGACGGGACCATCGACGCGCTCGATTCGGACTCCGACGGCGACGGCATCGACGACTCGACAGAGGGCGCGGGCGATACGGACGGTGACGGCACCGCAAACTACCGGGACCGAGACAGCGACAATCCCAACGACCAAGCTGGCGATGGTGATCTCGATGACGGGTCTGCTGATGAAGGAACGACGGACGTCGACGGGGATGGGACACCGAACTACCTCGACGACGACAACGACGGCGACAGCATTCCGGACGCAGATGAGGGGTCTCTCGGTACAGACCTGAACGATGCCGACTCTGACGGGGATGGCATCGACGACGGGACCGAGACGACTCGTACCGACGGGACCGGTCCCGGTGAATCGGTCGACACGGACGGGGACGGAACGACTGATGCACTCGACTCGGACTCCGACGGCGACGGCATCGACGACTCGACAGAGGGCGCGGGCGATGCGGACGGTGACGGCACCGCGAACTACCGGGACCGGGACAGCGACGATCCCAACGATCAAGCGGGTGATGGTCAACTGGACGACAGCTCGGGTACTGAAGGGACAACCGACACGGACGGAGATGGGACACTGAACTACCTCGACGACGACAACGACGGCGACGGTATCTTGGACACCGACGAGGACGAGAACGGCAATGGGTCACTTGATGCCGGCGAGACCGACCCGAACGACACCGACACCGACGGCGACGGGCTCTCGGACAGCACGGAAGGAGCCGACAGCGAGACCGATACCGACGGTGACGGCACCATCGACGCCCGCGACACGGACTCAGACGATGACGGCATCCCCGACAGTATCGAGGGCAACGACGACCCCGACGGCGACGGCGTTCCGAACTACCGGGACACTGATTCGGACGGTGACGGCATCGACGATACCGACGAGGACGAGGATGGAGACGGTGTGCTCGACACCGGTGAGACCGATCCGTATGATCCCGACACCGACGGCGACGGGCTCTCGGACAGCACGGAAGGAGCCGACAGCGAGACCGATACCGATGGCGACGGTACCATCGACGCTCGGGACACCGACTCCGACGACGACGGCATCCCCGACGACACCGAAGACCAGACTGCCGATGATGGGCAGGCAACCGACACCGACAGCGACAACACTCCAGACTACCGCGATGACGATTCGGATAACGACGGCATCGCTGACAGTATCGAAGGGTCCGACGACACCGACGGCGACGGCACGCCGGACTACCTAGACGAGGACAGCGACGACGACGGCATTCTGGACACCGACGAGGACGAGAACGGCGACGGGGTGCTCGACGCCGGCGAGACAGACCCGTACGACACCGACACCGACGGCGACGGCCTCTCTGACAGCACCGAGGGCGCTGCCAGCGATACGGATACCGACGGTGACGGCACCATCGACGCGCAAGATGGCGACTCCGACGACGACGGCATCGACGACAGCGTCGAGGGAGACGGTGACCCGGACGGGGACGGCGTCCCGAACTACCGTGACGGTGACAGCGACGATGCGAGTGACAGTACGTTTGACGGTGACGGCTCGCTCGACGACGGCTCGGCGACCGAAGGGACGGCCGACACAGACGGCGATGGCACCGCGAACTATCTCGACGACGATAATGATGGTGACGGCATCCTGGACACTGATGAAGACGAGAACGGCGACGGCAGCCTCGACGATGGCGAGACCGACCCGAACGACCCCGATACCGACGGCGACGGACTCTCCGACAGCCTCGAAGGGGCCGACAGCGAGACCGACACGGACGGCGACGGCGACATCGACGCCCGAGACACCGACTCCGACGACGACGGCATCGACGACAGTACTGAGGACCTGACCGCCGACGATGGAGAGGCGACGGATTCGGACGGGGACGGCGTCCCGAACTACCGTGACGGCGACAGCGACGATGCCAGTGACAGTACGTTTGACGGTGACGGATCGCTCGACGACGGTTCAGCGACCGAAGGGACGACCGATACTGACAGCGACGGGACGCCGAACTTCATCGATTCTGACAACGATGGGGATGGTATCCTGGACGGCGACGAGGACGAGAATGGAGACGGCAGCCTCGATACCGGCGAAACGGACCCAAACGACCCCGATACCGACGGCGACGGTCTCTCGGACAGCGTCGAGGGTGCCGACAGCGAGACCAACACCGATGGGACCGGCGATATCGACGCCCGAGATACTGACTCCGACGACGATGGCATCGAGGACAGCGTCGAGGACGTAACTGCCGACGACGGTAGCGCGACTGACACGGACGGGGATAACATCCCCGACTATCGCGACGACGACTCGGACGGCGACGGTATCGCCGACAGTATTGAGGACCAGACTGCCGACGACGGTGACGCCACCGACACGGACGGCGACGGCACGCCCGACTTCCAGGACACCGACAGCGACGACGACGGCATCACGGACGACATCGAGGACGACACGGTGGCCATCGGCGACTCCCCGACAGACACCGACGGCGACAACACGCCGGACTACCTAGATACCGACTCCGACAACGACCGTATCGGCGACGATACGGAGGACCTGACCGACGACGATGGTCCGGCGACGGACACCGATGGCGACGGCACGCCGGACTACCGCGACGACGACTCGGACGGGGATGGCATCTCGGACGATGTCGAGGACGACGACAACACGGTGGGCAACGGCCAGGCCACTGACAGCGACGGCGACGGAATCCCGGACTTTCAGAGTACAGATTCAGACGGTGACGGCATTCCCGACACCGACGAGGACACGAACGCCAACGGCGTACTCGACCCGGGCGAGACTGACCCGAACCTCGCCGACACGGACGGTGACGGAATCGACGACGACATCGAGACGACCCGGGTCGACGGGACCGATCCCGGCGAATCGGTCGATACGGACGGTGACGGAACCATCGACGCCAGGGACACCGACTCCGACGATGACGGTATTCCGGACAGCACGGAGGGCGCTGGGGATGCCGACGGCGACGGGACTGCGAACTACCGGGACCGGGACAGCGACGATCCGACCGACCAGGCCGGTGACGGCCGGCTGGACGACGGCTCAGCCACCGACGGAACGGGCGATACCGACAGCGATGGCACGGCGAACTACCTCGATGCCGACAACGACGGCGACGGCATCCTGGACACCGACGAGGACGAGGATGGCGACGGGATCCTCGACACCGGCGAGACCGACCCGAACGATCCCGACACCGACGGCGACGGGCTCTCGGATAGTCTGGAGGGTGCCGACAGCGAGACCAACACTGACGGCACCGGCGACATCGACGCCAGGGACAACGACGCGGACGACGACGGTATCGAGGACAGCGTCGAGGACCTCACCGCCGACGACGGTAGCGCGACTGACACGGATGACGACGGCACGCCGGACTACCGCGATGCCGATTCGGACGGCGACGGTATCGCCGACAGCATCGAGGACCAGACCGCAAACGACGGTGACGCCACCGACACTGACAACGACGGTACACCCGATTTCCAGGATACGGACAGTGACGGGGACGACATTGAGGACGATGTCGAGGACGACACCGGAGCGATCGATGACTCCCCGACCGACACGGACGGCGACAGTACTCCTGATTACCTCGACACCGACTCCGACGACGACGGGATCGACGACAGTACCGAGGATCTAACCGCCGGCGACGGGCAGGCGACGGACTCCGACGGCGACGGCGTCCCGAACTACCGTGACGGTGATAGCGACGATGCCAGCGACAGTACGTTCGACGGTGACGGCCAGCTTGACGACGGGTCGGCCACCGAGGGACCCACCGACACAGACGGTGACGGGACGCCGAACTACCTCGACGACGACAACGACGGCGACGGTATCTTAGACGGTGAGGAAGACGAGAACGGAGACGGCAGCCTTGATCCGGGTGAGACGGCCCCGAACGACGCCGACACCGATGGCGACGGGCTCTCGGACAGCACTGAGGGAGCCGACAGCAAGACTGACACCGACGGTGACGGCACCATCGACGCGCGGGATACTGACTCCGATAACGACGGCATCCCCGACAGCATCGAAGGGACGACCGATACCGACGGCGACGGCGTCCCGAACTATCGAGATACCGATTCAGATGGCGATGGCATCACAGACGGTGGCGAGGACAGCAACGGGAACGGGTCCGTCGACGCCGGTGAGACTGACCCCTATGCCGTCGACACGGACGGCGACGGCATCACGGACGACATCGAGACGACCCGGGTCGACGGGACCGGTCCCGGCGAACCGGTCGATACGGACGGCGACGGCACTATCGACGCACAGGACGACGACTCAGATGGCGATGGCATCGACGACAGCACGGAGGGCACTAGCGATGCCGACGGCGACGGGACAGCGAACTACCGGGACCGGGACAGCGACGATCCGACCGACCAGGCCGGTGACGGCCAGTTGGACGATGGCTCGTCTACAGAGGGAACGACAGACACTGACGGTGACGGAACGCCGAATTACCTCGACGACGACAACGACAGGGATGGAATCACTGACAGCAACGAGGACGAGAACGGTGACGGCGTGCTCGATAGCGGCGAAACGGACCCGAATGACGCCGACACTGACGGTGACGGTATCGACGACGACACGGAAGGCGCTGCCAGCGATACCGACACCGATGGAGATGGGACGATAGACGCCAGAGACGACGATTCCGACGACGACGGGATTCCTGACAGTACGGAAGGAGTCGGAGACGAGGACGGCGATGGGACGGCGAACTATCGCGACGACGACTCAGATGGAGACGGTATCCCCGATTCCACGGAAGGGACCGACGATGTCGACGGTGACGGGACGCCGAACTACCTTGATTCCGACAGCGATGGTGACGGTATCTCCGACTCCGAGGAGGGAACTGAAGATGACGACGGTGATGGTACCCCGAACTATCTCGACGCGAACGATGAGGACGGCCCAACGGGTGACACAGATGGTGACGGGCTGACAAATAACGAAGAAGAGACGCTCGGAACAGATCCCACCGATAGCGACTCCGATGACGACGGAATCGATGACTCCGTCGAAACTGATGGGGTGACTGCCGTGGACACCGATGAGGACGGCGACATCGACGCCCTCGATACGGACTCTGACGACGACGGCATCTCAGACAGTGCTGAAGGAACGACCGACACTGATGGCGACGGGACACCGAACTACCGAGACACCGATTCGGACGGTGATGGTATCCCCGACAGTACCGAGGGTACGACTGACTCTGACAGTGACGGTGTCCCTGACTATCTCGATTCAGACAGTGACGGCGACGGTATCAGCGACGGTACCGAGGGGACCGATGATGTCGACGGTGACGGCACGCCAAACTATCTGGATACCGACAGCGACGATGACGGAATCCCAGACGGGACAGAAGAAGCCACAGATGCCGACGGTGACGGAACACCAAACTACCTGGACACTGACAGCGACGGAGACGGGATCCCAGACAGTACAGAAGGCACTGGAGATGTCGATGGCGACAGCACGTCGAACTACCTCGATACTGATTCAGATGGTGACGGGAAGCTCGACGCTGACGAAGGAACTGGCGATTCCGACGGCGACGGGACGGCGAACTATCTCGACCCCGACGACGACGATGGTCCGGACGGTGACAGCGACGACGATGGGCTGAGCAATACCGAAGAAACAGCACTGGGAACCGATCCCGACAGTGCTGACTCGGACGGAGACGGAATCAACGATTTCATCGAGACCGACGAAGGGAGCCCCGTCGACACTGACGGCGACGGCACCATCGACGCGCTCGACACCGACGCCGACGACGATGGCATCGGTGATGGCACGGAAGGCACAGAAGACAGAGACGGCGACGGAACGCCGAACTACCGGGACACCGACAGCGACGACGACGGAATCACCGATACTACCGAAGGAGCGACCGACTCCGACGGCGACGGTGTCGCCGACTACCTGGATACCGATAGCGATGGTGATAGCATCCCCGACAGTACAGAGGGGGTCGGCGACGCTGACAGCGACGGGACGCCGAACTACCTCGATTCCGACAGCGACGGTGACGGCATTCCCGACAGTACCGAGGGAACCGACGACGCCGACAGCGACGGGACGCCGAACTACCTCGACACTGACGCGGACGGTGACAGCATTCCCGACAGTACCGAGGGAACCGACGACGCCGACGGCGACGGGACGCCGGACTATATCGATACTGATAGCGACGACGACAGGGTGCCGGACAGTCAGGAGGACTCACTCGGCACGGACCCGACCAGTGCCGACTCTGACGGCGATGGAATCAATGACTTCATCGAGACCGACGGCGGCGACTCGGTCGATACCGACGGGGATGGAACCATCGACGCGCTGGACAGCGATAGCGATAGTGACGGCATCCCCGACAGCACCGATGGAACTAGTGACGCTGACGGAGATGGCACGCCGAACTACCGCGACACTGACGCTGATGGCGACGGCATCCCCGACAGCACCGATGGAACCAGTGACGCCGACGGAGATGGCACGCCGAACTACCGCGACACTGACGCCGATGGCGACGGCATCTCCGACAGCACGGAAGGGACCGACGACGCCGACAGCGACGGGACGCCGAACTATCTGGACGACGATTCCGACGGCGACGGCATCCCTGATGGCACCGAAGGCACTGCCGATATCGACGGAGATAGCACGTCGAACTACCTAGATACGGACGCCGACGGCGACGGGACGCCAGACAGCGAGGAGGGGCCCGGTGACGCCGACGGCGACGGCACACCCAACTATCTCGACCCTGACGACGATGACGGCCCGGACGGCGACAGCGACGACGACGGCCTGGACAACGACGAGGAACGGGCTCTGGGAACCGACCCGAACAGCGCCGATTCGGACGGTGACGGTATCGACGATCGTATCGAGACCGACGGCGGTGATACGGTCGATACCGACGGCGACCGAACCGTCGACGCCCTCGACACTGACAGCGACGACGACGGAATTCCCGACAGCATCGAGGGGACGGCGGACACAGACAGCGACGGGACGCCGAACTACCGCGACACCGATGCCGACGGGGACGGGATTCCCGACAGCACGGAGGGAACGACGGACACGGACGGCGACGGGGTGTCGAACTACCGGGATACTGACAGCGACGGGGACGGTATTCCAGACAGGGCAGAGGGTACCGACGATGCCGACGACGACAGCACGCCGAACGCGTTCGACAGAGATAGCGACGGTGACGGCATCCCCGACGCCACAGAGGGGGCCGACGACGTGGACGGTGACGGCACGCCGAACTATCTCGACCCCGTCGACACCGATGGACCCGACGGCGACACCGACGACGACGGACTGACCAACGGTGAAGAGACGACACTCGGGACGGACCCGAGCGACGCTGACTCAGACGGAGACGGAATCAACGACTTCGTCGAAACTAACGGTGGCAGCGCCATCGACACGGACGATGATGGGAGCATCGACGCGTTGGACACGGACGCCGACGGAGACGGCATCCCAGACAGCACGGAAGGCACCACCGACGTAGATGGCGACGGGACGCCGAACTACCGTGACACTGATAGTGACGGTGACGACATCCTCGACAGCACCGAAGGGACAACCGACTCGGACGGTGACGGGACGCCAGACTACCTCGACCCCGATACGGACAGCGACGACGGGGGCGACAGTGGGGACGGAGATGACAGCGATGGTGGAGACAGCGGGGATGACAGCGATGGTGGAGACAGCGGGGATGACAGCGATGGTGAAGACAGCGGGGATGACAGCAACGACAGCGAAGACAGCAGTGACGGGGACGAGCGTGATGACACCGACGGCGATGGCCTGACTGACGAGGAAGAGCGGGCCCTCGGGACGGAGGTGAACAGCACTGACTCGGACGGAGACGGTATCGCTGATAGCGTCGAGACGAGTGGCGGCAGGTCGGTCGATACGGACGCCGACGGAACCATCGATGCGCTGGACACGGATGCCGACGGGGATGGAATTCCCGACAGTCTCGAAGGGACGGCGGATACAGACGGCGACGGTACGCCAGACTACCGCGATACCGACAGCGACGGTGACGGCATCCCCGACAGTACCGAGGGAACCGACGACACCGACGGTGACGGCATCCCGAACTACCGGGATACTGATTCGGACGGGGACGGTAGGCCAGACCGGATTGAAGGCACGAGCGACGTAGACGGCGACGGGAGGCCTGCGTATCTCGACCCAGTGAACGACAGCGTCGATGGGGACGGCGACCCAGAATCCAGTGCGACACCGACTGCGACGCCGACCGGCTCCGCGCCTGCCGACCACGGGAGCTGTGAGCTGTTCGGACTCGACTTCGGGTCGTTCGTCGTGTGCTGGTACTGGTGGTTCCTCGCAGCCACCGCTGGACTGGTCCTCGTCGGCTACCGCGCCTGGCAACGAGAGACACTCAGTGTCATCCTCGGCGCCGGGGCAGACAGTTATGACGATGGAACCGGAGGTGAGGGCGATGAGTGATAGCTCTGAGCCCAGCGAGGACGCTGTCCGGTGGACGGGCCGTCTCGCCGCGGCGGGGCTGGGTATCGCCACAGTCGTGGGGACTGTCGCCGCTCTCGGCATCTCCTTGCCCGGGTCGGTGTACTGGCTCGGTATCGTTGTCGCACTCGGCGGGATACTCGGAGCCACAGTGGTCATCTCCCGAGCGTCGAGCGCGAGGGACGCTCTCGGAGTGATAGCCGCAGTGTTCGGTGTCCTACTATGTGGGTACGGCGTTGAGAACGGGGTGCTCGTGGCCACGGTCGTCGGTGTACTGTTCCTAGTTGTGGGCGCTACTGGCGTCGTCGTTGACACACGGCCTGAGAAAGACTGAGACGGGAGCAACGGTATTGTGCGAACGGTGTCCCGATCCGGGAAACGACTATAGATAGCTTCTATCAGAATGTATCGCACAAGATGGATGGCGCGTCGAGGGTCGTAAACTCGCCTATGAATGGGAAAACGCAGAAAAAATCGTCGTGCCACAGGTCGTAGTCAACGGGCTGAGAGGACCGACGACAAGTAGTCACGACGGCACAAACAACCGGAACGGACGGAAAAACCGGGCCAGGGCACGCCGGGTATTGTCCCGGACGAACGCCCACGCTCCGATTTTCGACTCGTCGAGATGCCACTGGTTGCCGTCCCTGTAGGCGGTATCTGCCCGCTCGTGGTACTCCAGTGCCTCGCGGACGCGTGACTCGGTCATGTCACAGGCGTCAGCGAGTTCCGGGGCCGTCTTCGGGCCGTCTTTCAGTTCCTCGGCGACGAGGTGGCCAACCTGCATCGACAGGAACACCTCACTGGAGTCGGCCTCAACCATCCCGTCGTCATTCGACCGGATGCCCTCCCGGAGGCTATAGAGTGCGTCCAACGCGAGCCAGCCACCGCCGCCGACCCCGACCGCTGCGACTGTCGTGTCTCCCTGCACCCAGTAAGCAAGGCCACCGGCAGCCATGGCGACGAGACCGAGCGTGAGTCGGACGTCGCGTTCGTCCAGTCCGGGCAGCGGACGCGCGAGTTCGACGGTCTCACCCACGAGCACGATGACTGTGACGACGATGGCCTGCGACCAGGTAAAATCGAACACGACGCCGAACAGCGCGACCAGCCCCACGGCGTAAGCGGCACGACGGACGGGGCTGGTGCCCGTCAGGGAATCAGTCAGGGACGCCATGTGTTGAGGGAGGGTTCGACGGTCCCTAATGGTCACGGGACGCTAATGGGCCCGAAAACGGTGCAGTGGGTTTAAACGAGTCACGCTGGGGGGATATCCAATAGCGTAGTCTGTTTGCTGAACTCATCCTCTTTACTGAGCAGTTGGACGAATACTTGAGCGTGTCACCACCACCATCCCGCTGTGGTCCTGACACGTGAATCTTGACGTACTGTCTTCCGGCAGATCGCCCAGCTATCCTACGTCGATTGGCCCACGTATGAGTCGAGCCCGCTGTTCGATCGCACGTCGCTGCCCGGAGTAGAATCGGATGTTCGTCTCGTTGCGGAAACCTCGTTCCAGCATGACGATCACGATACCGTTGATCAATTCGTCCCTGCAGTGCCGCTCGCATACGTCCAATTCGATGCTCACAACCAATGTTCAGGCTCGACGAGCTACGAGATGGAGACACTGTTTCGCCTGTTCCTGCTGAAAGAATGCCACGTCTGGGACCACGAAACTGCCCTCGTCGAATACCTCACCAAACACCCCGATCTCTGTGATCAACTCGGCCTAGAGTCAGTGCCGAATCAGTCGACACTCTGGCGCAGCTGGCACCATCTGTTCACTGCTGCTCTCCAAGACACCGTCGAGACAGCAGCGCGGACCATCCTCATTAAAGCGCAAAATGTGAGCGTCTCAGTCCCGCGCAAACCAGAGCGTCAGAGCCGCAGATACGATACTGAGGATACGGAATTAGACCCATCTGACCAAACCGTATTAGAGCAGGCTGAGACAGTCACTGAGCAGGTGAGTCGCGTTGCGTTTCCAGCGTTCTCACTGGTCTGTGGCGAGGGCTGTGAGATCCACGAGAACGCCTACTGGGACTTACAGACGTATCTGGGGCTTCGAGAGAACTTAGCCGCCAATGAGGCTCGGGCGTTCAAGGCCCGCGAAATCGCCTCCCAGATCGGCGTCGACGAGGGTGCAGTCAGCACTGCGCTCTCGCGGCTGAAGGATCGTGGTCTGGTCGAACACAAGGCGACGTACTGGGCGATAACCGACGACGCCGAGCGACTCGACGGATACAGCGGATACGAACGAGCAACGGCGCTGTTCAACGACCAACTGGGTGCGGAGGACAAGGATTCCTGGCGCGAGCACACACCGCAGGAATCACACCCGAGCGTCGAGGACGAATAGTGACCGACGAAGAGACACCAGTTTTCGAACGTGGCGACGTCGTCTACGGGGCTAATCCGTTCAAAGGTGACGAGGACGCTCGGCCCTGGCTTCTCCTCTCGAATCACGAAGGCCGTCCGTTCCACGGCGACCAGTATATCGCGCTAACGTTGACGTCGAAATCCTGGATGGACGGTCTCATCGACATCCCCAGAGAGAGTTAGCTTCGCGGTGGGACACCCGATGAGAGCCGAATCGTCCCGTGGAGCGTCCAATCGATCGATCATGAAGACATCGACTTCTGGCAGGGTCGTCTTGATAGCGACCTTGTCGACAGGGCGGTCGCTGCCCTCGTCGAAGAACTGGTGTCCATGACCCGATGAAACCCTCAATTCCGTCGTGCAGGGTAGGGTTCTGATCGGCTGGCTCCGACAGAATGACGGGCTCCTATTCGGTCCGTCTTTGTGATTCTATTCGGTCTGGGAGTTCGCTGCTGCCAGCACGCGACCGATATAGATCTGCCTCCAGATGAGCCAGGCGCCGAGACCGATCCCGAGCAACCCAAGACTGGTGATTCCGACCGCGTCCCAATGTGTCTTGGCGAGGGCGCAGTCCAGTGTTTCCGTTGCACAGGCACCGAACAGATGCTGGGTGATGGCGCCCGTGTAGACGAGCCAGCCGCCGATGGCGACGGAGCCGACACCGGCCACGGTCTTCGACACTGCTTCCTGGACCGTGGGCGGGTCCGCAATAATCGCTGCCTGCACGTCCTCACGCGGCCCGGCTAGCTGTGAAAGAACGGCCGCCCCGAGGAGGAGCAGTGCAGCCGGGGCGATGACGAATCCAATCGACCACATACCGATGATGGCGAGCCCCGTCATCAAGAGGGCGGTCACCCAGACCAGCGGCGTCCGATTCGTCCACGCACCGAGTGAACCGGTGAGGGCGAGCAGAATGCTGAAGAGCACCCAGCCGGCGAAGAACGCGTCAGCAAGCGGGTTTGGCGATAGGAGCAGTCCGGCTGCGACGATGGTGCTGAGGACAGCGAGACCGCTCAACATACGGGCACCGGTCGTCGCTGTGGAGGGCTGGACCGCTGGGGCCATACGAAAGACTAGTGGGGTAAACTCCTAATAGGGTATCGGTGACCCACTCATACTCACGAGGATTCATGTTCTACTGCAGGAGACGGTGGTTCCACGGCGTGATTCATGAAACAGCGATTCCAGAGATGGTTTAGTTCTCCACGGCGAGACGATCGGTATGGTCCACTGTCCTGACTGTGGGACGACGCTCGAGGAGACAGCTGATATCGAGTTCGTGGAGATGGATGCCACGACGGGATTCCTGAAAGCCTCGAAACGGTTCTATACGGCCAATTGTGCGGCATGTGGCACGGTTCTGGGGAGCGGCGTTGCCGGGGCGAAAGCGGGCGGTGGAGGCGGTGGTGCTGTCTGAGAGAATAAGAACTATACCTGTGTCTGCAGAACCTGAGAGCGATGGTTCATTGCCCTGAATGTGAGACGACCCTCTCCGAGAAAGCCGATGTCGAGTTTGTCGAGATGGACGCGACGACGGGCTTCTTCAAGGCCTCAAAACGGTTTTATCTGGTGGCCTGCAGCGACTGCGGCGTCGCGATCGGCAGCGGTGTCGCGGGCGCGAAGGCCTGAACACGACTACACGCGGACATAACCCTCGCCGGTGCGAAATCACCGATGGTGGACTTCCGCGGTGATCTCGGTGGCCGGTCGAAGTTGAATTGACGGAATGAACGTCAGCGGCCCATCGGTGGTCACGTCAAGGGTGACGTGGCCGACCATTGTTGCCAGCGCTAACGTCAACTCCTGACGGGCGAAGTCGGCACCGATACAACTGCGGGGTCCGCCGCTGAACGGGAAGTAGGCGTACTCCGGGCGGTCGACGCTGCGGGTCCATCGGTCGGGAACAAATTTCTCCGGTTCGTCCCAGAATCGCTTGTCTCGATGAGGGACCCACTGGGGAATCAGAAACTGGGCCGCTGGGGGCAACTCGTAGCCATCCAGCGTCACAGATTCAGTCGCCTGCCGGTTGATACCTGTCGTCGGCGGGTAGAGTCGGAGGGTTTCATCGACGACATATTGCGTGTATTCGAGGGCGTCGTAGTCCGCGATGGTTGGCCGGTTCCCCTCGACAACTTGGTCGTATTCCTCGCAGAGGGACTCATACACGTCGGGATGGTCGGCAAGCAGATACCAAACATGGGTGAGCGCACCCGAGGGGGACTCGTGGCCTGTCAATAGGAATGCAACCAAGTTCTGCTTGACCTCTGTACGTGTCAATTCACCATCTTCGTGGGCGGCAAGCAACATCGCGCACACGTCCTCGTTGGTCTCTGTCTCTGCATATTGCCGTTCGGCGACAAGGTCCTCGACAAACGTATCAAGATGCTGTACCGCTCGACGGAAGCGGCGCTCTGTTGGCGTCGGTATCCAGTCCGGGAGCAACTGGCCGGGTCTGCGGAAGTTGGTCCGGTCAACGAACGCGTCTGCTGCTTCAATAACTACGTCCTCCTGCCCGCGAATGTCCTCATTGAGAAGTGTCTCGGCTAAAATCTGAACCGTCACCCGGCGAATCTCGGGATGCAGGGCGAATCGCTCACCCTCGTCCCACTCGTCGATAAATCGCGCTGTCACCGCCGCCATGCGGTCGCCATAACTGGTGATGCTCTCACGGGTGAACGCCGGATGTGACGCTCGTCTGAGGCGTTTCCACCGCTCACCCGTTGCGGTCGTCATAGCCGCATCTTCAATTCCCTCGAAGGATTGTTGCTGTTCCGGGCCGATGGTGAACTTGTGCTGGTCCTCGACGAGTATCTGCTTGATAAGTTCCGGGTGGGTCACCATGTACAGGGACTCGTCCATGAAGCGGAGGCGAACGAGGTCCCCGTGGGTAGCCCACGATTCCATCGCTCTGACCGGGTCCCGAGAAAATGCTAATCCGTTGCCTAGGATCGGGATACCAGCTGGAGATGGTGGATCCCCAGTCTCGCTCATATCACCGTCTTTCGGGTGCGCCGTCTTAACACTATTCCGCCGTGGCCCGGACAGAACCATCCTGGTCCTTATTGTGACAAACGTATACGGTTCGCGGTTGGTCCGGAAACGACGTACTACAGTCCGTATGCAACGGTACTGCTACGGGATGAGGCGAGACAATCAACCCACGTTTCGTCGCAGGAGTTCGTCAGTCCTCGCCGGCAGCCGAGACGGCAGCGTCGTTCGCCGGTGTGGTGCTGTCGGACTCATCCTGGTCTACGTACTTGATCTGCCAACCGGTCGCGCCCATGAACAGCAAGACGATCGGCGAGAAGATACCGAAGAAGTAGTAGGGGGCATACTGCACGGTTGGAACACCAAGCACCCCGGACATGTAGACCGCCCCACTGGTCCAAGGGACGAGCGCGCTCGTCGTCGTCCCGGCGGCTTCAACGGCACGTGAGAGGTTCTGAGATTTCAGTCCTTGCTCGCTGTAGAGGTTCCGAAGCGACATCCCTGGTACGACGATACTGATGAACTGTTCGGCGGCGAGAACATTCATCAAGAAGGCCGAAAGAGCAGTCACGCCGGTAGTACTACCAGCACCGTGACACATCCGAGCCAGATGA
Organism: Halostella pelagica; assembly: GCF_004762015.1. Taxonomy (NCBI): domain Archaea; kingdom Methanobacteriati; phylum Methanobacteriota; class Halobacteria; order Halobacteriales; family Natronoarchaeaceae; genus Halostella; species Halostella pelagica. Next base: position 127,670 of record NZ_SJES01000010.1, read on the forward strand.
TGGGCAAGCACCGCGAGAATTCCGGTTCGTTCGAACATCCCACCAAGAGAGAGCGCGGCGATGACTATGGTGATGGCCCACGCAGCGTCGGTCATCCCGCCGCTCTCTAGCAGGCCGTTGACGAGTTCCATGCCCGTCTCAGGGGCTGTCCCGTCCAGCGCTGTAGACCACACGGTGGCGAAGTCAGTGCCCTCTACGATCATCGCTGTCGGAGCACTTGCGAAAATGCCGGCACCGAGCGTCGGGATTGGTGGAATCCCGTAGATGGCAAGTCCGAAGATGAGGACTAACGGCATGAAGACGAGTGGCGTCACGACATAGGAACCCTCAACGGCCGACTGAATCGCCGCGATACGACCATCAGGGATATTTCCGGAGACACTCAACCCAAGTACCGCGTACAGTACAACTGAGATCCCCAACGCGAGCGTGGAGCCAGGTCGCATAGCGTGGATGTGGTCGTAGAGATCGGTGTCTGTCACCGCCGCCGCGAGGTTCGTGGTATCCGACAGGGGGGACAGTTTGTCACCGGTGTATGCACCCGTGAGGATAGCGCCAGCGGTCATCGGAGCGGGAATGCCAAGACCGGAGCCAATACCGATGAAGGCGACGCCGAGCGCGCCGACAGCGGTCCACGAGGAGCCGATTGTCATTGTGATACTTGCGATAAGGATCGCAGTCAACGGGAGGAATATCAGAGGAGTAAGCAGCTCTACCCCGTAGTACATGAGTGTTGGAATCGTCCCTGCCAGTATCAGCGTAGAGACAAGCGTGTAGGCGAGAAAGATGATGAGGATCGCTTGCATCCCCATGAGGAGACTGTCACTGATGCCGTCATACAACTCTTCCCACGAAATCCCGAGGCGATACCAAGCGAACAGTCCAGTGAAGGCAATACCCCACAGTAATGGAAATTGTGGGCTGAGTCCGAATACAACGATTCCGACACTGAGAAAGCCGATCATCCCTATAATGGGAACGAACGATTCAGCGAGAGTTGGTCGGTCCTCCGGTGAGATCTCTTCAAACTGACGAGGCTTGAACTCTACCATTTACCGGTATCCTTTCGCATCTTTTGTCTGGCCACGCCGATTCCTGCAATCACTCTCTGAATGACGAGTGGAGATGTCATGTATGAACTATCATGGAATATTCCCGAGAGAATCTAACCACTGGCACTGTCTAGTTAGGCCAGTTTGAGAAGCGAGCAGGTCGTAGAGTTTGTTTGGGACAATGCTCGCAGACCTGCTCAGTGAGTGCTACGCGGCGGAATTTGATGAAACTTGGGAGCGGGAACGGAC
>NZ_SJES01000011.1:0-97025 GCF_004762015.1 Halostella pelagica
CCTCTCTGCGCTGTCTCGCCTTTTCGTTCCTCCCTCTGTCGGTCCCGGTTCGGTTCTCTCTTCCGGCCTTTACTCCCCGTCCGCCGAATTCGCGTCACCTCTCTTTCGACTTCTACTCCTCGTCCGCTGAATTCGCGTCACCTCTCTTTCGACTTCTACTCCTCGTCCGCCGAATTCGCGTCATCCTCTTCCTCGTCCGGTTCCTCCTCGTCGCCACGGTCTTGTTCTTCCTGTATCTCCCGTTCGCGCTGGCGTTGCTCCTCGTCGCGGGCCTGTTTCTCTCGCCCTTCCTTCGTGTCGCCCATAGTCCATCGATCTACCCCAACTGGCTTAATCATGTACCGTCGTTAGGCTCACCTGACGCGTCGCCGTCGACCGCCGTCACCAGTGCATCGCCGTCCCGATCGAACGTCGTACCGAACGGCGCGGAGAGATCACGCATCCGCTCGCGGCTCCAGTCGGCGGTTTCGTCGTCCGCCCGGTTGACCGTACAGTTCTCGATCTCGATCGGCTCGAGTCGCAGTTCACGCGGGTTCCCCTCCGGGGAGTCGACCAGTACTTCGAACAGGAAACTCCGGTCGTTACGCAGCGTCCGGTCGACGGCGTAGTCGTCGACGAAATCACCCGCGTCGTAGATGATCGGTGCGCCGTCGTACAGTTCGACCCCGTGGAAGACGTGCGCGCTGTGGCCGTGGATCAGGTCGACGCCGCGGTTGACGAGCCATCGGCCGAATTCACGGAACGACTCCGGCGGTTCCTCGACCATGTTCGGTCCCCAGTGGAGCGACGCGACGATCAGGTCCGGGTCCGCCGCGCGTGCGCGGTCGAGCGATTCCGTCACGAGACGACGGGTTCGATCGTCGTCAACGTCTATCTCGACGCGCGCCGTCCCGGGGCTGTCTTCGTCCGCAGCGTACTCCGGCGTGTTGTCAGTGAACGCGACGACGGCAACGGTCAACTCTCCGAGAGAGACTGTCGCGGGGTCCAGCGCTTCGGACCGAGTCGGGCCTGCGCCGGAGTGTCCGATACCGGCGGCGTCGAGTTCGTCGAGCGTGTCTCGAAGCGCCGACTCCTCGAAGTCGAGGACGTGGTTGTTGGCGAGACAGGCGTAGTCGACGCCGGCGGCTTCGAGGGCCCTGACTGCCCAGTCCGGATCCGCTCGGAAGTGGAAGGGGCGACGCGTACGGGTCCATCGGGTACCACGGCCCGAGAGACAACACTCGAGGTTGATACAGAGCGCGTCGAACGAGCGCAACTGTTCGAGCGTATCGCCCCACACTGCCGTCGCATCACGTCCGCGCTGGCGCTCGTTCACCTTTCGACCCAGCATCACGTCGCCGGTCAGACCCAATCGGCGGTAACGGGTCATAGTTCCACGTACGTTCGGTCAAAGCAAAACGACTCGGACACCTGTCCACACGCTGAGCAGTCGCTTCGACCGGACGGCGTTGCGGTCTGGACAGCGTCTGACCAGTCCGGCGTCTGATCGGTTCCACTGACGAGCGATATGCCCGGTGAAGTAACGAATATTTCATTTCGGCTTCGATCGGGTATTGCGGCCTTAGATGGGGTTATGAATTGTTAGAGGGTTTCTGAGGCTGTTATAAAACGACTAATACACTCTCTATTCTGGTAAATTCGTTCGAAATGGTCCGAAGCCTCGCCCCGTTATATGATGGTGTAGTGTCTACGGTTGAGTACACTCACCGAGGTGTCACACTATGTCCGCCCCCTCCGCACACAACGACAACATCGCCGCTGACGGCGACGCGACTCGATCCGTCCCGTCGCTGCTCGCACAGCTTGACGAACACACCCTCACCACGCCGTTCCAGATGCTCGCGTTCTGGTCGGCTATCGCTCTCCCGTTCTTGCACGTTCCCCTGCTCGCGACGGGGCTCTCCAACCCCTCCGAAACCGTGACGTTTCTCGCGTTGCTCGGGCTGAATCTGGTTATGCTCCTGATCGGCCACTCCCACAAACGCGAGTAGTGACGCACAGACCTTTCGCTCCCGCGCGTCACAGCCCTCCCTGCGCGGCTTATTCCCTTCTCGCGGCTCATCCCTTTACATCCGGTAGCCACCCCCCCCCACACGGCCCAGTCCTCTTCTCATTTGTTTCCTCTCTTCACGCGGCTATCTCCTCTCACGCGATCCGCCTCCCCGCACGCTGCCGTCTCCTCTCATTGGCTCGTCCGAAGCACGACATGGCCCTGGGGAAGTTGGGTTAGTTTTATACCGGGGCGGATGTGACTCGAACTGAGGGCTGTCCGTCAGTGTCTCTCGCCCGCGAATATCTCCGGCAACAGTAGTACCCCGATTGGCGGTTTATACCCGTGTATGCCGACCATTCCGTCCCCGTTCGGAGGGAACGACGACACGCTGTTCGATAGCTACGACGAGTTCGTCCCCGACAACGCTCCGAGGCCGGAGCGGTTTCTCGAGGGTCACGCCGTCCTCGAAGGGAGGGATCACGTCGCGTTCCACCGGTTGACTCGCGAGTTGTTCGAAGAACGGAAAGTCTACGACATGACGTTCAACTACAATCTCGCGCGGTTGAACCTCGATACGCGCCACAGGAACGCCGGATATCGTTACGCCGTCGAACGGGACGAAGTCGACGACGCCATCGACGAAGCCGGGTTCGACCGCGTGTTGCGCGCGGAGTTCACGCCGACGACGCCGTTTTGCCCGCAGACCCATACGCTGACGATCGGGTCGTTTCGCGCCTGGAACGGCCTCGCCGACCGCCACGAGTACGATCTCGTCCGAGTCCGCGCGGCACCCATGCACCACCAGAGCGATGCGATCAACGACCAACTCGCGGAACTCGAGGAGATGTATCTGGCGACCGGCGACGTGTCTGCCGACCCAGCGGACAGCGCAGCAGTCGGCTCTAATCCGATGGAGCGAGCCAGGGAGAACGAAAGCACTAGTCGGGGATCGCCGGACGCCCCGTTTTGAGATCCTCGGGAGAACCCGTTCTCGTACTGTGAGGGGGAATTGGACATCGAACCGGGACCGACAGATAGGACACTGAACTGAGGACGACGAGTGTGACGCAGTACTTCAAACAACCCCGAAGATATTCCCATCAATATATTTTTAGGCCGACCGAAAACCCGAGGGTGAAGGGAATCGGACCGACTCGACGGCGGACGGTCCGAGGACCGAAATACACGATACCATGCCTTACACAGAACTCGGGATTACGATCCCGGACTCCATATGGATCGGTGAGGTCTCTCGGGCGAATCCGGACACCGGATTTCGCGTTCTCGCGGCGACCGCAAACACCGCGACTAGAGTCGCACGGATCGAAATACTCGGGGACGACCCTACCACCATCTGCGAAGCGATCCGGGGGTACGACTCGGTGATCGATCTGACGGTATTTGAGGCCGACGCCGATAGCAGACGGATACAGGTCGAAACGACCGTTCCGCTGTTGATGACCTCGCTCCAGAGCTCTGGCGTTCCGCTAGATATGCCCTTCGAGGTCCGAGACGGCGAGATGACGCTCGAAGCAACGATCCCGCAGCAGAACCTCTCGGAACTCGGAGAAACGCTCGATGATTTCGGGATCGCGTACACCGTCGAACGGATCCAACAGGAGGTGGAGTCGGACTCGCTCCTGACCGACCGCCAGCTGTGGTTGCTTGACGAAGCGATCGACCGCGGGTACTACGACACACCGAGACGGACTTCCTTGGTGGCGCTCGCAGACGACTTGGACATCGCGAAATCGACGTGTAGTGAAATCCTCCATCGGGCCGAAGAACGCGTCCTGAAAGAGTACATGACTGACGTACGGGAGATCCAGCCCGGTGGCGCAGCGACTTCCGATTGATCACGCGAACGTGGTCTCCACGACTGACCTCCCTATCTGACTCTCCGTGCGTGGTGGACCCATCGGTTCCTCGACTTGTTTGGCCAGCGACTGCCGAGAGGCGAACGCGCTGTCGACCGTTCGGATCCGGGTCGACAGCGGTCCGAGTCGCTTCGGCTGCGGTTAAAACGGTGCGTTGGGGCTCTCGTTTCTGTCCGTCTCAGACTCGTTCGCTTCGTCTTTTCCGACCAAGACTCTGAACTCACCGGACTCTTGCTGTTGATACTCCCACCTGAACTCGTCACCCGTCTCCGCATCGAACTGGTGATAGAGTGGCTTCGGGTCGTGGTCGTTCACGAGAACGAACGCTTCACCGGACTGGAGGCTGTCATACTGTTCAAAGATCTTCTCGTGGCGCTGAGCGGGTGGCAGATCGCGAACGTCCAACTCCGTTTTCACGGTTAGCGAGCGATGCGGTGCCGACGATGCACTGCTTTCGTCCGTAGTTTCGGTTTCCGCGTCTCCGTCTTTGGTGATCTGTACGCGACAGCGGCCAGGCTCGTTCGCGACTACCACCCAGGTGAACGATTCTCCGTACCGGTCCCGAAACTCACCGCGTAACGGCCGCGGTTCGTGCGGAGCGACGATCTCCATCGTCTCTCCAACCGGTATCATCCCGTATCGGTGATGAATCGTCGGGTGACGCTCCTGTTTCGGAATCTCGCGCACGTCAAACTTCGTGATCACGTCATCGTCAGCCGGGTCCGACGGCTCCGTCTTGAGGATCTTGACCCGCCATTCCTGCGGTTCTCGGCTCAAATACTCCCAGTCGAACGTCTCTCCACGGGTTGACCGCAGTTCGTGATACAACGGTTTGGGGTCGTGGTCGTTCACGAGGACGAACCCCTCGTCCGGGTCGAGAGCGTCGAACGTATCGTTCAGGGTCTCGTGGCGGCGTTGCGGTGGCATCTCCCGAACGTCGAACTCGGCCAGTTCTGTTTCACCGATCCGGTCCGCTTTCGTGACCCGGATCTCTCCCGTTTCAGTAGCTGTTTGGTTCGTCTGCCACTCTAACCGGCACCCGCGTTTGATCTGGTACCAGTGGAGATACACATCCGTCTCCTGGCCTCCAACGATTGCCGCCGAATCACCGCTGTCGATGCCGTCAAGGGCATCAAATATCTGCTCACGGTGTTTTGCTTGCGGCTGATCGCGGAGATCGAGGTCGGTGGACATCGTCTTTTTGTTTCCGAGGGGACCCGAATAGGATCTTTGGCGAACCTCTTCGTGAGGTCTGTTCGCTTACGCCCGACTCGTCGAACAGGGGACATAGCAGTCGAGGTGCTTCTCCCGTCGCTCGTGTGCTGCCGGTGTTGGTCGATGACTTCAGACGAAAGGTTGGGAAAACAAACGGTGATATCATGTTCGTGTCCGACTTTAACTGGTACCGGAACGTACTCTCGGACGATGCTCTCCACCGGCGATTCCGCACCCGTATTTTCGGCGACGAAAGGAACGAGCGATCACGAGGACTTCGACCTCAGTGAGCACCTCGGCGACGGCCCGGTCGTCCTCGCGTTCTTCCCGGGCGCGTTTACGCCGCCGTGTACGAACGAGATGGTCGCGTTTCAGGAGCGCCTTGACGACTTCGAAACGGCCGGCGCGACCGTACTCGGCGTGAGCACGGATTCACCGTTCTCACAGGGGGCGTTCCGTGACCAACACAGCATCGAGTTCGACCTCGTCAGTGACATGAGCGGGGAAACGATTCGGGAGTACGACCTCGAAACCGACATCCCGGAACTCGGCCTGTTCGGAATTGCGAACCGGGCCGTGTTTATCCTCAATGACGAGGGTACTGTCACGTACTCGTGGGTCGCTGACGATCCGACGAACGAACCTCCCTATGAAGACGTGTTGGACGCCGTGAAGGCGGTGTAGGAAGGGCTAAAGCGATGTATTCGGCCTGACCTACTGCGCGTCAAACCCCTACGGATCCGAGAGTACACCGCGTAACTCCGACTCATCGACCCGGTATTTGAACTTCGGCGTCCCGTCGACCAGCACGTACGGGACGCGGTCCCCGTACTCCTCTCGGAGGTCAGCCCGTTCGTCGACGTTGACGACGTCTATCGTGACGGTTCGGGGGACCGACTCGGCGACGGATCGGACCGTCGTCAGCGCTTCCTCACAGAGATGACAGTTCTCGCGCGTGTACACCGTGACCGTCGACGCTGCCATGTAACAGCCATTCGACCGCGACCACCTTACAAACCGCGACTCGTTGACTTCGGCCGTTCGGGGTTCGGTGGACGAGACGTGCGCGAACAACGGCGTCCCGGTCTCGGACAGTAGCCGTCCTTTCCCGATTCCATCCGTGGGAACCGTCATCAGTTCCTATTTCATCCGCGGTGACTGTCATCCGTTCCTGTTCACTCCGTAGTGACTGTGCCAGCTACACGAGCGACGGGGGACTGCTGCCGTCCGGAAGGTTGCTCACGTACAGACGGCCGTCGCCGTGGATCCGGACCTGACACCCCTCGTGGACGAACGACAGGCACCCATCAGACCGAGCGCGGCCAGTCGCTCGGTCCGCGAACATCTGTTGGAGCGCATCGACGTCGACGCGATTGTGTAGCGGTTGCATCTCTTCGGGTCGTTCCCCCAAGAGCGCGGAGACAGCCAAGACGATCTGTTCGGTCAGTTCCTCCGGCTCAGCCGGATCCCAGCGATTGCAGTACACGCCCGGTTCCGGGTACGGTTCCCAGTTGTCGATGTCGTCCTCACCGTTTATCATGCGTTTTCCTCCGGTCCGTGTCGCAGTGCCGTGCGAACACGTGGAAGTATTCTCAAGACGGCCAATACATTAAACCCCTGTCAGACAGTAACAGGGGCGTTGTCGGACACTCCGAGTGAGAACTCAGCGCTTGCAGCGTCTCCGGACCTGTTCCCCGTAAGACATCCCGCCGTCCGTCGATTTCCGAGGGGAAACTCTCTCCGTATGGGGGATCGATCGTTCGAAACAACGCGCCGTGCGGTCGAGGCGGTCGCATGACGCGCGCTCGGGTAGATTAATTACTGACGAGTGTAACCGTACTGACCATGAAGAGCATCGAGGTGACCGACGAGCAGTACGAGGAACTCGACGCGTTACGCGAGTCCCTCGCGGCGGATGTCACGTACGGCCACGTCAGGCCCAGGGACGCCCTCCAGTACCTTCTGGATGCCGCCGAGGACGATAGTCTCGACGCCACCGCAGCGGCGGACGGAGTTCAGGGGGACGATGCTGACGAACCGGACGGTCACGACGCGAACGAGACGGGTGGATCGTCGACCGACGCTTCCGCCGACGAGGAAGTGGCCGACGACGATGCGTCCGAGGACGGCGGCGACGACAAACTCTCTGCGATGATGAACCTCCTCGATACGCACGACGACAAGTGGGAACGGGCCGACTCGGAGGAGACGCGGTACGTCGTCGACCTGCCCGACGGTGGTTCGGAAGAGGTACAGACTAAAGACGACGTGAAAGCCATCCTGTTCAAGAAGTACTGACGCAGAGGGCGGGTCGCCGCGTTTCCGGTCTGTTGTCGTCGGGGTTGTCCCAGTCGGCGAACGACTCCGTTGTTCATCTCCATGCCCGTCGACCGAATGGGTGTGCGGTCGCTCTCGTGCGAGCGTTTTCAGGCGCTCACTGACGAAGTGCGCGACCGAACTGCCGAAGTGCGCGACCGAACTGACGACGTAATCGTCCAGCAGTCTCCCGGCGGACGAGCGCGCCTTTCCGACGGGCCGGTGTACGCGACGCTCATACTCGGGCCCGGAACGCTTACCAGGGCCGCACTCCCTTCCGGTACTCCTAGGTCTTTTGCCGTGCGGTACTTCCCGGTGAACATGGTCGAAAACAGAAGCGACACGTTCGACGTCGGCGGCGAGTTCACTGTCCGCCGCCTCGGGTTCGGCGCGATGCGACTGACCGGCGAAGATATCATCGGCCCGCCGGACGACGAGGAGGCCGCGAAAGACGTGCTAGAGCGCGCCGTCGATATCGGCGTCGATATCGTGGATACCGCCGACTCCTACGGCCCGGGCGTCAGCGAACGCCTCATCGGCGAGGCCCTCGGCGACAGGGACGACGTCGTAGTTGCAACGAAAGGCGGCCTCCTTCGAAACGTCGACGGTGACTGGCTACCCCACGGCGACCCGGACTACCTGCGCAACGCCGTCCTCGCGAGTCTGGACCGCCTGCGAACCGACACTATCGACCTGTACCAGCACCACCGACCGGACCCGGACACGCCGTTCGAAGACTCCGTGACCGCGCTGGCCGAACTCAAAGACGAGGGCCAGATCCGTCAGGTCGGTCTCAGCAACGTGAGCGTCGAGCAACTTGACCGGGCCCGCGAAATCGTCGATGTCGCGACGGTACAGAACGAGTACAACGTCGGAAACCGCGAGAACGAAGACGTGCTCCAGGCCTGCCAGGAGTACGACATCGGGTTTATCCCGTATTTCCCGCTCGGCGCGGGCGACCTCGGCGAGAAAGAGTCTGTCGTCGACGATGTCGCGGCGGCGCACGACGCCACCACCCAACAGATCGCGCTGGCGTGGCTACTCGAACACTCGGATGTGACGCTCCCGATCCCCGGCACGTCGAGCGTCGACCACCTCGAACAGAACGTAGCCGCCACCGAGATAGACCTCACGGACGAGCAGTACGAACGCCTGACGGAGTAGGACGGCAGTCGGCTATTTTTCGCGCATCCGCAGAATACGCTCGACGAGGCGGTCAGTGTCGTCGGCAGCCTCCGCAAACACTGCGTCGAAAAACTCCCGCCGGGTGAGGTTTTTGACCTCGTGGTCAGTTCGCAACCGGGCGTCGACGAGCGCTTCGGCGTCCTCTAGCGCCTCGAACGTCTCCGACCGGACGTACACTGACTTCTGAACGGTGTCGTCGAACTCGAACGCGACGGGGCCGTCCGGTGTAGAGGCGTCGTCTGCCGACGCATCGCCCGACGGCGACTCCCCATCTATCGAGTCGTCTTCGGACGAGCGACCGCCGGCCACGTCGCTTTCGGCGGTCGATGACTCGTTTTCTTCCCCGGCCGCGCCGCTCCCGTCGCCCTCGTTCTCGACCGCGTCGGCGATACCCGCGAACCGGTTCTCGTCAGGCATCCGTCGTCCCCTCCTCGACGATGGCTGCGAGACGGTCGAACCGTTCGAGCATGTCGCTCTCGGAGTCGTACGCGGCGAGGGGCTGACCGTCCCGCCAGGCGCGTTTCAGCGCCACACGCTTGCGAATTCCCGGACCGGGCGACGACGGGTCGTCGAAGTGGTCGGAGCGTGCGAACGCCGGCAGCAGGTCGCCGAACTGCGATTCCTCGAGGTCCGCGATGATCCGCTTTTCCTCGTTGTCGCCCTCCAGCACGTTCGGAACGACGGCGAGCACGTCCAGTTCCATCTCCTGGCGAATCGGCGCGACCTGCTGCGTGAACATGCGCTCGAACCCGCTCGCGCTCTGTTCGCTCATCCGCATCGGCACGACGACGTTCTGGGTCGCGATGAGCGACGCGTCGGAGAGCGGTCCCATGTCCGGGGGCGAGTCGACGACGACGTAGTCGTAGTCCCCGCCGACGGCCGGTTCGACAACCTGGTTACGGATCCACAGTGCGCCGAAGGTGTTGCTCCGGATCGTGTTTTCCACCTCGTCGAGGTCGGCGTTCGCCGGTAGGACGTCGAACGCGTCCGTGGTTCGGATGATATCACCGAGCGTCGTCGGATCGTCGTCGTCGAGGAGATGACCCAGATGACGTTCGGCCTCGTACGCGTCCGCCAGTCCGACGCCTTCGGTCGCGTTACCCTGCTGGTCGAGGTCGGCCAACAACACCTCGTTGCCCCTGTTCGCGAGACGCTCGGCCAGGTTGATCGCTATCGTCGTTTTGCCGACGCCGCCTTTCTGCAGGGCGACGCTGACTGCGTTCGTCCCTACCATCGTGGACCCCCGCTCCGGCCATCTACACATTGTGGACTGTGTGGAGTGTTTAGAACGTGTGAACAGTCTGCACCGTGGGAAACGTTCGGAGTGTACGGACCGTCCAGCGCATTCAGGCGAGGTTTCATACGCCGTATTCACACATTCTGGGTATTTTAAACCACCGAGAATGTTAAGAAATTGTAGAATGTGTGGAAATTGTTGACTGGCCGGGGCGGTCTAACGAGAGAGGGCAAAACGCGTCGAAGTGGACTCCAGTCGGAGGATGCAGCCACACAGTTCTCAGAGTATAGGCAGTGGACAGTGTTTGGACTGTATAAAATGTTTGGAATGTGTGCACTGTCTAAGATGTGTACAATGTTTAAACTGTGCTCAATGCTCAAGTCTGCGTGGAATTCTCACACGGCTCTGGCGCACAGTGTGTACACTGTTCGGACGGCTCGGGGAAACCTGAGAGCACCCACAGAGCCAGGAACCGGGGAACCCGGTAGAGCGCGAATTCCGAACCGCCGTCCGGGCAACCACTTCCGTGAATCTGAACTACCTGCGGCGCGGATCGACAGGCATGGCGTCAGACGACCCGACAGCGATCCGTTCGATCGCCATCACTCGGGAGGACATCGTCGCCGCGCTGGAAGCGACGTTGCGGAGCCCACGAACGGTCGTGCTCCGAGTGACGCCGCCGTTTAGCGGTCGGATGCGAGCCCGGGTCCACGAATCCGATGCCGCCGAGTTCGTCGGCGAGGGCGATCCCGTCCATCTCGACCCGAGAGACATCGTCGCCGAGGTACCCCCGTATCCGAAACCCGAGGAGACGGAAGACGAACTCCGCGCGGCGGACGACGTCGAGTACACGCCGGACCGCCACCGGGACCGACACGTCGAAGCGGTCGAGGAGTGGCGGTCGGCGATAACGATGCTCGACCGCGTCACGCTGGAGACTGAGGACGGACCGCACGCCGTCGAACTGAAGCGGTTAGGGTAGTGCGGACGGGCTACTGTAAGTTGTACAGACGCTGTCTCGCGTCCGCGAAGTGGATCTGTTCCTCGACGACCTCGTTCGACTCGAGTTCCGAGAGCGCGTGGCGGACGGTGCGGTCGGGGAGCAGCGACTCCTCGGCGATCTGCTGCTGGGTCAGTTGGCCGTTGTGTTCGAGAACTTTGTAAACCAGTTTCGCGCTCGGAGCGAGGTCGGCGACGTCGTCGTTTGACTGACTCATTAGCAGATGTTCATTCGGATGCCACTAAACCACACCGCGGACGTGTCGCGAACGCACACGACCACCGCAGCAGACGAATTTCGCCTACGACGGGACGAACGTCGCGTCGTAGACGTGGTTGAGCATCACGTACGTGACAACGCCGAGAACGAGGCTGAGTATCCACGTTCCAGCCGCGATTCGTCCGACCCGGGCGTGAGGTGTCTCCCGGAGTTCTCTGGGAGAGTGAGTCAGTCCCAACACCACTGCGTAGATCACTACCGGGACCGAAACGGCGGACAGTACGATGTGAATAGCGAGCATGATCAGGTACGCGAGACGCACCGTCTCGGGCCCGACGAAGTGTTTCTCACCGCCTCCCCCGACCTTCGGCAGGTACAGCATGAGAAACAGGAGGATGAGGACGAACGCCGAAAGCATCGCCGCTCGGTGTTTCCGCACCTCGCCCTGACGGATCCAGTACCACCCGAGCACGAGCGACGCAGTCGCAAGCGTGTTGACGACGGCGATGGCGTGCGAGAGCAGATCGACGGTTTCGCGGCCGATGTCGGGGAAGATGGGGACGGCACCGGCAAACGCGCCGATCACGAGCGCGTATCCGAGAGCGGACAGGAGCGCCGTGACGACGAGCGGTCGTTCCTTCGCTCGCTGTCGAGCGCGGACAGTTGACATGACCACAACTTCGGACGGCGACAGGTAGGGGTTTTCGATCTGGATACAGGAACGACGAGAGCGTGCCTTCCGGTATCGGGTCGATCCACAGAGTGCACATAACCCTGACGTGGAGCATCATCTCTCGGTCCGACGGTTGTCTGTCAACGGGGATACGAGATCGAACGTCTACTGGTCGGGTAGTGATTGATCGTATGTCGTTATTGGTCATTGCATGGTATATTATCACATTATATCCAAGTAATACATAATAGACTAACCTTTATCAACTGGTTCGTTGGATCTACGACTACAATGTCTCAGAGCCAGCACGCCCCGGACGCACCCACGTGGAGCGACCCGAACACCTGTCCGTTCTGCGACGGTGAACTATCAGACCCCGGTGCGGGGTTTATTGACCACCTCGACGCGAGCGACGCCTGCGAGACGAGTTTCGACCTGTGGAAAGACCGCGTCAGCAGCGACATCGGCGGCGAGTGGAGCGGATAGGTTTCGATAGACGGAAATCTCCCGGAGCGGAACTCGGAACCGATGACCGAGTACTCGTACGAGACGGAGCTGGCGGTTCGAGTCCGCGACATCGATTTCATGGGGCACGTAAACAACGCTGTTTTCGCGACTTACCTCGAAGAGGCCCGAAAACACTACTTTTCGGACGTACTCGACGTATCACTGTCGGAGATCGAGGCCGTTCTCGCGCACGTTGAGATCGATTACAGAAATCGGATCACGATCGACGACGACGTGCGGGTCGCGGTGCGAGTGCCGGAGATCGGCGACTCTAGCCTCTCGATGGAGTACGAGATTCGGGCGGGCGACGAGGTCATGGCGACCGGCGAAACAGTCCAGGTGTCGGTCGACCGCGAGACGGGCGAAACCCGGCCTATCGATGACCGCGTGCGGTCGGAGATCGCCGAGTACGAAGGGCTGGATACATCCGCCACACAGGATCTGTAGAACGGGTGGAAAAGCGTCCGTAGCAGGCAAATCAGCACGGTGTGGGAATCACCCGAACAGGTCCCCGTGGCGACCTGCCAAGTCAGTGTACTCGCCCGACGAGTGGGCCTCGAATATCTCCTCCGGGTCGATCGTCGTCTCTTCGAGCGGCGTGACCTGGGCCGGAACGCCGCGGACGAACGACTCCGCCGGGATATCGTACCCATCCGGAACCGTCGTGCCGGAGGCGACGATACTTCTCTCGCCGACCGTCACCTCCGAGTTGAGCGTCGCGTTGAAGCCGATGAGAGACCCCTCGTCGACGGCGGCGTCGTTCAACACGGCACCGTGGCCGACCATAACTCTCTCCCCGACCGCGGAAGCGTGTAGCACTGCCGTGTCCCCGACGTGCGATTCCCGCCCGACGCGAACGGGCGCAACGTCACCCCGGAGAACTACACCCGGCCAGACACTCGCGTCTGCGCCGATATGTACTTCGCCCACCAGCGTCGCTTCTCGGCTAACCCGCGCCGTCGGATCGATGTCAGGTCCCGTTCCCTCGAACTCGTAGCGTCTGCTGTCCATGTGTAACTATCCGAGGCGAACCTGTATATCGTTAACTAATAACATACTAGAGTGGTACACGGCCGCGGCGGACATCGGACTGTCTCGACGGCCTTCACAGCCTGTCCGCACTCGCCGGCACGGGTCGCTGGCAGCGGGCGATGCCGGAGGAATCGAAGACTCACCGGTCGAGAGCCGACGCGAGCCGAGTCGGGGATGCGCCTCTCAGTCGTCGGCAGGTATCGGCGTCTCGCCCGTCTCGGCCGGGGGGACCGTCCGGAGAGCATCGCGTACCTCGGGCGACAGCGATGTCAGTACGGCCCGACCGTCGCGCTCGCGCTCGACGAGTCCGTCCTCCTCGAGGCGCTTGCAGTGGTGGGTGACCGTACTGGGGTCCCGGTTTAGCACGTCCGCCAGGTCTGTGACAGTGGCCGGCTCCTCGGCCTCTAGGGCGTGGAGCACATCCCGGGTGGCCGCATCGTCGAGTGCCGCGGCGAGTTCGGTAGCCTCGAAGCCCGCCGGAAAATACCGGCGCTTCCCGCGGATGACCTCCGACGTAACGCGCTCTTCGTGCCTGAGGATCTTCATGTGGTACCGCACCGTCGGCAGGGGAATACCGGTTTCGTCGGCGACTGCCGAGAGGTAGGTCCCGGGTTCGGCCTCCAGACGGTCGACGATGGCCGCGCGATTCTCGTGTTCCAGCGGATCGGAACTGTCGTAGCGGCTGTAGCCACCGACGACCGGGAGCCACCGGACCCAGTCCGGAAGCTCTCGCGCCCGGACCGCATCTGCAAGCAGCGAGGCGAACAATCGAGCCTGCGTGACGGTTGTAGCGGGCGCGGGAGCTGCGCTCGCTCCAGCGACAGCCCGCCGTCCAGCGTAACCGAGGCCTAGCGCGAGCGCACCGCCGAACGCCGCCGTTCCACTCCCGACCGGGCCGCCGCCGGGCAGCGGGGGCGTCCCTAGCGGCGTGAACGCCTGTGCCTGGTCGCCGTTCTCTCCCGAGGTGGGGCTCTCGGCGTCCGAGGACCCGACGTCACCTTCGTCCGTCTTGCCGACGGGCTCGCTCGAACCGCTATCACTGCTGACGTCGGCCGAGACCTCGCCGTCGATGACGCGCGCCACGGTTGCGTCGGCGGTCAGCCGACCGCCGTCCGGTCCGACGGCCGTAACCACGGTGATGTTCGACACCGTGGATTCGACGGTCTCCGGGGCCTGCTCGTCCGCCGTGTCGCCATCGAGCAGATGAACGTCCCCATCGACATCGACGACGAGGGAGCCGCGGTCTCCTTCGTCAGTGTCGCCCGTCGTATTCCCGATAGTATCTGCCGTCTCTTTCGCGTCATCGTCGACAGCATCAGTCGTCTCGTCGACGGTACCGTTCGTTTCGGCGGTCAAATCGATAGTGTTCTCGACGGTGGCAGTCGTCTCGTCGACGGCGTCAGCCGTATCGGTCAGCTCCGTCGTTTCGTTATCCGATTCGTTGTCGGGGAACTGGACGGATTCAGCGAACGAAGAGGGTTGCTCCTCGCCGGTCGCGTCAGCGGGGGCACCGGACGTGGGGGCTGCAGCACTGGCGACTCCTGGCGCCAGAAGGCTACAAACGACGACAGCCGCGAGCAGTGTTTCGGTGATACGTTGCATGGAAATGACCCCGTCCGCCGTTGCGCGCGTCGACGCGCTTCGTAGTCAGGAGGTTCAAACCGTCGATAATAGGTCTTGTGGACGTGAAGAACCGGTTTAGGCGAACCCAGCGCTGACCGTCGCGGACAGGTCAGTCCAGACGGTGACCACGCTGTTTTCCGCAGTGTCGTCCTCGTCACCGCCGTCGTCACCGTCGACCGCTGCTGAGGTGTCGACGTTCGCCTCGCCGTCGGCCTCGACGACTGCTTCGCTGTCGCTGTTAGACTCTGCACTCGACTCGCCCTCGGACTCCGCATCCGTCCCGCTCTCGGCGTCAGCCTCGGACTCGCCGCCGAGTTCCGCCTCTGTGCTCGCCTCGATATCGGCATCAGCGTCTGCCGAGACCGAGACGGTCGAACCGTCGTCGGAGTCATTCTCGACATTCACGTCGGCGCTACTTTCACCCGACGCGTCGGCGCTCGCCTCGGAGCCGCTCTCGGTGGCCGTCTCGCCGCCGTCGTCGCCGTCAGCGTCGTCATCGGCGTCCAAGACGGCGTCGACTCCGACCGAAACGTCGGCCGTGACCGCGTCAAGCAGGTCGACGGTGCTATCGAAGTCGGTGAATACCGAGGTATCGCTCCCGGTTTCGCCCTCGGCTCCGCCGTCGTGGCTCGTTTCACTCTCGTTTTCGGAGTCGTTCGCGTCGTCGACCGATGCTTCGCCGTCTCCTCCGGCGCTGGCGTTGGCGTCGAGTTCGACCTGGACCATCCGCTCCTCGCCGTCGTAGGCGGAGAGCGTGAGCGCGCCCGAGGCGGTTGCGCTGTCCGTCTCGACGGTCAGCGTGACCTGTGTGTCGGCGTCGGGCGTCGGTATTCGGACCGTTCCGTTGGCGTCTGTCCGATAGGTGCCCTCGGCGTCGGTTCCCGCCTCGCCGACTGCGTCGACCGTTACTTCGGCGTCCGCGTTAGCCTCCCCGTTTTGTTCGACTGTGACCGTTGTCCACTCCTCGTTCGTCTCGACGGTGACTGCGACTCCTGCGTCCGCGGCCCCGCCCGATGCTGCTGCCGCCGGGACGGCTCCCGCGGTGAGAACCAGGAGCGCGAGCAACGCCGTCGTGAAGTTATTTCGGAACATTGCACTCGGTGATAGCGGGGATACTTAAAAGCCAATTCTGGCAGATCCGTCCAAACAAACGATAGAGCTGATCTGAACACGAATATAGCTCGTATCACCGAACATCTAGCTCGCTACTCTGTGCTTGACGAGCGTGATCAGCAACCGAGCGAGGTCAGGGAAAGTTCGCGATACCCGAACGTACTCGAACTGCACGCGTACGAGAGAGGATGTTTCGGATCAGCGAGTATCCCGAGTTCGTCGACCGGCGATGTTTGTCGATAAGAGCACGCACGTCGCGTGTTCTCGTCACTGACTCCGGAGGTAGCTGTGTTCGACTCGTTGCAGCGTCCCGTACGGCGTCGCCCCGTAGGCGTTCACTGCTGTTTACCGCCCTAAACGTGAGTGGGCGGGTCCGGCGAACTTCTGGGCAAAACCACCGTAGGGCTGTACGATTCACTGTAATACGTAGCGTATATATTGAATAACGCTATACAGAAATTTCTCCTCGAAGGTTGAGACTACAGTTGGTACAGCGGGTCTGTGATGCGTGGTTTCGGGCGAATCGACGGGCAGTATCTACATCAGATCGCTCTCCAAACGGGCATTCTTGTTGTGGAGTCAACTAACTCGGAGTATTTTGAGATTTCGGATAGTGTATCCGCCCGCACGCCGTTCCAATTCGGCCTGAGTGTCTCTCGACCCGATTCCGGTTTCCTTCTTTAACAGCGCCAGCGCGTTATCAGCCGTCACGATGGGCGAGTGCTCGTACTCACCGGTCAATTCGACTTGCATACGCAGGTCCACCGTCCACCAGATTGAGTACAGCAGACACGCGACCGCGAAATAGCAGGGTAGCCCGAAATTCTTCGACGTTTGGTGCCCATGACCCGCTTGATCGATTTGTAGCCGCTCTCGATCCCCCACCTGTATCCGTACTCCGTGAGAAGGCCGCTGCCTCGGTTCGTCATGAACACCGACTACTGTCTGTGGTCGTCATGCTCGGAGTTCTCCTTTCGGCGGTAGGTCAGCGTCGTCGAGTGCCGCTCGTTCTCCCCCAGGTGCAACTTCCGGTTGCCTCCTACCGATCCTTGTTGCGTTACAGAAGGCGCTTGGCCTGGGCGTTCTCGCTGGTCTGCGTTCGCTTCGGGACGACGTAGGAGGGGGGATGTGCATTAGTAATCCTGTACCAGGACGCCCGGCGAGCAATACCTGTATGAGGACCATGAATTCTTCAACGGAGGAAACTGCGCCGTTTACGGCGCGGAGGATGTCATGTTGGGTCGAGTAGGTGTTCACTGGTTGTTTCGGGTGCTACCTCCGCATACCACCGGGGCTGGATTAGAAATCGGTGGCTGGATATTCAGGACGAACTCCCAGAGCCAGCTAGACAGAACTGCGTGGTTATTTCCGTGAGTATTATGATGGTAGTTTCACATCTTCCACTTGTGACTTCCCTCCAACACACGATCACGATTCGTCACCAATACTCCGATTACGATCTTCTCGGACGGATCAAGTGCTGCCAACTGCACGCTGCCGGTCCGCCCATGAGGGTCGCGTATGAAACTCAGCATTGAAAACCTCGGAAAACAGTACGGGGAGGAAACGTGGGGAATTCGAGACGTATCGCTGGAACTTGAAGAGGGAATTCACGGACTTCTCGGGCCAAACGGTGCCGGGAAGTCGACGCTGATGGGAATTCTTTCGACAGTAGTGAAGCCAACGACGGGGACGGCGTACTGGAACGGGACCGATATCGTCGAGTCGCCCGCCGTCGTTCGCTCGGTTCTCGGATATCTCCCACAGGAGTTCGGTGTCTACCCGGACCTGACGCTCGAGGAGTTCCTGGAATACGTCGCCGCGTTGCGCGGTCTCGACAGTGAGACCGCCAGCGCTCGTATCGACGAAATGATCGCGCTCACGAACCTCACGGACGTCCGGAAGCGGAAACTCAAGACGTTCTCCGGTGGGATGCGACAGCGAGTCGGGATCGCACAAGCCCTACTCAACGACCCGAACCTGCTCATCGTCGACGAACCGACGGTCGGATTGGACCCAGAAGAGCGCGTTCGCTTGCGGAGCGCGCTTGCAAACACCGCTACGGACCGGATCGTTCTCCTTTCGACGCATATCGTCCCGGACGTCGAGGCGACGGCGAACAAACTGGCTATCCTCGAGAATGGCCGTCTGGTGACACACTCGACAGTCGATCAGTTCATCGACCGAGTGTCAGGGACGGTCTACGAGTGCCTCGTCCCGAGGTCGGAGCTTTCCGAACTCAGAGAGCGCTATCAGGTGTGTAGCACCGTTCAGCGCTCGGACGGCGTCAAGGTTCGATTGATCGCCGAGAGTCGCCCGACCGAAACTGCCGAGGAAGTGCCGGCTACACTTGAGGACGCGTATCTCGACACGGTCGACCAACCCACTGAGGTGTGACATGCGACGAATATATCACGTTGCGCGGGCGGATTTCCTCCAGCGAGTGCGGTCACGCCGACTTCTGGTCGTCCTCGCTATCGTTGCACTCTTCGGTTATCTCGTCAATGTCGGACAGATCGAACTCGCATACCAGATCGAGAACGGAGACGCCGTGACGAACGTCCACGGGGCGAACACGTCTGCGTTCGTCGGATTGAAAGCGGGAATGACCGGGTCAATGGTGTTGCTGTTCGGGGGTTTCTATCTCATGAAAGGAACGCTCGAACGGGACCGAATTCACGATGTCGATCAGTTGGTCGCCTGCAGCACGATCACCGACCGGACGTATCTGCTCGGGAAGTGGATGAGCAATATCGGTCTCGGCGTCGTCATCCTTACCACACTCGGAGTTGCGACGGTCATCAACCACGCCGTCCACGGCGTCGGGCCGACCGAGTTGCTGACGCTGGTGGGGCCGATCATCGTCCTCGCGCTTCCGCTGAGCGCGCTGGTCGGTGCGGTTGCGCTCCTCTTTGAAACCGTTGACCGACTGAGTGGAACGCTCGGAAATATCGCGTACTTCTTCCTCGCAGGGTTCGCACTCGCTGGTCTGCAGTCGGCCGAGGGACACACCCCGAGCGAACTGCCGCTTTGGGTCAAGTCGATCGACATTATGGGGCACCTCGCCGTCTACTCGTTGACTGCAGATGCGCTGCACACCGTGGTTCCAGATGCGAGCGGTGTACTCCCGTCGTTCGGGGCACTCAACGGTGACGAACAGATGTTCAATTACAGTGGCCGGACGTGGCCGCTGTGGATATACGTCCAGCGAACTGGGCTCCTCCTACCGGCCATTGGAACCGTTCTCGTCGCAACGATACCGTTCACACGAAGATCGTCGAGTACCGATTCGGAGGGATCCGGTTGGCTGTCCCGTCTCGGGTCCCTGATTCCCGAAGTCAGTCAAAGCAACGAAGTAATCGAGAAGACGGCCGACACACCGACCGTCGATTCGATGTCGCTGACGCGCGTCGAAGACCGAACCAACTGGAGCTTCTGGCGACTGGTCGCCGCAGAGATGCGGCTTACAGTTCGTGGCCACCGTTGGTGGTGGTACGTCTGCGCTGTCGCTCTGGTCGTGGCTCCCATCGGCATTCTCGTGAGGCCCGGTACCTCGAGTACCTCGATTGAACTCGTACGAGGAGTGTTGCTACCGCTCGCGTTCATCTGGCCGATCTTTGTCTGGTCCGATCTGGGCGTTCGCGTCACAAAGCACCGAGTGGCTGACCTCGTACTGTCGTCGAACCACCCGGTCAAACAACTCGTCGCGGAATGGTTCGGCGGCGTCGTCGTGGCTGTCGGTGTCACCAGCGGGCTGCTCACGTTGTTCGTGGTTACCGATCAAATGGGGGTACTCGTGGGGATCGCAAGCGGTGCGTTGTTTGCTCCGTCGCTCGCAGTCGCAATGGGGATATGGAGTCGTTCATCGTGGCTGTTCGAGATGACGTACCTGCTGGTGTGGTACATCGGACCGCTCAACGGGGCGACACCCGTCGACTTCGTCGGTACGACAACTGCAAGCGTCGAGAGGGGTGTTCCGATCGTCTTCATCGGCCTCAGCGTCATACTGGTCGGTGCCGCGCTATCTCGTCGAACTCTGGACCTGCGGCGCTGACCGGTTGTATCTACCTCCACTGTCGAAACACACCCTCCCACTCAGAGAGTTAGTCTACGCAGCCATACCCACTCTGCTCCACGACTAAGAGACATCCAAACACGGATTCGGGGGCAGCGACAGTGAGTGATAGAGCGGATGGCGGCAAAATACCGGGTGGATATCACGGTTCAGAATCGATCCTCTCGGGCGTTCCTGTTTTCACAGCGCCGAGGTGTCGCTGTCGATCACACTCGCGAATGCGACGTTCTGTTGCACCTCTTCGATTTCGACGGTCGGTTCGTCCCCGGGTTCAGCGCCGGGGACGATCACGACGTACCCCCGTTCGACTTTCGCGATACCGTCTCCCTGGTCGCCGACTGACTCGATCGTTACGTCTCGGATTTCACCTTCGTCAACCGGCGGAGCAGGTGGTTTTGACGCGGGTTCCGTGGGTTCCGGTCGTGATTCGGTCCGCCGGTCGCTATCTGTCTCCGTCACGGATTCGTCCTGTTCGAGTACACCGACGCGATACGTTTCGCTCGGACTGATAGCGTTGTGATCGATCTCGCCTTTCGGTATCTCGATGACGTACGACCCGTCTCGCAGTTCGACGGTCGCGCTAAACAAACTCTGAAGCGAATCCGGAATCTCGACCATAACTTCGCTTATACCGCCCCCCGGATAATTAGTTTTCTTTATCGAAAGCCCCGTACCTCTCAGTGAGCAGCGTCAACTACGCCGACTGCGGCGTAGTTGCGCCGTCGACCCGTTCGAACGTGGTGTTCCCGCAGACGCAGTCGTCGTCAGACAGGAGTTCGATGTCGCCGTCTGACACCCACGCCGGAAACGGAGTGCCGCAGTCGGTACAGTAGACCAGTTGTTTTTGGTATCCCATCCTTCGTTCCCCGTTCTATGAATGACTCAGCGGTACAATCAGTTCTCCCCCTATTATTTTGGGTACTCCCCCGAAGTCGACGCCGACCGGAAGCCCTTCACGAGGCGAAATCCGAGGCCGAATTCGCTGATTGACGCCGGGTGTCAGTCGGATTCCGTCGGTTCGTCGCCGAGACGTTCGTCGCAGTGCGGACAGCGGTCGTATCGGAGTTCGAGGCTCGCCTCGTGTACCGCTTCCATCGCGGCGCGTATCCGGCGTTCAGCGTCCGTTTCCGCTGCGTGAGACACGGTCGCGCCTTCGACTTCGATCAGGAACCGCGCTACCTCCGTCGCCTCGTACGCGATGTCGTCGAACTCTTCGGCGGTGAAGAAGTCGGAGTAGGCTCCGTAGAGAAACGTCGCCCCCGCTTTTCGCACCGTATCCTCGAACGCTTTCCGCGCCTGGTAGACGGACTGGCGCGTGTACCGGTCGTTCATGAACGGGACGAGATTGGGGAGGTTCTCGCCGATCTTGGTCATTTCGACGCCGGTTCCCGTCCGGAAATCCGAACACAGACGGGCGATCGCCCACTGGCGCGCGGTGAAACCAACGCGCTCGCGGAGGAACTCGTTCACGCGATCGTACTCGGCACTTTCGAGTATCTCGAAACGGTCGTACTCAGCAGTACCGCTCTGAGGGGTAGTTTGCGTATCCTCGGGCATGGTGTTTCGTGCGGTTGCCCGCACCCGTACACGGTGCTGAACGCGGATAAAATTCTCTATGACGGCGTTTAAGCGTCGGTTTTGCCTCGTAGATCGGACAGTTCACGGCGGGATTGTCCGAAAACCACACCTTCAAGCCATTGAGCTCTTCGACGGACCCTTTTCTAACAGGCCCAGGCACTGTCAGAACAGCTCTGAACACCCATTGTAGAGTTACATACGGCCGATAAAAGCGTAAGAGTAGCTGTCATGTCACCGTTCTAGTTCCATGTTGCTCACCTCGGATTTAAAAGTAGCAGTGAGTAAGGGGGGACCGAAGTGATCGGCTCAGCGATCGCGACGAACGGTACCGGTTCGCACAAGGACGCCCCCGCTGTTGAGCGTGGCCGCCGGCCGTCGAGCGATCGGTCACCGTCTGTGACTACCGCTGCAACTGCCGGTCGCTTGAACTCTCTCCCAGATCACTCGTGAGCGAATTTCACAGTACGGACCGCGACAAACCGGTTGCGCCCGACACTGACGGATCCGCGGACCGCGACGAGGACGAGGAGACGATAGACCTCGCGGACGCGATGGGGGATCCCGACGCGGATACCGAGACGCACGGTGGCGAGCGTACTTCCCCTCGCTACTGCGCCGCCTGCGGCGAGACAACGCCGTCGTCCGGGCTCACCTGGCTGGCGATACGCGACGATAGCGGCGCATCGCACACAGCGATCTGCCGCGACTGCGTTCACGAGGCCGCCCGTCCTCCCGCCTGCGCGATCTGCCGAGCCACCGGTACCGAGACGTACTCCGTCACCTACGTCCGTAACGGCGAGCGGTTCGGTGCCGTCTGTGCGGCCTGTCGCGATGGTCTCAGTGACGGAGCGTCTGTGCGCAGATGAGGTCGTCGTGAGGAACTCACCGCGACCCGGCTATCGTGTTGTCCCATTTACGGATCTCCGGACGCTAACCACGTACTATGGGAGACGACGTGGACGACGTGCTGTTCCCGAATCACGGGGACGACGGCAGAGCAGCGGTTTCCCGGCGGACGCTGCTCGCCGGGTCGATGGCCGCCGGTGCGGCGGCAACCGCCGGATGTGCGGGGGCCGATACCGACGGTTCGAACGGAGACGACGGCGGGGACGAGAGTTCGGCTACCGTCTTCGTCTTCAACACGGGCGATAAAACGATCAGCATCGTCGACGTCGCCAGCGACGAAGTCGTCGCGACCACGCAGTCGCGCCTGACGGCGTCGTTCCCGTCGAACCAGTACGCGCCGACTCTCACTGCCGAGGAGACCGACCCGCTCTGGCTGAACGTCGACGAGGGCGTCCGGGCGCTCGAAGTCGGATCGCTCTCGACGGTCGCAGCGGTCGAGACCGGAACCGGAGCCAACTGGCAGGAGGTGACGCCGGACGGTCGCCACTTGGTCGTCAGTGCCCGCGAACCCAGCCACGCGCAGTATCGGGTCGACGCCGACCCCGGATCCGACTCGTTCGGCGACGTGACGGCGACGATCGACCGAACAGACGAAGGCGGACGGGGAGACAACGACGGACCGGGACCGTGCGATGTCACGATCCACCCCGGCGGCGAGTACGCCTACGTTCCGGACCTGTACGGCGACACGCTCACGGTTGTCGACATCGAGGCGTTCGAGATCGAAACGCAGGTCGAAGTCGACCCCGTCGAGTCGGGAACTGCTCCGGCACCGTGGATGGGGACTGCTGCCGGAGACGGCGAGACGCTGCTCGTGGAGAACAACGAAGGCGAGACCGGGACCGAGAGCATCTGGGACGTTAGCGATCCCGCGAGCCCCACAGAGGTGACGAGGCTGACGAGCGATGACGGTCTCGGTTCCCTCCCGCTGACCAGCGAGATCGGTCCGGATTCCGCGGTCGGCTACGTGTTCACGCCGGAGACAGAGGATATCAGCGTCATCGATATCGAGGCAGGAGCAGTCGCCGGGCGCATCGATCTGGGCGGGAAGGCGTTCGTCGGAACGTGGGACCCGGCCCACGAGAAACTGTACGTACCCGTCCAGACGGCCGACGAAGTAGCAGTCGTCGACCACGCGGCGCGTGCGGTCACCGAAACGCTTGATGTCGGCCCGGACCCGTACGGCGCAACGGCGGCCGCCGTTCGGCCCGAAGTCGACACTTCCGACAGTCGTCTGGAGCGACTGACCGCCCTCGGCGTCGATCCCGACTCCGGAACGTCTTACTGCATCGGCGAGTGCGCCTGCGGTCACGAGTGGTGATTTCATCGTTTAGAGCGCCGACGCAGTTCCCGCGCCTCTCGTCGCGGCGGACGGCGAGGACGCGCGTTCGCACGTCCGGTGCGAGTCCGCGGCGCGTCGCCGACTGCTAATCCTCGGCGCTTACCGCCGAGTCGTCGGCGCTGTCGTCGGTACTGCTCGTCACGTAGGTGACCGGTGCGTCGAGGACGAACTCGTCGGCGAACGCGGTCACGACCACGACACCCTGCACCGCGGCGTACGCCCACAGGGTGAACGGTGCTAGATACTCGCGACCGTCGTGAGGCCGGCCGGCGGCGGCGTCGAGCGAAAACACGACGACGGCGGCGAACAGGCCCACCACGGCCGGTGAGAGGCGGAGCGCAGCCCCGACGGGGTCCGCCGCGGGCGACGGTGAGGCGATCCAGAGGGCCGGCAACGAGAGAAACAGGATCGGGGCAAGCAGGACGTAGCCGAAGGTGAACGCGGCGTCGAGTTTCGCGGCGGGCGACACCGACGGCGACCGGAGAAGTCCCACAGCGTGCCGCTGCGCGACCTGGAACGCGCCGCGGGCCCACCGCCTGCGCTGGCTAACCCATGCTCCGAGCGACGCCGGATTGTCCTCGTGGGTGACGATTCCGGGGTCCACGCGAAGGCCGAACCCCGCCCGGTGTGTGCGACACGCCATGTCAACGTCCTCTATCAGAATCGTTTCGTCGAACTGGCCGACCGCCTCGATCAGTTCGCGCCGGAAGACGACCTGACCGCCGGTAAAAAGCGTGAATCCGCCGAACACGTCGCGAGCGTAAAACTCGGCCCGTTCGAGCAGGTGGCGCTCGACGGTGGCGTGGAGCGCGATGGGCGACGCGGCCGCGTTGGTCCCGTAACAGCGGCCCTTGACGCACCAGACGTCGTCGTCCTCGAACCACCGAACCGCGCGCCGGAGCATCCCGCGCTCCGGCCGCTGGTTCGCGTCGATGCTGGCGACGATGTCGCCCGACGCGTGCCGGAGCGCGTGGTTGACGGCCGCCGCTTTCCCGCCCGGCGGCGCGTCCCGTCGGACGGCGGTCACGCGGTCGTCCGCTCGATCCGCCGCCGTTGCGATCGCCGCGGTCCCGTCAGTCGAGGCGGACTCGTAACAGACGACGATACCGAGGTTCGGGTAGTCGAGCGCCCGACAGGCGTCGAGCGTCTCGCCGAGAACGTCCGCTTCGTTGTACGCCGTCACTACGAGGGTGACAGCCGGCCACTCGCCGACGGGCGGAGCGGGCGGTGACGGCGACCGTGCGGCGAGCGCGCTAGACCAGATCGCTCGGAGAGAAATCCCAACGAGCAGTGCCGTTCCGACCGTCGATACCGCGGCGGCGACGGGCGGGTACGCGAGCGCCGACGCGAGAACGAGGCCGGCGACGCCGACCGCGACCGCTCCGTACGTCGCGAGCGATGCCGCTGCCTCCGCGGACGACGGCGTCTCGACATTCATACCTTCGTTCACTACGGGACGGGGGAAAACCGAGGGGGCGTTCGCGCTGCCGGTTCACTCGTGAGCGATGGCAGATGCGGACGGACCGGACGTGGTCTCGGCCGGCGCTCGGACGACGACTCGCTGGTCGCCGCTGACGGTGACATCGCATCCTGCGAGTGTGAATACGACACGGCGTTCGAACGATCCGTCCGTCTCCCCGCTGAACAGCTGTTCCAGCGCGTCCGGGTCGATCGCGTCGTACAGGAGTTCGCCGAGTTCGAGCGGGTCGACGTCTTTGGCTTCGGCGACCGCCCAAATGACGGTTTCCGCGATAGATTCGTTCTGGGCGGTGCGTTCGACGGAGGTAGGTAGGGTCACGCTCATCAGTCTACTTCACGTTACACGAAGACCACTATGGGGAGTGTGGCTACAGGCATACGGGCTGTGTCAGACGCGGGGGTATATGTATTCACTTCCCCTCGTAGAGAAGCGTCAGTAGCTTCCGCTCGGCGGCGCGCAGGTGTCGGTTGACGGTCGGCTGCGAGATACCGAGCGAGTCGGCGATATCCTGTCCCGTCTGGTCGCGAGGCCACTCGAAGTAGCCACCGTAGTACGCCGTCTGCAGCACTTCCAGTTGACGGGAAGTGAGCGACCGTTCCACCATCGACCGAAACCTCCGCTGGATCCGCGCGGATCTGTCGAGCTTTCGGCGGCCGAACAGTTCGACCTCGGCGTACGTGTGACGCACCCAGTCGACGAACGGCTCTAGACCGACCTGGTCGGGAAATTCGACGAGGAGACGGAGAGTTGATGCGTTCGCGGTGCCGTTCCGAAGTACCACGCCGCGGTCGGACAGCGTTCCGAAGAACCCGTCGCCGTCGAACAGTATCTCCACGCGCGACTCCTCCGCCTCCCGGGTAACGACCGAAACGTCCCGGACGGCCGTGAGGTTCGTCAGCGCGTCGAGCGAATCGTCGATCTGGCCGGGGATCCGTACGAACGCCTGCACGCCCTCGTCGTTGCGGGCGAACCGTTCGAACTCGATTTCGTCGTCCGCGACGGCGGCCAGACGAACCGGATCGATGTCGTCCGTCACTTCGAATCCGAGTTCGACCGTCGACCCCGCGTCGGGGACCGGTGTCCGTCTGCTCGCGGTGAGTGCGAATCCGGCTAGTTCGCCGACCGACTCGAACGTCTCTCGCTCCCGCGTGTCGAACGCTTCGATTTCCGTCGCGTAAACGACCAACACGCCGTACTGCGTCTCTCGATGCGAGACGGGAACGGCGAGCACGGACCGGAAGCCGCGTTCCAGCGCGGTCTGTCGCCAGGGTTCGAACGGCGGGTCGCCGACGATGTCGTTCTGGACCTGTACCGACCGACTGTTGATGGCTGTTCCCGTCGGCCCCTGCCCTAAACTATCGTCCGCGGTCACGGACATCTCGTTCAGGTAACCGCCGCCGTGGCCCGCCGACGCCTCGGGCGTTATTTCGTCGGATATAGGGTCGTACTGGCCGAACCAGGCGAACTCGAACGGTCCGTTCGACGCGATCTGTTCGCAGACGTTCCGAAGTACGTCCCCCTCTGTGTCCTCTGCGATCACGGCGTCGATGCAACCCCGAACGATGGCATTCAGCGATTCGGTCCGCTGGAGCGACTCCGTCTGCTCCGTTAGCGAGGCCGTCTGCTTTCGCAACGACTCTTCTCGGTCCGCCCGCTCTAACGCGGCCGTTACGCTTCCACAGAGGATCCGAACCACGTTTCGCTCGCGGTCGGAAAGCGACCGCTCGGTCGTCGTCCAGACCAGAACGCCGTATCTCCCCAGCGGGACGCAAACACCCGTCTGCGGCGCGGGATCGACTCGTTTCGACAGTTCGGTGACTGTACACGTCACTTCGTCGTACGTCGTGAACGCCTGCCACATCGGAGCGCTCCCCTCGGCAGTTCTGAGTCCCTCACTAACCCCGGCCCCCGAGGGAAACTCCGCAACCGTCTCCAGTCCGCTGTCGCCGTCGTACAGGGATATCGAGGCGGCCGGCGCGTCTAACTGCTCTCCGATCGCGTTCACGACGACTTCGCAGATCTCGGCTCGCGTCTCGGCACCGGATAGATCCTGCGTTATCTGCGTGACAGCGGCGAGTTGACGCTGTTGTCTCGTCTGCGCCGTAATGTCGCGGATGATCCCGGTGAACAGCCGGTCGCCCTCGGCCCGGAACTCGCTGAACGAGACGGCGAGTTGGATCTCGCGTCCATCGCGGTGCCGCCCCGGGAGTACGGTGTAGTCCCAGTCTAGCGTCTTTTTGCCAGTCTGGAGGTACTCCGCCATGCCCGCTTCGTGACGGGCAGCCATCTCGTCAGACATGAGCGCCGTGAGCGGTTCGCCGAGGAGGTCGCTCGGTGGATACCCGAACACCTCCTCGACGGCGGCGTTGACGTACCGGATCGTACTATCGGCGTCGATAGTGACGATCGCCTCCGACGCCGCATCGGCGATCGCCTCCAGATGCGCATCGCCCCCCGCACCGCGCGGTTGCTCGGTGAGCAGTCGCCGGACGGTGCGAGCGAGAACGCGCTCGCTCGCCGCGCCGGTCCTATCGACCAGTTCGGAGACCCCGGCTTCGAACGACTCGTCGACGGACCGTTCGTCGTCTACCGTGTCGTACAGGACGATCGGAAGGACGGAGCCGCGGTTTCGAAGGGCTGCCACGACGCCGATACCGTCGCCCGCTCGCAACTGCTCCGTACAGACCACGCAGTCGGTTTCCTCGCTGCTGATACCGTTTACCGCCTCGTTCTCGGTCGCGAACGTTTGCACCGAGACGTCGGCATCGAACCCGGCAGTCGCCGCGGCGACGGTGTCGACGACCGCATCGTCGCACGTCACGACGGCGATCGACACTGTCGACGGGAGCAGTCCTTTCGTTTGTTGTTCCATATTCTACAGGTCGAACCGTAATCTCCGTGTCCGATGACGGCTTTTTGTTCTCGGTAATCGTTTGGTTACGCGGCTACTCTCAAAATAAGTCGCGTATTATAAAAGTTGAACACCCAAAAAATTAGGCCGGTAGCTGGATCCGCGTGTCATCGTCTCTCTGTCCGAGAGTGCTCTGGTAGCGACTGAAGGGCAATGTACGCCCGTTCCCACGACGGTTGTGCGATCAGAGCGGAAATCGTTTCAGTTGTTTGTGTAGTCGGAACTGGCTGTCTCGCCCGGCACGTCTCCGACGACGTTTCACCCGCACTTACTGGTGCGCTACCGAAAAGCACTCGTTGGGACCCCCAACACCGGCGACTGACTATGAGGACCGCACCGCGATCGGCGATTCCCCGCAGTTGATACAGACGTACCGTTCGCCGGTCGTCTCGACCACGGGGGCGTTACACTCTACGCATTTTATCCGGGCATTCCGTGCCTGGCGTGGATAGCGACCCATGTGTCTACACCGTCGCTCCCGACGACCATATCAGGTACGACCGTTGCAGTCGATTCGATATCGTAGTATCTGATAGCAGATCCCTTCTCGCTCCCCGACATGCGTTTACGGACGCAACGCTCGTGTAAGGTCGACCTACGTACTCCGAAAGGAAGTAATACTAATTGTTACGGGGCAACACGTTTAGAGCCACCACGACGTGTCGCAGTGTATGTACGACCGGATACTACTGCCGACCGACGGAAGCGAGGAGGCACTCAGCGCGAGCGAACACGCGTTCGACATCGCGGCGACCTACGACGCCGACTTACGTGCGATGTTCGTCGTCAACGATACGCTGATGGCCACGGACGCGTACGGTGGCGTCACGGTCGACCAGGTCGAACGCGCGGGCGACGAAGCCCTCGACGAGATCAAACGACGAGCGCGTAACCACGGCATCGAGAACGTGATAACCGAGGTAACGTACGGTATTCCGCATCAGGCCATTCGGGAGTACGCCGCCGACAACGACGTGGACCTCATCGTGATGGGAACTCACGGGCGGACCGGCGTCGAACGGTACCTCCTCGGAAGCGTCACTGAAAAGATCGTCCGCACCGCGGACGTACCGGTACTGACCGTTCGCCCCGAAGAATGAGCACGCCAACGATATCCGACGACGACGCATCGATACTCGAATATCTCGCGGACGGAGCGGCGGAGAGTGCGGCTATCGCCGACGCCGTGGGACAGGACGAGGGAGAGACCGTCGAGCGCCTCAACGGGTTGATCGAGGGGGGTCTCGTCTGTGAGGCCGAAGACGGATACGAGATAACCGACAGCGGCGAACGACTCCTCGCCGCCCCCGGGGATAGCACAGCGGACTCACGCGTTGACACACCACCTGCGGTCGACGAGGCGATAGACGAGATGGCTCTTGCGCCCGACCACGCCGAGGCCATCGAGGAGGCGTTCGCGTTCCTGCGTCATTGGGGCGAGGCGTCGCGCGCGGAGGTGATAGACGCCGTCTACAGCGAGAACCCCCTGGAGTACGCCGACGCCGAATCGTGGTGGGACGATGCGATCCGCGACGCGCTCGCAACGCTGCCCGACATCGAACCGCCAGACGCGTCGAACGAGGACAGGACGTGGCGGTACGCCGGAACCCCCGGACGCGAGAACGGTGACGGTCGCCTGCCGTTCGACGTTCCCGAAGAACGGACGTACGGGAGCGTCAAACACGCGCTCGAATCGCGGGACGTCACCGACCGCCAGCGCGAGGCAGTCGCCGCCGCGTTCGAACTACTGCTGTCGAAAGGCGGCGCGACCGACGAGGATCTGCGGGCGCACGCCCACGACGCTGTCGACGTGGAGGCGTCGGCCGGAACGTGGTGGCGGGACGCGGTCGAACCCGTTCTGGAGGCGGTACCCGGTATCAAGCGAACGGACGACGGCCGATGGCGATACAGCGGTGACAGACCGACCTAATCGTCGGTCGCCGCCGTCGCGTCCCCGCGTCGTGCGTTCGGCGGCGTCACTCGGGCGGACGCCCTGACGGTTCCTCGTCGTCTAGGTCGGACAGCGCTCGCTCGTCGTTGTACTCCTCGCGGCCGCTCGCTTCGCCGGTCAGTTCGTTGAACACCGCCTCGCGAACCTCGTCGGCAGACTCGAAGCGCTCGTCGACGAGGCGGTCGAACACGTCTCCCACCGTCTCGGTCTCGTTAGCGAGGTCAATCTCCTGGTCGCCGTACTCCGTGGCGAGTTCCTCGCTCGTGGCGGGATACTTGTACTCGTCGAAGAACTCCGCTCCCAGGGCAGCCGACATCCGCTCCGCGCTCTTGGCCCGCTCGCGTCGTCGTTCCTGTGCGCGCTTGCCCACGTCCTCGACGTCTGGCTGGTCGTCGGCCATGGTCGGACTTTCCTCCGTGACGCGGATAAGCGTGAATTCCAGTTCGATACGGAGTGGTTTCCAGATAGCATCGTCGTACTGCCGCCCGGCGGATATCAATACCATGACACGGCCTAACATACTTCTCTGTGCCACCCGTACCACACGACACCCTCGGGTGGGGACAATGAGTGATTCTGAGGACCAACACATAGAGAAACGGTCACCGGGACGAGGTGCACGGACGGAGGGTGGGAGTCAACTCAGGAACCGGTTCAACTCCCGGCTTCGGGAGGCGTTCGGGTCGTCCCCGTTCATCTTGACGAAGTTCGACAAGTTCATGAACTGGGTGCGGGGGTCGTCGATGTTCATGCTCCAGTTCGGCATCGCCTGCTGTAGCCTGGAGATGATGCACAGTTACACGACGAAACACGACCTGGACCGCTTCGGTGCGGGCGTCCCCCGGGCCTCGCCGCGGCAGGCCGACGTGATAATCGTTCCGGGAACTATCGTTTCGAAGTTCGCGCCGCGAATGAAACGAGTCTACGACCAGATGCCCGAGCCGAAGTTCGTCGTCGGCATGGGCAACTGCACGGCGTCGGGCGGCCCGTTCCAGAAAGGGTACAACGTCGTGAAGGGCGCGGAGGAGGTCATTCCGGTCGACATTCAGGTACCGGGCTGTCCGCCGCGGCCGGAGGCGCTCATCTACGGCGTCGCGAAGTTACAGGAGCGCGTCGCCAACGGCGAGAGCGCGCCAGTCGTCGTCAAGCCGTACGAACTCGAACGGTTCGGCGACCTGAAACGGGACGACGTGGTCGAGGAACTGTCCGACCGGATCGACGAGGAGACGCTCGTCATGCAGTACAACTGGGTGGAGGGTAACACGCCATGAGCACGCCCGAAGAGTCCGAACGGGAACTCCGTCCAGCGGAGTCAGCCGTCGACTACGACGCCGTCGAGGATCTGCTCGGCGACCGCGCGGTGGGCCGGGAGACCCACAGCAACGCCGAGGCGTTCGAGATACGACCGGACGAGGTCCAGGAAGTGCTGACACTGCTCAAGCGAGAAGCGGGTTTCGACCACCTCTCCTGCCTCACCGCGCAGGAGTACGAGGACCGCTACGAGTCCATCTACCATCTCCGGAAGTACGACGACCCGACGCAGGAAGTCGGCGTTATCGTGCCGACGCCGCGGGACGAACCAGTACACGAGTCGGCGGAACCGGTGTACCGGACGGCCGACTGGCACGAGCGGGAAGCCTACGACCTCGTCGGGACCGAGTTCGAGGGCCATCCCGACCTCCGCCGGATACTCCTGCCCCAGACCTGGGTCGGTCACCCGCTCTCGAAGGACTATGACAAGGAACAACCGCAGGTCGTCACCCTCGAAGAGCACAAGAACCCGCTGGCTGAGGACCATCGGAACAGGGAGTCCGATACGATGATGCTGAACATCGGACCGCATCATCCGGCGACCCACGGCGTCCTTCACCTGAAAACCGTACTCGACGGCGAGCAGGTGGTCGACGTCGAACCCGACGTCGGCTACCTTCACCGCTGCGAGGAGCAGATGGCCCAGAACGGTCACTACCGCCACGAGATCATGCCATACCCCGACCGCTGGGACTACTCCTCGCACTATCCGAACGAACACGCGTACGCGCGTGCCGTAGAGGACCTCGCGGACATCGAGGTGCCGGAGTACGCGAAGGTGCTCCGGACGATGACCTCGGAGCTCGGACGTATCCTCGGACACATGCTCGCCGTCGGCACGTTCTGTCTCGACATTTACGGCGACTTCACGGCTATTTTCATGTACTCCATGATGGAACGCGACCGTGTGTTCGACATCTGCGAGGACCTCGCCGGCGCGCGGATGATGCCGAACTACTTCCGCGTCGGCGGCGTCGCCTGGGACCTGCCGGAACCCCGCGAGGACTGGATCGAGAAGGTGCGGAACTACCTCGACGGCCTGCCGGGACGGTTAGAGGAACTCCACGACCTCATCTCCGGCAACGAGATCCTGCAAGAGCGGACGGTAAACGTGGGGATAATCGAGCCCGAAGTCGCCAAGCAGTACGGCTGTACCGGTCCGGTCGCCCGGGCGTCCGGGATCGACTACGACATCAGGCGGGACGACCCCTACAGCTACTACCCCGAACTCGACTGGAACGTCGTCACGCGAGACGCGGGCGACAACTACGCCCGGACCCTCGCCCGCCTCGGAGAGGTCGAGGAGTCCGCACGCATCATCGGGCAGTGCGCCGACCTACTGGAGGACTGGCCGGAGGACGAACGCACCATCCAGAGCAACGTCCCGCGGACGCTCAAGCCGCCAGACGGGAAAGAGACGTACAAGACTGTCGAGGCCTCGAAAGGCGAACTCGGCATCTACATGCGAAGCGATGGGACGGCCAAACCGGCCCGGTTCAAGATCCGGAGTCCCGACTACCACAACCTACACGCGCTTCCGGAGATGGCCGAAGGCGAGTACGTAGCCGACTTGGTCGCCGCGCTTGGGAGTCT
Organism: Halostella pelagica; assembly: GCF_004762015.1. Classification (NCBI taxonomy): domain Archaea; kingdom Methanobacteriati; phylum Methanobacteriota; class Halobacteria; order Halobacteriales; family Natronoarchaeaceae; genus Halostella; species Halostella pelagica. Next base: position 33,138 of record NZ_SJES01000011.1, read on the forward strand.
TGACATCGTCCTTGGCAGTGTCGACCGGTAGCATGGGTCGCGTCTGAAGGCCGAAAAAAGAGGCGGATACGGTCGAATGACGGACGGTTACGGCGGTTCGGCTTTCACCACTGCTGGGGCTGTTGCATCTGCCCGCCCTGCTGGCCCATCTGCTGCGGGGGCTGCCGACTCATCTGTTGTTGTGGCTGCTGACCCATCTGTCCCTGTTGCCCTATCGGCTGGCCCATTTCGCCGCCCTGCATGCCCTGCGCCGACGGTGGCTGTACCTGCGTCTGTTCGAACTGCTCGTGTGCCTGGTGCAGTTGTTGCTCGACCTGTTGGATGAGCTGCGGTTGCCCGAACGATTCGAGCAGCTGATACGTGCTGTCCAGTGCGCGGTTGACCACGGCGACAGTTTCCTGGCAGTGGGGGTTCTGGTGGCGTTTGATCTCCTGAAGGCCGTCCTCGGCGACGGAGGCGAACAGCATCGCTGCCTCCAGTCCGTAGATAGAGTCACGAGCGATCATCCGGGCGTTCAGGTCGGCCAGTTCCCCGATGTCCTGGCAGACCCGAATACACGTGGCCATCTGCGGGCCTTTCTCGATCATCTTGTCGACGCACCACTGGGTGACGTCAGTCACCGTCTCGAAATCCTCGAGCGCCGTCCGGAGTTCGCCCGTCAGGTCAGCCTCGAAGTTCTGACCCGTCTGCTGGACGAGTTGGGCCTGTACCCCTTGTTGTCCCTGCTGGCCCATCGTCCCTGTCATCTGTCCGGTCTGTGCGCCTGTCTGCGGCAGCGGTTGTTGCGACATTGATATCACACCCTCGAAGGCGGGCGGCGCTACGCCTGAGACGGAAATAAACCGCCGCGGTCGTTTCTGTCGATTCACGACCGATAACGACTTGCTTCGACGGAGACGGGTCGAAATCAGGGGCTACAGCGGACGAAGGGCGGCCGCTAAGGAGAACGCGAGAGGCCGCGAAACGTGTATAACGACGCGTTTCCACGCGAGTAACGTATCGTTACCCCTCGCTCTCTATCAGCGCCTGGCGGAGGTCCTCGGTGATAGTGGGCAGTTTGTCCCGGTCGTACAGCGCAGCGGCGGGATGGAACGTGGGTCGGACGACTCTCCCGTCGAGTTCGACTGTCTCGCCCCGGAGGTCGGTGATCGTTTCGTCGGTGTCGACGATTTCCTGCGCGGCAAACGAGCCGAGCGGAACGATCACGTCCGGGTCAACCCGGTCGATTTCGGCGTCGAGAACCGGCCACCAGGCGTCGATCTCGTCCCGGTACGGGTCGCGGTTCTCCGGGGGACGGATCTTCACCAGGTTCGTGATATACAGGTCGTCGCGGTCGACGTTCAGGTCGTCCAGAATGCGGTCGAGTTGCTTGCCTGCCTGCCCGACGAACGGTTCGCCCTGTGCGACTTCGTCCGCTCCGGGAGCCTCCCCGACGAGCATCACGTCAGCGTCGAACGACCCGTGTCCGCCGACGAAACGGTCGCGGTCGTCGTGTTCGTCGGGGACGTCGTCGAGAGCGTCCGCGAACTCCTCTTCGAACCCGTTCATGCGTACTCTCCGGGCGACGCCTCGAAGCGATCCTTGCAGTCCTCGCTACAGAAGCGGTACGTTTCGCCCCCGTGTTCGGCCTGTGCGGGAGCGAACGTCTCGTCCTCGTAGTCGGTCTCGGACGGGTTGTTCACCTCGACGTCTCGCCCGCAAACGGGACAGGTTTCCATGCGTGTTCACCGCTCTGTCGTTCGACGGCTACGGAGTAGAGTCTTTGCCCGCTACGCGGACGTCGGCGCGTCGTCGGCGTCGACGACGGTGACGGTGTAGCGGTCCGTGTGCTCGGGGACCATCGCCGTCACCTCGACCGTCCGCTGGTCGTCCTCGCCGAACTCGGTCGGGGCCCCGGTCACCTCCTTCAGTTCGTCGTCGCCGCCGTAGAACGTCACGACCGGGATCACATCGCGAGGGTCGGCCTCGTTCAGGACGGTCGCCTCGACGGTTCCCTCCTCGTTCCTGACGCCCGCTGGCACCGCACCGGGACCGGACTCGCCGGACTGGAACGTTGTATCGAGAACTAACAGGTGTTCGCTCGACTCGCCGAGCGAGTGACGGTATATCTGGATACGGTTGCGAGCGGCGGCGACGTGGCGCTCGGCGTCGCCGCCGAGTTGCTCCTCGAGGCGGAGCAGTTCGTTGTCGATCTCGTCGATGAGACTGTCCTGCGTGCCGGACTCCCGTTCGGGTAACTCCTCCAGACGCTCGATCACGGACGCGATATCGTCGTTCACGTCCGTGTCGGCTGTCTGTCGCGCGCGTCGCAGGTCGTCGCGAACGTCGAGCAGCGGCGGGATCGAAGCCATGCGTGGAGGTTCGACGCCGCACCGGATGGGTCTAGGGGCGGCCGCCCGGACGAGGTCACGAGGACCGGACGTCGCTACTGCCGTCGCCGTAAGCGACTTCCCGCGTTCGCTCGACGTCGACGGCGAACTCGTCGGGCAACTGCTCGAACCGTTCGAGCGCGATCACGTCGGGGTCGTCTCTGAACGAGGCGTACGTCTCGTCGACCGGTTCGAGGTCACGTTCGGCTTCCACCTCGTCGAAAAAGGATTCCTCGATGTCCGCGAGGTAGACGTACTTGCCGCTGTCGCCTGCCTCGAACGACGCATCGAACAGGCGATTCGAATACGCTGCCGCCCGGACGTGGTCCGGCGCGTCGCTCCGGTCGGCGTCGGGGTCGTTTTCGAGCGTGAACTCCGGCAGGGCGTTCCAGTCGACGGGCGAGGTTCCGGACGTTCCCATGGATGAAGAGAACGACGCGGAGCTACGAAACCGTGCGGGTTACTCGGCGGACTCGTCTCCGTCCTCCTCGGGTTCCCCCTCTTCGGAGTCCTCCGTTTCGACATCGTCCTCGCGGCGTTCCGTCTGCTCGACCGCGTCGATGTCTTGGTCGCCCCCGCCGTACTGGTTCACGTCCTGTGCCTCGTCAGCGTCGTCCCCGGTTTCGCTGTTGCCGTTCTCTGTATCGTCGCCCATGATCTGACCTGCAACGCCGATCTACATAAACGCGGACGCGAGGAGAGGTCGGACATGGATCCGGGTACGGGAGCGAACGCAAAGGAAGTGCGGGTAGACCGGTCGGTACCGCATCGCGTCGCGCGGTAATTCGGGCTTAATCGGCGTGGTCGGGTCGACAGCGCCCACGTGAGCGGGGACCGTATCCGCTGTGTGTCGGGTTCAAACACGCGAAACGTCGTATTTAGACGGATGACACCGGTGCTATACCGTGAAACAGTCCGAACAGTGGAATCGGTTTAATCCGAATCAGGGAGTAGCGTTTTTCGACCATGCCGCATCATCAACACGAAGGGTCCGAAGGTATCGGCGAGTACCGACAGAGCGGTCAGGGACGAAGCGGACAGCAGGGAGATCAGCAGCGACGGACGCAACAGCGAGACCAGTACGGGAACCGAAACCAGGGACAGAACCCGCAGAGCCAACGGGGAAGCCAGCGAGGCGGCGGCACCGAAGGCAGGAACCAGCAGCACCGCCGACAACAGCGGCGCGGACAGCAACACCGGAGCCAGCAACGCGGCGGACAGCAGAGCCAACAGGGACACCGGCAGACACGGAGCGACCAGCAGACGGGCTTCGAGCGCGGCGGGCGAGGTACCAGTCGACGGGACAAGCGATACGGTCAGGGACGACAGTCGGAACGGACGAGAGGGACAGATCGTCACGAGCAGACGGGTCGCGGGCGGGGCACAGAGCAGTATCAGCAGTCCAGGCAACAGGGTAGTCAGCAGCGCTCCGAGCAGCACGGCCAGCAGCCGACGGAGCGCCACGGCGAAGGAACGACGGAACGAGGCCTCGCCCAGCACCACGTCGGATCGACGGGCGAGCGCGGGCAAAACCGCGGACGGCAGACCGGCGGTCGGCACTGATACCGGGGCGGTCGTCTACCGCGCCGTCTGTGGCGGAGCGCCAGCATGCGACGCCGGTATTCAAGTTTTTCTCTGTCGTATCACCGTCTACATGGTCGAGTTTCACGTCGATCTGTATCACGTCGGGCTGGTGATCGTCAGCATCGCCATCCTCGGAGCGGTAGTCCTGCCGAAGATGGTTTCGGACAAACCGCTCTCGTTTCCCTTACTCTACATAGGATTCGGCGCGCTCGTGTTCTCGATCCCTATCGGGCTGCCTCCTATCGACCCCGTCGGCAACGCGGAACTAACGGAACGGCTGACCGAACTGGTCGTCATCATTGCACTGATGGGTGCGGGGCTGAAACTCGACCGACCGTTCGACTGGCGGGCCTGGGCGTCGACCTGGCGTCTGCTCGGGATAACGATGGTCATCACGATCGCGATGACGATGGTCATCGGCTGGTGGGTCCTCGGAATGCTCCCGGCGTTAGCCATACTGTTCGGTGCCGTCATCGCGCCGACGGACCCGGTGATGGCGGCGGACGTACAGGTCGGCGAGCCGCAAGCGGACCAGGACGAGGAGATAGACCCCGAGCGACAGGAAGGGCGGGTCAGATTCGCGCTCACCTCGGAGGCGGGGCTCAACGACGGTCTCGCGTTCCCGTTTACGTACGCTGCTATCCTGGCTGCGACGGCACCGGGTCTGTTCGCTGTCAGTTGGGTCGGCGAGTGGCTGGCCTTTTACGTCGTCTACAAGATCGTCGTGGGCGTGATCGCCGGGTACGTCATCGGCAAAGTCGTGGCGTGGTTCGTCTTCGGAGCGCCGAGTACGACGAGGCTCGCGCGCGTGATGGAAGGTGCGGAAGCGCTCGCCGCAACGCTTCTGTCCTACGGGTTGACCGAGATCATACAGGGGTACGGGTTCATCGCCGTGTTTGTCACGGCGCTCGTACTGCGTCATTACGAATGGACACACGATTACCACGAGACGCTCCACGATTTCGCCGTGGTCGTCGAACGCCTGCTGATGTCAGCCGTCCTCATCCTGTTCGGGGGTGCACTGGTGAGCGGGCTTCTCGCTCCGCTTTCGAGAACGGGCGCGATAGTAGCGGTGCTACTCGTTCTGGCGGTCCGACCGTTGGCGGGGCTGATCGGGATGCTCGGGTCGGCAGCGTCGTGGAGCGAACGGTCCGTGATCTCGTTTTTCGGCATTCGTGGGATCGGTTCGTTCTACTATCTCGCGTACGGTCTGAACAACGCCCGTTTCGGTGCCCACGAGGAGATCTGGGCCATTGTCGCGGCGACTGTGCTGTTCTCGGCGGTACTCCACGGAGTGCTAGCGAACCCGGTGATGGCGAAACTCGACGAGATGCGTGACACGCGTCGGCCCGCGCCGACGGACTGATATGGACTGTTGTTTATTGCCGTCGCGATCGTTCAATCCAGTGATGGTGGAACTACACGACCACATCATCGAGGAGTTCGGCCACCGCGGAGATTCGTTGCTCGCCGACGAGTTCCTCTCTCTCATCGAGCGGTACCACTCGACTGACGGTCCGGGCGTCCCGTGGGACGTCGTCGAGGCGTACGCGAACGCGCTCGACCGGGAAGGACTCAGTCAACTGAACAGCGATGTCATGCTCGACCGGATCGAGGAGAAGCGCCGAAACAGCGAGACGTGGATCGGCGAAGACGCCGTGTACGATCTCGGCGATGGGAGAGTGAGCAACTACCCGGCCGAGTGGCACGACCGCCTGGGCGGGGCTGACGATATCGTCGACTTCGTCGAAGTGCTCACAGAGACAGACGTATCGATCGGCCAGGGCGGTGCGGGAAGAGGTGTCCCGGAGAACTTACTCCTCGATATCGTCGCTACCGTCGGCGGACTCGACCGCGAAGAGGCGAAAGCGCAACTCGAAGAGAAGCGTCGTGACGGTCCGATAGCGGAAGACGCCGACCAGCACCCCGACGCCCGAGTTCGCTTGGAGTAGTATCGTCCGGAAGTAAGGTTTAAACGAACTAGATTCGTTAGTACGAGTAATGAGTACAACAGACGCAGTTACGGTCGACTGCAACTGCAAGGTCGGCCGGGTGATAGACCAATACGACGTCTCGGAGTTACACGAGGAACTCGCGGAGCGGTGGGGGGAGGACAGTCTTCGAGACCTCGAACAGTACGTGAATCAACAGCTCCTACGGGCGGCGATGCACCGGGCCGACATGGAGGTACTTGACGGCGAGGTCGAGAACTTCTACAACCTCCTCGTTGGCGACGAGACGAGCGAGGGCGTCCGTGTCGAGGCCAGAAAACGCCTCGAACGCGCCTCGGTCGACGTCGAGGCGGTCCAGGACGATTTCGTCTCCCATCAGTCCATCCACACCCACCTGACGGAGTGTCTCGACACCGCCTACGAGCAAAACCGCGACGACGAGGAGAGGATAGAGTCGGCGACTAACACCGTGTTTGCCCTGCAGAACCGGACGGCAGCGGTAACGGACGGAACGCTCTCCCAACTTCGCGACGCAGAGGTTCTCGCGCTCGACGAGTTCGACGTGTTCGTAGACGTAAACGTCACCTGTGAAGCGTGTGGTCGACACCACGAGGTCGGTGCCCTCATCGAACGAGGCGGCTGCGAGTGCCAGCAGTGACTTACGAACATAGTAATGTAAATATATAGTTTCGAGTATTATAGCCGTACGGAGTGGACTGTATCCGTGGTCTCCGAGGAACAAGCCGTGAGAGCGGTGGTGATCGAACTTACAGAAACCTCGGTTCAGTTCACCGCAGAGACGCGTTTCTGGAGGTAACGGAACGAGCTACGCCGTCCGAGCCCAGTTAAAATACTGAGCTATGAAGTGAAAATTACCACAAACATGTTCGGTGGTAGGAATAGAGAACTGCAGAATAGTTGTCTCAGTCTGGGTCGTTTCGAACGGGTTACGGACGAACGACGATCTCGCCGTCCGCGTAAATGGTGACGTGGTAGCCGTCGATGGGAAGTTCGAGACGGCCGGACACCGGGGTACTGTCTCCCCCCTGTGTATCGAACAGCGAGTCGAGAGCATCAGGGTTCACGTGTGTACTGAGTGGGTCGATCGACATGGGATCCGCGTCCATGATATCAGCGAGTACCGTGACCAGCGTCACGCTTACCGAATCGTCGCTCGACCACTCGTGTTGTGCGTAGTAGGCGTTTGCTTCGGGGTCGTAGGTTACGTCATCGTTCGCGTCAGAGAACTGTGATCCGGTCATAACGGCGGTCAAACACCCTCCCTCTGCTCCCAGTTTCGAAACGTAGATGATCTCGGTTCCATCGCTAACTACGGTGGAAGTTCTGCATGAAGAAAAACATTAGGAAATTGAAGCGGGAAGTAGCGGCAACACTATCCCTCTATTTTGTCGGCCCAATCGAGAAACGTCTCGACAAACGGATCGCCCTCGTGTTCGACCAGTTGCTCCTGACGGTCGTATTCGATAACGCCAGCGTCCGCGAGTTTCGGGAGATGCACCTGGCTGAGGGAGATCGCGGTCTCCTGTTGGTCGTCGTCGGGCGCTGATTCGGCCGCTTCACGCTCCGCGACGCGGTCGGCGAGTTCCGAAAGGGAGAGCTGTCCGTCCGAGGCGCGGAGACAGTAAAGGACCGTCCGACGCCGTTCTCTAGCGAGGAGTTCGAAGGTCGTGTCGAGTACGTTCGAAACGTCACTCTCCTCCGAACACATCACGGTGGGTGAACCCGAATCGTTTGCCATCGGGGAATGACAGGGACTGCGGTGGGGATAAGTATAGTCACGTTACCGTACAGTACGAACTGTTTACACGATCTTCGCCCGTGTTTTTCGCGAAGGAGAGAGAACCGACAGTTAGCGTCGCCGTCGTGGAGTTTCGTCCGAGTAACAACTTCCTATCGAACGCAGTAGCGTCGTATCGAACGTTTACTTAAGACGGGGAACGGGGTAGAGTAACTGACAAACCGGATGGAGAACCAGATTACGCGGGTCGGATGCGGGACTGTCGAACCGGTCAGTCGACGGACCTTCGGCGCGGCGTACTGGGCGGCGCTCGCGGGGTGTCTCGTTAGTTCCGCACTCACGTACGCGTACGTCGGTGGAGCGGCGAGAGAACTGAATCCGGTTCTCCGGGCCGTCATCGGAACGGCCGGTCTCGAGGTGATGATACTCGTCAAGATAGTCGCCGCTGTCGGGGGGTACTGGGGGTATTACCTGCTCGGGCGAGTGACGGGGAAGGTACGCGTTGCGACGACGCTCGGTTGGGTGGCAGCGGTCGTATACGCCGCGGATGCACTGCACGACCTTCGAGTTGCGATGGCTGCCGGCCCGGCGGGACTGGGGGAAGTCGGACCCGGTATCGCCCTCGTTCTCGTCGCGACCTGGGCGGGCGTGGCGCTACGGCCGCCCGAGATAATATAGTGAGGACATAACTATGCAGGAACCGACTGTTCTCTACGCCAACCGACTCAGTCGCATGACCAGCATCGAACAACTAACGCACACAGCGGCTATTCTCAACCGTGGACGCATCACGGAGGATCGAACCGTCTAATGACGCGCACTATCGTCGAAAACGCGCGGATAGTGACACCCACAGCCGTCGAACGCGGTTGTCTCGTCGTCGAGGGGAACGATATCGCCGCAATCTCTCCGGACGACCCGCAGGTCGAGGCATCGAAGCGGGTCGACGCCGGTGGGAAATATCTCCTTCCGGGGCTGGTCGATCTCCACGGCGACGACATCGAACGGCACGTGTTCCCCCGGTCCGAGGCACGCGTGCCGACGTCCGCGGCCCTCGAAACGTGTGACAGAGCGAACCTCGCAGCCGGCATCACGACGAAGTTTCACGCTGTTGCGTTCGAGGAGACACCCACTGAGAACCGGTCGCTTCACCTCGCGCGCGAACTGCATCAGGAGATAGCAGCAGCCGAGTCTCTTCTGGGACGACACCACTTCCACGCGCGGTGTGAGGTAAGCGACCCTGACTGCGTCGACGCAGTCACGGACGCGATCGCAGACGACGGCGTGTCGCTCGTCTCGCTGATGAACCACGTGCCCGGAGACGGGCAGTTCGACGACGTCGACGAGTTCGAGCGACGGTACGCGGACGGAAGCGGCGACTGGAACGTGCAGTCGTTTGCGGACCACCGTGACTGCGACGAGTCGGTACTGCGCGAGCGGACGGGCCGGCTCACGAAGCGTGCCGCCGACGCCGGAATACCGGTTGCCTCTCACGACGACGACTGTCCGGCCACGGTAGACCGAATGTCTCGGCACAGTGTGGCGATAAGCGAGTTCCCGGTGACGATGGCTGCCGCGGAACGAGCGACCGAGCTAGGCCTGGTGACGGCGATGGGAGCACCGAATCTGGTGAGAGGCGGGAGCCTGTGGGGTAACCTCGACGCGAGAGCCGCCGCCGAGAACGGTGTTCTCGACGTACTCTGCAGCGACTACCATCCCAAGTCGCTCCTCGAAGCGGTGTTCGTCGATACTGGCGAACCGCTCCCCGAACGGGTATCGCGCGCAACGAGTGCGCCCGCCGATGCCGTCGGATTAAACGACAGAGGCCGCATCGTTCCCGGAGCCCGTGCCGACCTACTACTCGTCGATACCGATCCGAGACCCACTGTTTCGCACGCGTTCGTCGACGGGCAAGAGGTGTACCGGGTCGGCAGCTCATAAGGGAGAAATCCGCACTTAACCGAACGTTCCGACATGAAACACGACAGAACAGTAACGTCGTTTTATTCGTTTCAGGGCTGTAGGTATCTACGCTGGTGACGGGCCTCAGAACGACGGGGTTGGGGGGGGGATCCGTGGACGCGATGCGCGACAACCGTCACACCGTCGGCCGGGGGACCGACGCTGTGAATCGATAGCCGGCCGCGCGAGGGGGCGCGACCGGCAGTCAGCCGTCACCAGCGCGGATCATTTGGCGTTTCTAAGAACGAGATAGTGGAGACGGCTATTGTAGACACGGAAAGTCAATGTGCACATGATCGCACGACAGCTATTCGATCGGCATGTGAACCGTTTCAGTTGAGACTGTAGTAGCGAACGTCTCGTTGTATCCCGTCAGTGAGAGAATTCAACAGGTGAGCGTCCGTATTCATCTCTGCTGGCCCCGGAAATACCCAGAATGGAATGCTACACGAGCGCAAGTGTAACCTACCGTTATCACAGGTAGTACCTGACCGATCACCCACTCATCTTACATGTATAATTATATATTAGTTAACTTTATACAACGTGGTATCATCGTATGGAGTGCTACAAACACGAGGGAACGTACGAATCGCCCGAAAGGGTGGTGGGGAACAGACGAGCAAAAAACGGAATATTGCACACGCATGTCACGCATTGGGGAACGCAGCAGCCGGGGCGAACTGCTTACAAATGACTTGCAGAGAAGAGAGGTGAATGGAGAATGGGTTCGAGTAAGGTGAGCGTCTCTCAAGACACTGTCACGCCGGAGGAAGAGGAGACAGTAGAGGAGACTGAGGTAACACAAGAACCGCCCGAGGAGGAAACGGAGTCGGACCTGTCGTTAGACGTCATGTTCGAGGTGCTGAAAAACGAACGGCGACGGTTCGTACTGAAGCATTTCGACGAACACGAGGGTCCCGTCGCCCTGGGAGACCTGGCCGAACACGTCGCCGCAAAAGAAAACGACAAACCGAGACGTGAGCTGACGTCCGGCGAGCGAAAACGGGTGTACGTCGGGCTGTACCAGTGTCATCTGCCGAAGATGGACGACGCGGACATCGTCGATTTCAACCGCAACCGCGGACGGATCGAACTGGGAAAGAACGCGAGCCTGCTAAACGAGTATCTCGACACCGACGAGGAGACGAGTCATCCCTGGCCCTACTACTATCTCAGCATCGCCGCCACCGGGGGACTCCTGTTCGGCGTCGGAGAACTCGGCCTGTATCCGTTCGCCTGGATGTCTAGCTTAGTCGTTGCTCTCGTCATCGTCGCGTTCGCCGTCTGTGCGCTAGCCCACGACCAGTACTCCGAAGCGTAGTAAATCCCGACTCGTGCCGAGGCCGTTGCCCGCGCACCCGCTCTTTTCCGCTGAAGCGACTACCTACGATCGCTAAGCCCCGTCTGAATCCGGTGCAATACGTCAATAACAAAGGTCGCAGCACGGCAATCTCGTGTTACCACGTGTCATTCCGGCTTTCGAAGCCGTCTGGATCACACGGAGAGACGATATGACTGAAACAATGCATCAACGGGAGTCGCGTTTCGCTCGGGAAACGACGACTACCTCCAAACGACAGTGAACAATGTGTGGAATCACGGCCCACGTCGGGGCAGACGAGACAGTCGACGAACTGCTTGTCGGACTAGAGAACCTGGAGTACCGCGGCTACGACTCGGCCGGCGTCGCGGTGAAAAACGGCTGCGGGATCGAGGTGTGCAAACGCCAGGGCGAGATATCACAGCTAAAACAGCAGATACGGGCCGAGATATCCGGCGGAGGCGGCGTCGGAATCGGCCACACTCGCTGGAGTACGCACGGACCGCCCACGGATTCGAACGCTCATCCCCATACGGACTGCACCGGAGAAGTTGCGGTCGTCCACAACGGGGTCATCGAGAACCACGCCGAACTGCGTAGCGAACTCGAACACCGCGGACACGGCTTCGAGAGCGACACCGACACCGAAGTCGTCCCCCATCTGATCGAGGAGTACCGCGACGAAGGGCTCTCCCCCGAGTCGGCGTTCAGACAGGCCATCGATAAGGTCGAGGGAAGTTACGCAGTTGCGGTCGTAGTCGAAGGAACCGAATCCGTGTACGCTACGCGAAGCGGATCACCGCTCGTGATGGGACTTGACGAGAACGAACGGTTCCTCGCGAGCGACGCCCCCGCGTTCCTCGAGTTCACCGACCGCGTTATCTATCTTGAGGACGGAGACGTCGCCCTCATCGAGGACGGGGACCACCGGATCACCGACAGTGAGGGCGCGCCGGTAGAACGGCCCCCGGAGACCGTCGACTGGGTGGCCGAAGACGCCGAAAAGGGCGGCTACGACCATTACATGTTGAAGGAGATCCACGAGCAGCCGACGGCCCTGGCGCAGACGCTTCAGGGGCGGGTGACAAACGGCGACGAGGTGACGTTCGACGACTTCGCGCCCGGCGCGTTCGCCGGCGTCACCGACGTGCAGTTCGTCGCCTGCGGGACCTCGTACCATGCCGCGCTGTACGCGACCCAGTTCCTCGCGAGCAGGGGAGTTCGGGCACAGGCGTTCAGAGCGGGGGAGTACGCGACGAGTCCGGCACCGGTCAAGAGCGACACGCTCGTCGTCGGGGTCACTCAAAGCGGCGAAACGGCGGACACGCTTAGCTCGCTCCGGTCCGCTCACTCGCGGGGCGCTCGGACGCTCGCCGTCACGAACGTCGTCGGCAGCACGGCCGCCCGCGAGGCCGACGACTCGTTGTTCATCCGCGCTGGCCCCGAAATCGGCGTCGCGGCCACGAAAACGTTCTCCTCGCAGATAGCGTCGCTCGCGTTGCTCGGGGAGCGTATCATCCGAGACAGGACGGGTCTGGCGAGCGACGGCGTCAGCGAACTTCTCGAATCGCTCGAATCGCTGGACCGCGACGTCCGACGCGTCATAGACGAGAGTCGGGCCGAGGAAATAGCGACGGCCTATCTCGACGAGCAGTCGTACTTCTTCATCGGCCGGGATATCGCTCACCCTGTCGCGCTCGAAGGGGCTCTGAAGTTCAAAGAGATCACGTACGAGCACGCCGAGGGGTTCGCAGCGGGCGAACTCAAACACGGCCCGCTCGCGCTCGTCACCCCCGAAACGCCCGTCTTCGCCGTCTTCACCGGCAGCCACGACGAGCAGACGCTGAGCAACGTCCAACAGGTGCAGGCTCGCGGCGCACCCGTGATCGCTATCGCCAGCGAGGAACACGACGCGGCGATAGAGACCGCAGACGAGGCGTTGACCTACCCGGACGCGACGGCGGAAGTTGCAGCGATACTGGCGAACGTCCAACTCCAGCTCGTCGCGTATCACGTCGCAGATCACCTCGGCAGAGCGATAGACAAACCGCGGAACCTCGCAAAGAGCGTGACAGTCAAATGAACGAACCGGGAGAGGGACGACGATGAGCGGAATCGACCCGAACGATATTCAGATCGACTGGTACACCAACGGGTCCGAGGACCAGGTGGCGGTCGGTATCGAAGCGGACGACGTGAAGATCGCGGTCACGTTTCCCGTGTCGGCGTCGCGGTCCGAGCTGGAGACGGTGTTAGCCGAACGTGACCGGGAACTCGACCATTACTTCGAGGCGCTCGCGCGGGTACGAGATAGCGCCGGTCAGTCCAAGTTCAACAGTCACCGGCGATAGCGGGGAGTAAGGTGACCTTACCAATGCATGGCCAGGATAGTAGACGTATAACAAACAAACGGCTGTCCGTTCACCTAGGAGAACACACGTGAATCGACGGCGATACCTCCAGGCTCTGGGCGGGGTCGGGCTCGTAGCCGCAGCCGGTTGCAATAGTCCGGACCGGAGCGAGACGGAAGATGCTGGCAATACCCGAACGACCGACAGTGTTAGCCTCCAGAGAGCCGAGAGCGCGGAACGTGAGGACCTCGAAACCGCACCGATGGACGAGGACCGACGCGCGGTCGACAGAGCGGCGTTTGACACCGTCGTCGACATGGTAGACGACGCCGACTGCGACCCGACGGGCGAAGACGCGTGCGACGAACAGCTCCGTTCGGCCGCGTCCGACGGCCACCTGCTGGAGTTTCCCGAAGGGACCTACCGGTTGGACGAGTTCAGTCGGTTTCAGGACCTGGACCGGATCGGAATAGTCGGTGACGGCGACGTTACGTTCGCTATTCCGGCCGAGACGAACCGACTGCTGTTCGACTTCGATCAGGTCGGCGAGGTACTGATAGAAGGTATTGACATCGATATCACGGCCGACCAGTGTACCGTCGGGCTTCGGATGATGTGCGACGCGTTTCACGTTCAGGACGTCGAGTACGTCGGCCGCGGAAACCACGACGACACCAGCGTCATCGACGGGTTCGGCGTCGGGATAATGGACGAGAACGGAGAGGGGATCATCCGGAACGTCACCGCGAAAAAAGGGTCCATCATCGGGAACTACAAGGGCGGAAACGGCCGCGTCGGCGTCTGGACTACGAACAGCCACGCTGGGACGCTGTGGATCGAGGACTGCCACTTCGAGGAGTTCGGCAACAACGCGCTCTACTGTAGTCGTTGCGAGGGTGACGTCCGCGTGGTCGAGAGCTACTTCCGCAACAACAACGTGTGCGCGATCCGGATAAGCGGCAAAGGAAGTTACGCGACGAGGTCGACTATCGAGGTCGACATGGACGAGTACACGGGGCCGAGAGGTGGTTTCGAGACCGGGTTCAACACGAGGGCGGTTATCGTCGAACAGGGCAACGTCGGTCCGAAACCCCCCGGGGCGGAGATCCGCGACTGCGAGATCCACATCAAGAAGACGCCCCGCTGTCAGGCGGCCGTGAACCTTGGTCCGCAGGGCCGGACGCTGACAGTGAGAGACACCGAGATCCGAATGGACGTCGACGGGTCGCCCGCGGTTCTCCGCAGCCGACCGGGAAGCATTCCCTGGAAGCAGGACCAGCCCGTCCCGCCTACGCCACACTGGATAGCGCTCGAAAACACCGCTATCACCGGCAGCGCCCGCGGGGGGGCGGCAGTGTATCTCGTCGAGAGCTCCAACTCGGTCATACAGAACTGCAGCATCGATCAGACGGGAGCGAACAGATACGGCGTCCGCCTCGTAAACTCGACCAACCTCCTGATAGACGGCGGTACCGTCACCACGTCGCAGTTTCCGATCCTCGTGGACTCGAACCGCTTGCTGCTGTTGAACTCCGTCGAGGTGACGAACGAACCGGAGTTGAAAGCGACGGAAGTCGACCCCTCGCAGAGCGAAACGTTCGACCTGCGCCTGCGTCAGCCGATGCTGCGCGAGCAGCATCTCCAGATGGTCAGACTTCCCGAGACGCAGGAGGGACGAACCCTCATCGGAATGTTTCGAGAGTAGGTCTGGTTGCGCTGTTCGTTCCTGCGTCGAACTCTTGCACCTTCTGTCCGCTAGTAACAACTGAAACGGGTTTCTCACTGATCGACCAGCCGTCGTGCGAGCAGGCGTGTTGACGTTCGGTGACGACTGGATCTGATACTCCCGGCAGAGTTCCGTTCACACGTTGCTGCAAACCGCTTCGTAAGCGCGGGTTTGTTCCCCGTAAGGTGCTATTTACTCCTCATACGCGTTGGTTTGGATGGTATTACCGATACGAGCAGAGCGTTAGATAGGTCTTACAACAGAGATCAGCGTCCGGACCGCGGAGGTAATATTCCGTTACCGATGTAATCGGATCTTACCGACGGTTGGTAACTATCTGGTATGTATACGCGACGTAAGTAGGGATCAGTTACCACCTAATGGGGGGTATGGGGTGAAAATCATTATTTAAGTAAGGTTCGCCTGCCCTGATATGGCAAAGGACCATGACGACGTTCGCGAGGAGAAAGCTGATATTGCGGAGGAGAATGACTCCCTTATCGACCGGAGATCGTATCTGAAGCTGACGGGCGCGGCTGCCGTCACGGCTGGCGCGGCCACTGCCGCCGCCGGCACCGGTGCGGCCGCCGAGACGCTCCACGGGATCGAGTTCGACCGCGTCGTCGATGCCGTCGACGACCTCGGTCTCGACCCCAACGGAAACGGGAACGTCGAGGGAACGCTCGCAAACAAGGTCCAGTCCGGAACGCTCGTTCGCTTCCCCGAGGGGACCTACCAGTTCGGCGGTTCGTACGACATGCCGGACCGAGTCGGCTTCGTCGGCGAAGGCGACGTGAAGTTCCGTCCGCCGAACGGGTTTAACGACCCCTTACTCGACACCGGGCTCCGAGGTAGCAGCGACAACCTGCTCGTCGAGGGCATCGACATCGACCTGCGCGCGGACAACACGACGTGTAGTATTCGCTTCGTCGTGGACAACCGGTTCCACATCGAAGACATGGAGATACTCGGACGCGGGATGCACAGCGGATCTCGAACGGCGTACGCGTTCCTCGCCGGCGTCCGAAACGCGGACGGCGTCGGAGTCATTCGGAACATCACTGCGAAAAAGGGTTCCCGGATCGGGAAATACAAGGGCGGCAACGGCCGCGTCGGGATCTGGGGTGCTGTCGGTCAGGGTACACTTAAATGTCAGAACCTCGACTTCAGAGAGTTCGGTAACAACGGCATCTACGCGAGCAGGACGAAGATGAAGGTCCAGGTCGAGGACAGTTACTTCAAGAACAACAACGTCTGCGGCGTTCGTATCAGCGGCGACGGTAGCTACGTCGAGAACTGTGAGATGGTCATCGACGTGGACAACTACACCGGCCCGCGCCCCATCTCGACGGGCAGTTTCAACCCGCGCGGCATTATCGTCGAGCAGGCAAAGATGTCACAGACGAGCGACTGGCGGATCCCCGCCGGTGCGGAAGTCCGGGACTGCGACTTGTGGGCGAAGTCGTCGCCGCTCCTCCAGTCCGTCATCGAACACGGCCCGCAGGGTCGGAGCCTCCTCATCAAGAACACGCGCGTGCGGTGTGACGTAGACGGCACCCCTGCGATCCGGCGGGACCGTCCCGGCAATATCCCGTGGCGGAAAGACCAGGATACGCCTCCCGAACCGCACTGGACGCGGATGGAGAACGTGCAGGTCACCGGAAACGCGAACGGCGGTGCCGCAGTACAGCTAATGGGCGGCGACGGGTCCGAAGTTCGAAACTCCTGCATCCAGCAGAAGGGTTCGAACCGGACTGGCGTGCAGATCCTCGACGCGAACAACTGCGAGATCGCCGATACAAACATCAACGTCAGCGGTCAAGCGGTCGACCTCCAGAGTTCGAGCGCCGACACCAGCAACATCACCAACGGGGACTCCTGTCCGGTCCCGAACATCGAGAACACGACCAGCGACGAATACGAGGACACTCCCTCCGGCGACGATAGCGAACCCTTTCCAGGAAACGTCCTGACGGTCTACGGTGACTCGGGCGAGGCCAACTACGAGTTCGCCGTCAGTAGCGACGACCTCCAGAAGCTCACTGCGAACGGAGCGACGACCGACGATGACGACCTCATCGACGGGAGCACCGCGAGCGGGTCCGTCTGGGGCGGCAAGGACAGCTACGGATTCGAAGGCGACGTGTCGTCGTTCACGATCGACAACGACGCAACGATCACGCTCAACGGAGAGAACGTCAGCGCGGACAGCCTCGGCACGGAGGACGACTCCTCCTCTGACGACGGCGACTCGACAAACGCCGACCAGCACACGCTGACGATCGTCGGCGACGCCGGCGAGGCTAACTACGAGTTCTCCGTCGAGAGCAACCTCGAACAAACGACGGCGAACAACGCGACGGTCGACGACAGCGACGCGGTAGACGGCACTACCGCGAGCGGATACGTCTGGGGCGGCATCGACAGTTACCAGTTCGAAGGCGGAGTCACGTCGTTCACGATCGACAACGACGCGACGCTCGTCCTCGACGGCAAGGAAGTCACCTCCGACGACCTCGGTTCGAGCGGATCGGACGACGGCGCGTCGAACCCGGAGCGCTCTCTCATCATCTACGGCGACTCCGGCAAGGCCAACTACGAGTTCTCCGTCAGCAGTGACCTCACACCGTCCGACGACCAGTGGGGGATCAACTCCTCCGGCGGCGACCAGATCGACGGTAGCTCCGCGCGCGGGTACGTCTGGGGCGGCATCGACAGCTTCGCGTTCTCGGGCGACATCACGTCGTTCGACATCGACAGCGACGCGACGGTCATCGTGGACGGCGAGGAAGTCGATCCCGCCGAACTCGGAGCGACCGGGTCGTCGCTCCCGAACACGATCACCGTCGACGCCGGCGACGCCGAGGCCACCTACCAGTTCTCCATGACCGGTACGATCGAAAAATCGACGGCCAACGGCGCGACGATCGACGACGGGGACACCGTCGAGAGCGGAACCGCGTCCGGTATCGTCGAACCCGGCAAGAAAGACAGCTACGCCTTCGACGGGTCGGTGAAGACCTTCTACATCGACGGGAACGCCTCGGTCGACTTCGAGGGGGAACAGTAACGGGACCACAATGAGCTACACCGAAAAAACGCACCCCACGCGGTCGGAGTGGGCACAGAAGTCGGAAGACCCGGACCTCGAGGACGATCTCGGGTACGAACTCGACGACTGGGAGATGGTCGAAGCGCGGAACGCCGAAGGGGAACAGCTCATGTTCCTCCCGAACGACGAGGAGATGATCAAGGACGAAGCGTTCATCGTCGCGGAGCCGGATGCGGTCTGCGACCTCGTCGAAAGCGTGTAGAAACGGTCTACACGGTCTAACTCAGCTACGCGGTCAACTCCCTCGCTGATGCGACCCACCCTCCACCCTCTACCACAGGTTCTCTCCTCCCCCGCTGACGCAACCCCACCTCCATCCTCTGTCACCGGCTCTCGATCCCCTACTGATGCGTCCCGCCACGCGCACCGGAGCAGGCCGTCTGTCGTCCATTGGCGGTGCAGTCGCCTCCGACTCGGGTGCCCGTTATCCCGTCGCGTCGACGGCTACGGTAGGTACAGTATAACGAAACCCGGCGAGGCGCTGTAGTCGATAAATGGAGCCCTCCGACGGTCAGTGTCGTTCGTCCGGGCGTGCGTATAGTTTCGTCGTGGGAAACAGTTCGGCTACACCGACTGATGACGATGTCCGTCGAGGAGAGTGACCTTTCGTCACTGTTGTCGAGCGCGACGCTGGTGTTTTTCGGGAGCGTTCTGGGGTCGGTGTCGAAGCTCGTCGAACGCATATTCATTGCCAGAGTGCTGACGACAGACGCGTACGGCGAGGTCAGCCTCGGGATCGCTGTTATGAGCATCAGCGTGACGGTCGGACTGGTCGGACTCGACCAGGGGATCGCGCGATACGTCTCCCGCTTCGAGGACGACCGCGACGTTCGCGGCGTGTGGATCACCGGCCTCGTCATCGCGATCACGCTCGCTCTCTTGCTCACGGCTGCGCTCGTCGTCTTCCTCGACGAGACGCACCAGCTCCTGTTCGACCAGGCGAGGTCGCGCGGACTCCTGCTCGTCTTCGTGGCCGCGATCCCGTTCGTCGTCGGACTGAAGGTGACGGTCGGAGCGATCCGGGGACTCGAGAACACGATCTATCGGACCTACTCGTACGATATTATCTATCGCGGCATGCGGATCCTCCTCGTCGTCGGGTTGCTGTACGCCGGGTACGGCATCGTCGCCGCGGGCTACGCGTAT
The DNA here is from genome assembly GCF_004762015.1 of Halostella pelagica. NCBI lineage: Archaea > Methanobacteriati > Methanobacteriota > Halobacteria > Halobacteriales > Natronoarchaeaceae > Halostella > Halostella pelagica. The sequence continues at coordinate 52,423 of NZ_SJES01000011.1, forward strand.
CTCGCCGCGGCCATCGGCGCGCTCATCGCCGCCCACTACCTGTTGAACCGGCTGTTCCCGCTGTTCGGTCCGTTCAGAACGCACACGCGAGAGATGCTGACCTTCTCGGCACCGCTGGTTCTCTCTACGCTCCTGACGCTGTTGCTGACGAAGGCGGACACGGTCATGCTGGGGTTTTTCCGATCGTCCCATCAGGTGGCGCTGTACAGCGCGGCGTACCCGCTCGCGAACGGCCTTCCGGTTATCCTCGCGTCGTTCGGGTTCCTCTACCTGCCGCTTGCGTCCAGACTCGACGTCGACGACAAGACCCAGGAGATAAACGAGATCTACAAGGTCACGACCAAGTGGATATTCATCGTCACGTTTCCGCTGTTCGTGACGTTCGTGGCGTTTCCCAGCGATATGCTGACGCTCGTGTTCGGCGAGGAGTACGCGCAGGCGTCGCTGGCGCTTATAATCCTGTCGTCCGGGTTTTTCGTCCAGGCGGCGTACGGCCGCAGTCTGGATACGCTCTCCGCCCTCGGATACACGAACTACATCCTGCTCGCGAACGTCTTCGCGTTCACGCTCAACATCGTCCTCAACCTCCTGTTGATCCCGATGTACGGGTTCCTGGGTGCCGCGATCGCCTCGGCCGCGTCGTACACCCTGCTCAACGTCGTTCAGTACGTGGTGTTGCGGGGGCTATTCGGGATATCGCCGTTCTCGAAGTGGGTCCAGCGGACGTTTCTCGTCCTCCCGCTGACCGTCCTCCCCGCGGCGATAGCCGCGTCGACGGTCGTTTCGCTCACGTACGTCACGCTTCCGCTGGTGCCTGCCGTGATCGGCATCGTCTCGGTCGGTCTCGTCTCGGTCACGGGCTGTCTCCAGCCGGAGGACAAACTGCCGCTCGAACTCATCGAGGACGCGCTCGGGATCACGTTGCCCTTCATCTGGCGGTTCGTCCCATCCGAGCGGTGAACTTCGATAGAGGCGGGACGAGGATTCGCCCCATAGAAGGATATCTTGTACGAGAACCCGCTCTTTACCGGGACGACACCGCTATCGCGTCGAGCGAGCGACGCAAGTCGTCGAGGTCGACGAGCATGTCCGGACCGACCGGCTCAGCGACGTGGAAGCGGTATTCGAAGTCAAGTATCTCGGCGATCTGGAAGTACTGCCCGCGAACGTCGCCGTCGCGGAACAGTTCGACGACGGTGGCGTCGTCCGCGTAGGTCATGTTCGTAAGGTTCGCGCCGTGTGGAGCGACGATCACGTCGGCACCGCTAAACAGCGCCGCCTGCTCGGGGACGGAGAGGTCCGAGAGGACGAACCGAGAGAACCCGTGGTCTTCGAGAAGCGACATCACCTCGTCCTCGTTGTCGACGCGGCGGCGGTCGGCGTCGTCGCGAGAGACGTATATCCGGTCCGGGTAGTCGTCCGGTGAGGGAGAAACAGCGTCGGACAGCACGCGCTCGCGGACGCGGTCGTGAAGCCACTCGACGGCCGCCGGCGAGAGGACCGTCTCGCGGCGAACCGTCGGAACGACGAGCCTGTCGACCCGGACGTCCGGAGTCGACCACGTGACCCAGTCGTCCTCGTCGTAGCCGAGGAGTTCGAGCGTCTGTCGCTGCCACTCCGGCGGGTCGGAACCGAGGACCAGCGTCACGTCGCGGCCGGTCGCCTCCCGATACTGTTCGACGCCCTGGAGGCGGATGAGCGATTCGAAGGTCCAGTGGAAATACCCGCTGCTCCAGTAGTTGTACAGCAGACAGGCAGTCCCGAGCGACTCGTCGGTCCGCACGCCCTCGACGGCCGACCCCGGATTCGTCACGAGGTCGGCCCCGGAACAGAGGATGTTCCGGACGAGAACCGCGGGTCGGACGACCGCTTCGACCGGGATCTCGCCTTGCTCAGTGATGGGAACGGGGTACGCGCCCAGCAGACGGCAGTTCGGTAGCTCGCAGACGTACGGTTGCCGGAGAGTGAAGGTGCCGATGCGGTCAGCGATCTTTCCCTGGGGCGGTTCGTCGGTGTCGGGGCGGGTCAGTTCCAGTTCCTCGGACTCGCCGAACGGGTAGTACGTGCCCGCTTCGACCGCGACGGTACGGAGTTCGTCGTATTCGAGGAGGCGGTCGGAGAGCGCGTCGAGTATCGTCTCCGAGGCGTGTGGAAGAAGCGGTTGAAAGACTCGGTCACGCGCCAGATGTCGGAGTCGGTCCTCCATCTGCCCGGCGGATCCACCGCCCAGAGAGGACCGTACTGTCCGGAACATGATTTAATCAGATCGTCCGACGGTATTAGTTATCCTGCGACTACACGCCAAGCGGTCAGTCTTCCGGCGTGGACCCGACTATCTCGTGTCGTCGCGTGCGGAAGTGGTCCGCGGTCTGGGCGAGTCCCGCACGCAGAGGCACCTTGGGTTTCCAGTCGAGTCGCTCGCGAGCGGTGGACACGTCGGGGCACCTGAGATCCGGATCGTCCGTCGGTCGCGGTTCGTAGGTCACTTCGGACGGTGTATCGACCACGTCTCGGACGACGGTCGCGAGCTCCCGTATCGTGATCTCGTTCGTGTTGCCGACGTTCATCACTGCACCCTGTAGTCCTGGCCGATCGGCGAGACGGCGGATCCCGTCGACGAGGTCGGTGACGTAACAGAAGCTCCGGGTCTGTTCGCCATCGCCGTACACCGTGAGGTCGTCACCGGCGAGCGCCTGCGAGAGGAAGTTCGGGATCACTCGACCGTCGTCGAGTTGCATCCGCGGCCCGTAGGTGTTGAAGATGCGAACGGTCCGAGCGTCCACGTCGTGCTTGCGAACGTACGCCATCGAGAGAGCCTCTGCAAACCGTTTGCTTTCGTCGTAGGGGGCGCGAGGGCCGCGGGGGCTCACGTTGCCGCGGTAGGATTCCGGCTGCGGGTGGACTTCGGGGTCGCCGTACACCTCACTGGTCGAGGCGACGACGACGCGAGCGTCGTGTTCGACCGCGGCCTCCAGAACGTGTCGCGTCCCGAGGCTGTTCGTCATCGCTATTTCGATGGGGTGGGAGTCGAAGTGAGTCGGGCTCGCGCGGGACGCGAAGTGATAGATGACATCGACGGAATCAAAGTCGGGCAGTGGGTCGCGGACGTCCCGCTGGAGGAGAGAGAAGCGGTCGTCGTCCGCGTGGTGGGAGACGTTCTCCGGCGTGCCGCTGGCGAAGCTATCGACGGCAGTGACGCGGTAGTCGTCCGCGACGAGGTCGTCGACGAGGTGACTGCCGACGAAGCCGGCACCACCGGTGACGACTGCGTGATCTCGCCCGCTCATAGTTCGACCGTGCTGTTGTCGCCGACGTCGAGTTCCTTCGACTCGCCGACGATAGTCGCGTTGTCGCCGACGATACTGCGCGCTACGTTACAGTCGGTGAGCGTCGCCTCGCGCCCGAGGATGCTATCGCGGACGACGCTGTTTTCGACGGTGACGCCGTCCGCGAGGCTGACGTGCGGACCGACGACGCTCCCCTCGACAGTGACGTCGTCGCCGCAGTCGACCGGCGGGACGATAGTCGGGCGGTCGCCGCCGTTCGTCTCCGTCTCGTCGAGCGTGACGCGGTTCGCTTCGAGGAGCGTTTCCGGGCGGCCGCAGTCGTACCAGTCGTCGACCTCGAACGTGGTCAGCGTGCAACCGCGGTCGGTCATCCCTTGCAACGCGTCGGTGAGTTGATACTCGTCGCCCGCGCCGCGGACGTCGTTCTCGATCAGGTATTCGAGTTCGTCGAACAGGGTCGCAGTGTCCTCGATGACGTACACACCGGTGATAGCCAGGTCCGACGGCGGTTCGGACGGCTTCTCGATGAGATCGACGACGGCTCCCTCGTAGGTGTCGACGACGCCGTAATGTTCCGGTTCGTCGACGGGCTTGACGCCGACGCTGCCGGCGCTCGACCCGTCGTGAGCGGCCAGAAACTCGTCGTACCCGTTCTCGAACAGCATGTCTCCGAGGACGATGATCGCGGGGTCGTCCGCAACCACGGGTCGAGTCTGGTAGACGCTGTGTCCGAGCCCTTCCGGGTCGGCCTGTTCGACGAAGGTGAGGTCGAACGCGTCGCCGTAGGCGTCGCGAGCGTACTCCACGACCTGGTCGCTCATCGGTCCGCCGACGACGATGACGACTTCCGAAACGGCAGTCGACTCGAATCCGGAGAGGATGTGGCCGAGGATCGGTTTCCCGGCGATACGAACCATCGACTTCGGCTTCGTGTGGGTGTGTGGGAACAACCGCGTCCCTCGACCCGCCGTTGGGACGATAGCTTTCATGATCTGACTTCTGAGCGATAGTAAGAGACAAGGAGTGTTTGTTATGGACAGTCTGAATGAGTCCCCGGCCGCCGTATAGACGGCCTGAATCGCCGATCAGGCGGCGGGCTCGGATCCGTCCCCGTCGGCGGACTCCTGGCTGTCGGCGTCGCTAGAAGAGACGTAGTACAGTTCCACGTCCCCGTTCGAACTGACCCGGTGAACGCCGGGCTGAGACCGGACGGCGCTGAAGTCGGACTGCGAGTACCGGAGACCCTGATAGGCCCCCACTTCGCGTTCGACGTCGAACTGCGAAAAGGCGAGATATCGGGGCGCTCCCTCCGTCTCCGGCAACCGACTCATGTTCTCGCTCGTCACGCCGCGGAGATACTCCTCTTCGGCCGCCGCGACGCCCTGAATACCGTCGCTGTACCGGTAGGGTCCCCCCCGAACCCCGACGAGATCCAGACTCTGATTGTGATAGGTGAACGCGGTATCGTACCCTTCCATCTGCGTGTCAGTTACGTGCTGACTGGGCATGTAGACGTACGGGGACGGGAACACCGTCAGGAGAGCGAGCGGTAGTAACACGATCAGGAGTCCAACGGTCGCCGCGCGGAGCGTCGGCGTGGAGAACCGTCCCGAGAGACCGTCGAGCAAGCGATAGAGCGCGATCGGAGCGAGAACCGATACGAGCAACATCATGAAACCCCAGTGGCGGAAGTACTGCTCGGAGATGCTCCCGACGAAGTAGACGACGAAGATGCCGGTGATAGGGACGAAACCGAGCGTGAGGTACAACACAACCGCGTTCCTGTTGCCGAGTCGCCCGTCTAGCCTGCCGGTGAGCGCCGCGAGCATCAGGGTGGCGGCGATGAGAGAGAGAACGAGGCTCGGGAACAGCAGTTTGAAGACGATCTCGTGAAGCCCTGCGCCGAGCGCCGAGAGCGAGGCCCCCTGTGATTGGACGGACTCGCCGATCGGGCCGGGCGACCCAAGCAGGAACTGGAGAAAGGTGGTAGTGACGTACTCAGTGGCGCTGAAAAACAGTTCGTACCGCGACGTCCAGAGGAAGAAGATGGCCCCGAACACGAGCGTCGGAACGTAGAACCGTCGCTGCGAGCGGATCGGTTCAGCGATCCCGAACGGCGTGCGCGAAACGACGAACTGCACGACCGAGACGGTGAGAAACAGCAAAAGGACGTTCGCGGCTTGCTGCGGGTGATACATGACGAGGGCGAACGAGACCACCGCCAGCAGGAGGTCGATCGGCGTAATCGACAGGGCGGAGGACGGCGAACGAGCCACGTAGACGAAAAAGACGAACAGCAGCAAACCGGTAAACATCGTCGCCTGCGTGAACGAATGCGCGTGGATGTGGGTGCTGAGGTTAGTGATCGGCAACATGAACGCGGCAGAAAAGACTGCGATCGCGACGGCGTCGTAACTGTCGGTGAGCGCACGGACCGATAGCGGGACGAAGACGAGAAAGATAGTGGTAAGCAGGAGGACCGCGAGCATCATCGACCGCTCCGGGGAGAGCCCGGTAAGTCGGTGGGAGACGACTGTCAGCAGATGAAGCGCCGGATAAAACAGCGTTTCCGGCTCCGTCGTTCCGGAGAGAACGTCCCGCGCCCACCCCAGATGCGTCAGCGAGTCGTTCGAGCCGTAGAAACGGTACCCCCGGACGAGCGGGAGGCCGGCAATAGCGACCGTCGACGCCCCCGCGAGCAACAGGGCGGTCGACCGCTGCCATAGCTGACCGGCGGTAAACGTGACGAAGAGCGCGACCATGAAAGCGACGCTGACGCCGACCCAGAAGCGGATCGACGTTTCGGTGTAAACGGAGAGTTCGTAGCCGTTCGGCGGGTCGTTCGCCGCGAAGAAGATCCCCGCTGCGAGAGAGAGGAACCCGAGAGCGAGCAGTCCGCTGTCCATAGTACGATACAGATGACTCCGAGAGCCGTTCGGCATACCGACAGTATCCCGCTCACATTCGCATTGTAATAGACCTCCTATACCGGCGACAGGCGGTAGAAACCACGAGAGGGGAGTTTCGGTGGAAGCGTTGCTCAGTGGTCCGCACAGGCGGTAACGTCCACTTTACTATGACCATGACAGAGGTACAATCAACCGATGTACTCCGCCGGACAGATTCGACGGGGACTCCGACGCGTCGCGTCGAACCCGTCGTTTTTCGGACGCGAACTGAATCGGCTCTACTACCAGCGGCTGTACAACCGGCCGTACAACACCGACGGCGTCGACGTGGTGATGGAGGACTGGGACAACTTACTGGTGTTAGACGGATGCCGATACGACCTGTTCGACGTTCGTCACGACCTGCCTGGAACGCTCGAATCCCGCCAGTCCCGCGGTTCCCACACCGTCGAGTTCCTCGAAGCGAACTTCGAAGGGAGAACGCTCCACGACACCGTGTACGTCACCGCCAGTCCGCAACTGCACCGCTGGCGGGACCGCCTCGACGCCTCGTTTCACGACGTCATCAACGTCTGGGACACGGACGACTGGAACGACGAACACGGCACGGTCCTGCCCGAGACGATGGTGCGGTACGCCCGCGAGGCGAACGACGAGTATCCGGACAAACGCCTCATCGTCCACTTCATGCAGCCGCATTACCCGTTTATCAACGCTCCCGAACTCACCGTCGACAATCGGTTGGAGGACGGAGACGGGACGGACATCTGGGGAAAGCTCATGCAGGGGGAACGAGACGTGTCGAAGGAGACGATCTGGCACGCCTACCGGGACAACTTCGACCTCGTTCTCGACGCCGTCCACGACCTGCTGGACGACCTCGTCGGGAAAACCGTCGTCACGGCCGACCACGGAAACATGATCGGCGAGCGGGCGGAGCCGGTCCCGATCGAGGAGTGGGGTCATCCGCCGGGCGTGTACACGGACTCGCTCGTGACAGTCCCCTGGCTGGAGTACGAAACTGGAGAACGAAAGACTATCAGAACCGAGCGACCGTCTGAAACGGAGTTATCTACGGACGACACGGTGACGGAACGACTCCAGCAACTCGGATACGCGGAGTAGCCGACTACGCGTTCGTCTCCTCCCCTATCTCCGCGTACAGATCGACAAGCCGGTCGCTGGCCGTCGACCAGGTGTACTCGTCGACGACGAGGTCCCGGTTCGCCTCGCCCATGCCCGTCGCAGTCTCGTGGTCCTCGACCATGGCCTTGAGCGCCTGCTTCAGTCCGTCGACGTCGCCAGGAGTGATGATTCGGCCGTTTCGGTCGCCGACAACCTCCGGAATACTTCCAACGTCGGTCGTCACGACAGCGTTCCCGCCGGCCATTCCTTCGAGCAAGGCGATCGGAAGCCCCTCCGCGTACGTCGGCAGAACGTAGACCGACGCGTCTTCTAACAGCGCCTGCTTTCGCTCCTCGGAGACGTAGCCGAGATACTCGGCGTCGTCGTAGGTTTCACACAGCGACGACGCGTGGTCCGAGAGCGGACCGTCGCCCGCGATGGAGACGCGAAACGGCGGCGTCTCGTTTCGCTTGAGGCGGTCGATAGCGTCGACGAACCCGACGATCCCCTTGCGTTCGATGTGGTTCGAGACGAAGACGAGATGCGGTTTCTCGTGGTCGAACGAGGGGGAGTACTCCGACGCGTCGACGGCGTTCGGCAGGACGAACAGTTTCTCTTCCTCGACTTTGAGAGAGAGCACGTCCTTCCAGTACTCCGAGAGGACGACGATCCGGTCGCTGGCGTCGAAGACGATCCGCTGAAGCGCGGCGACGGCGTACGAATCGGTTAGCGCGAACTCGTCGAACGAGGATCCGTGCACGTGTAACACCACGGGCCGACGCCAGAGGTACGAAGCGACGAGGACGTACAGCGACGAGCGGTAGAACGAGAACTGATGTGAGGTGTGTACGTGGACGACGTCCGGTCGGCGACGGAACGGGAACGCGAGGAAAGTCCAGAGCGACGCGAGAACCGCTCGAAGAAACGAGAGGGTTCCCCCGTCGGACGCCGTGTGCGTATCGTACACTCGGAGGTCGGCATCGTCTACGTGCCGACGTTGATCGGCGATGTACTGTGCGATCCCGCCGGTCCGTTTACCGGCAACTCCGACAATGAGTACGTCCATGTACGCGGAAGAAAGGGCTCGATCTCCTTATTAAATAACCGCCTAACCGGGCCCGTTATCCGATCTCGACGGTCTGGTCAGGAGACCCCGAAAGTCGCTGAGCGGTCAGATACTCCGACATCGCGTAGGCCATCCAGGCCTGACACCAGCGCATGAGCGTGATGCGCTTGGTGTAGAACCGCTGTTTCCGGTAGTAGAACTGTCCGTCACCCGCGTAGAGGTTGTCGAGCGTCCACTGGAGGATCCGCTCCGCGAACTCGAGGTCGCCGGCGTAGGTGAACACGAGGATCCCCTGCGCCACCGCGTGGATGTCCCGCGGGTAGGCGTTCGACTCGTCGAAGTGGGGCGCTCCGTCGGGGTCGAACAGGCCACGGTAGAACGTCAGCGCCCGGTCGATAGTGTCGTCGTACCGCGACGATCCGGTGAGCGACCGGTACTGCTGGAGCGCTTCGATGATGAACCCGTTGTGGTGGCTGTCCATCGAGAGATGTGACGCGGACGGGGGGTCACGGTACGTCCAGCCGCCGACGTCGGTCTGCTTTCTCGCGATGTGGTCTAAGATCTTCGTCGAGCGTTCGCGGAGTTTCTCGTCGCCGAAGTAATCGTACAGTTCGATGAGCAGACGCGCGCCCAGCGCACCGGCGTTTATCGTGTAGTACTCCTCGGAGTGGTTCTTGTGATAGTTGATGATAGCGCCGTCGCCGTTGTCCACCTCGCGATAGTTGAGGTCTTCGACGACGAAGTCGGCCGCAGTGCGGGCTATTTCGGGGTATCGGGAGTCCAGGTCGGTGCCGGAGAGCAGGGCTTTGACCGCGTACGACGTCGAGACGACGTCCGGATCGTTGGGAACGCCCCGTCCGTCGAGATGCTGGATCTGGTGTTTGTGCCCGCCGCAGAAACCGCTGTACCCCGTCGACTGGTTATCGATCAGCCACTGGAGCAGTTGGTGTGCCTCGTCGAGATAGTCCGTCCCGCCGACGATGTCGGTCCCGTAATCGATGTCCGTTTTCAGCCGGTGGAAGTTCAGGTTCGTCATCGCAAACAGCGCCGTCCCCTTGTAGTTACGGCGCTGCTCGACGAGAAACAGCGGCCTGACGTTGACCGGGGACCGCTTTATCGTCTCCTGAAAGGCGATGTTGACCCACTTGTTGTCGATCGGGAGCGCCTGCCGAATTTTACTCGACATCCCGTCGCCGTAGTCCCAGCCGGTGTAGTCCCGGTGTCGCGCGTACGCGACCGTCTCTCGTAGGATGCGCATGATGGTCGGCTGGTTCCCTTCCATGGATGGTGGCCCCGGGGATCGGTGCTTCTGTGTGCTGCCAGGTGAATTCAACGTCATACGAGGTTCGCTGAGTGTCTCCCGTGGTGTCTGTTCATTCGAGATCCGGCAAACATGAGTCGTGAAGCCTGCTACCGGTGCAGACAACATTGTAATAGCCCGCCTATGGGATATCAGGGACCGTTTCACGAACGAAAAGCTGAGCAAGAGTCGAACGCGAGAGCGCGACTATCCGAGAAATCGTAGACGGCGGGGTCGCTTGGATCGCGCCGAACGGGGTTACACGACACAAACTCCACCCGGGCGGTAGAACAAGCCCCACCTAACAAAGTTCGCCGCTGTCAGACTCTGATCCGATGAGACAGTTGTTTTTTACCAATACGCCCGCCCACGTGCACCTCTACAAGCACGCGGTGAGAGAGCTACGGAACCGCGGTCACGACGCCCGGATCCTCGCCCGGGACTACGGCTGTACGACGGAACTGCTCGACTGGTACGACCTGCCGTACACGACGTACGGTCAGTGTGATACGAGCAAATACTCGTTACTGCGTAACCTGCCGAACCACTACCGGAACATATTCAGTTACGGCGTCCGGTTCGACCCTGATCTCGTGTTCGGAATGGGCGCGTACTCCGCTCACGCCGGAGCGGTAACGCGTTCGCCGGTCGTACTCATCCTCGACTCGGAACCCACGTCGCTCGACCACAAGATATCGAAGCCGTTCGCGGACGCGATGTTGACCCCCGCCGCCTTCCAGAAGGATCTCGGCGAAGACCACTACGAGTTCCCCGGGTTCAAGGAGTGTGCGTATCTCCACCCGGACGTGTACGAACCCGCCGGGAACGTCCGCGACCGTCTCGGTCTCGACCCCGACGAGCGCTTCGTTCTGGTGCGGTTCAACGCCTTCGGCTCTCACCACGACGTCGGAGAGGGCGGGTTTACCCCCGGGCAACGGCGACAACTGGTGGAGGATCTGGCCGACGAGGCGACGGTGTTGCTCTCCGACGAAGGGGAGGAGATGGACACGGACTCGCTGCCGGCCCGGGAGTTCGACGTCCACCCGGCGCTGCTCCACGACGCACTGGCCGAGGCGGACTTGCTCGTCGCGGACACGCAGACGATGGTAACGGAGGCGGCGCTGCTCGGAACGCCCGCTATCAGGTCGAACTCCTTCGTCGGCGAGGACGACATGGGTAACTTCATCGAACTCGAAAACCGCGGCCTGGTTCGGAACCTCCGGGCGTTCGACCAGGTGTCCGAGACGGCGACGGAGTTACTCGCCGACGAGACGGCGACGGAACGGTGGGAGCGTCGGCGCGAGACGTTGATGAGCGAGACGGTGAACCTCACCGACGTTATCGTAGACATCGCGACCGACCCCGACTCAATAGAGACTAGGACCGAGATGGCCCGCCGGCACGAAACCGAGAGGGGACGGCTCACGGAGCCGAGCGCCGATATAACGAAACCGTAGGACAGCATTCTGAAAGAACACCGCCTCCAGTAGGTTTCGTCAAGATGCATTCTCAAACAACGCGTTTCGCGAGTATCTCGCTCGCGATGGTTCTCACGACAGCGAGCTTCGTGGCACTGATATCCGGCGTTCCCGTCGCTGCGGCGAACGAGGGAACCGCGTCCGTCGTACAGGACGGGGACTGCCGGGAACTAACCATGTACGGAGACGCCACCGAATCGGTCAGTTCCTACTACGATTACCGGTCGCACGAAACGGACGACGTCGGCGTGTACAGTTCCTATGGAACGAGAGAGCTACAGCGAACGGGCGAAAGTCAGCTCGTCGTCTACAACGGGAGCGAGAGAGCGAGCCTCGTCTTCATCCACGACAGGCTCGGAGACGGAGAGGGCGGCGGACAGATAAACGCGACCCTGACCGACCTCCCCGAGAACGGCGAGTGGGCCGTCGAGGACGACGACTACCCCAGACGGAACGATAGTTTCGTTCGCGACGGCGACGCAAGTGCCGTAGAGTGGTACTGGAAGGAAAACCGCACGGACGGCGGCGCGTTCCGCGGGGTTGGACCGGACGGTATAACCGTCGAAGCGGAGTTCAGCGACGGAGTCCGAGGCTGGACGGCCCGCGACGCCGACGGCGACCACGTCGACCTCTCGATGGACAGTTCGGCGACGGTTCGAACGGGCGGATGCGACCGCGCGTCGCCCTCGGCCTCGCTCGCGGCATCCCCCGGTTCCGTGGAGCTAGGAGACGAAGCCACGTTCGACGCCAGTGGTTCGGCGGGTGAGAACATCGCGGAGTACCGATGGGATCTAACCGGCGACGGAGCGGTTGATCGGATCACTGCGGAACCGTCGACCGGATACGGGTACGACACACCGGGTGAACGGACCGTAACGGTCACCGTCGTCGACGGGAACGGCAACCGGGATACCGCCGAGACCGCGGTCGACGTGACCGACGAGACAGCGCCGACCGTCGCGGCTGACGTTCCGGATAGCGGGAGTGCCGGCGAGACGCTGACGCTGAGTGCGAGCGAGTCGAGCGACGATCATCGGGTCGCCTCGGTCGGGTGGACCTTCGACGGCACCGAGTCGATGACCGGCGAGGAGATCACCCGCACGTTCGACGAGGCGGGTAGTTACAGCGTCACGGTCACCGTTAGCGACCCGAGCGGGAACACCGCAGAGGAATCGTTCGAGATCTCGATCGAAGCGGACGACGACGGCGGGGACGGGAGCGACGACGATACTGGTGGCGACGGCGGCGGGGACGGAAGCGATGACGATACTGGTAGCGACGGCGGCGGGGACGGAAGCGATGACGATACTGGTAGCGACGGCGGCGGTGACGGGAGCAATGGCGGTGGCGAGAGCGGTAGCGACGATGACAGCGACGGGTCGGGACCGGACGGCGGAAACGGCGATGCCGGTGACGGGAATCAGGACGATGACGGCGAGAGTCCGAGCGGCGGCGGAGCCGCCGGCAGCGCCCCGGTATCTGATACCTCCGGTCCGCCGGAGACCACCGTAGAGACGGTCAGAGATGGAGACAGCACACGGGTGACCGCCCAGAACGTTCGCGCGGGAGAGGCGGTCCAGTTCGAACCGGTGGGGGAAAAGAGTGAAAACAGGTCGGTTAGCGTCGAGTTCGTCCCCGCCGAGAGCGCCGAGAGCCTCAACGCGAGCGTGACTACCGAAGCGGCCGACGGTTTACGAGCCGATGCCGTGCCCGTAACGGTCTCGGTCAGTGACGGGCCGGCGGTCGAGATGGAATCGGTTACGTACTCCGTTCAGGTAGCGGAGGGATCGCTGGAGCGTCCGGCCGACGCCGCGCTGTACCAGCGGACGGGCGACGAGTGGCACCGGCTGAACGGGACGGCGGCCGATGAGTCGGCGGATCCGTACCGGTTCGAAGCGACTACGGGCGAGTTCTCGTCGGTCGCACTCGCGGTGCGGCGGCCGAACGTCAGCGTAACGGCCATCGAAACCGGCGGCGAACTCCGCGCCGACGAGACGAACAACGTGACTGCGACGCTGCGGAACGAGGGCACCGCCGACGCGACGGAAACCGTCTCAGTCGCCCTCGACGGCGAGAACGTCACGTCGCGGACGGTGTCGGTACCCGCGAACGGAACGGAAACCGTGACCGTGCCGGTCAGCCCCGACAAAACCGGCGAGGCGACTCTCTCCGTGAACGACGAACCGTCGCCGGTAGCGGTCGTCCCCGCCGAAACGGGCGGCGTCGTCCGAGAGGCCACGGTGACCGACCAGCAGGTAACCGCGGGAACGCCCGTCGAAGTGACGGCGACGGTGAGTAACGACCGGGACTCGGCGCTGACGCGGACGGTTACGTTCCGCACTGACGACGGTCCCGTCGCCACTGAGTCTGTCACGGTCCCGGCTAACGGATCGGCCGACGTGACCGCCACAGTCCGATTTAACCGGACGGGAACCTACGAGATCACTGCTGGAGAAGCCGCCGAGAGAGCGGCGACAGCAACGGTCCGGGTCGAGGAAGCCGAGAGCGGGGAGGAACCGCCGAACGCGACGAGCGAGAGCAACGGGATGTCCGGGTTCGGCGTCGGCGTCGCGTTGATTGCGGTCTGTCTCTCGGGATTCGTCGCCGTCCGCCGGCTCACCTGAAAAGGAGTGGCCGAGAGCCGGCGATACACTACTGGAGTTCCTGTTGCAGTTATAGTACACACTGAAAGTCAATGTACACCTGATCGCACGACAGCGATGCGATCAGCGCGTGAACCGTCTCAGTGGCTACGATAGTTCGTCAGCACACCGTTTCCGCACGGATCGAGCGCGGTAGCGATGGAACGAGTGCGGTGGGGAGGACGTTACTGCTTGACGAGCTGATAGGCCCGCTTTGCGATCTCCATGCTCGGACCGGCGGATTCCACGACGTAGTAGGGGTGCAACTGTGCGCCGAACTTCGCTTTGTACTTGCAGAGCCGCTCGGTGTTCGCGCCGACGAGATCGTACTGGTGGACCGAATCGAGCACCGGATCCTCGACGATGTCCTCGATGATCGCCCAGTGGAGCAGGCTGTTGACGCTGACGCCGTCGTAGTCGGCCCGAGCGCCGCCCTGCCAGAAGTAGGCGGTGTCGTTCGAAAAGAGCGTCACGATACCGCTCAGGAACTCGCCGTCCGGCGTCCGAACGACGTACACGCGACACCGGTCGTCGAGTGCGTCGACCAGGTCGCGCATGAAGGGCCACGTGATAGGGAGCGTGTCATCGTTTTCGTCGTACCGGTTGACCATGCGGTCGAACACCGTACGGGCCGCCGTGACGCCCTCGACCGAGATCTCCGCGTCCGACTCCTTCGCCTTGCGGATATCTCGGCGGAGGCTGCTACTAAACGAACTCATGACGTCGTCGAGCGACCGCCCGTCGAGATGCAACCGGTACGTGAAACCGGGTTCGACGGAGAGGTCGGCCCAGTCGAAGGGCCGTGGGTCGCCGTATCCGGGCGTCGTGACGACGCGGAAGAGCGTCTGTGCGGACGACGCGTCCAGTTCGTCGAGTACGCCCCGAGCGAACTTCCGGTTCAGTTTCTCCCGCTTGCGCTGTTTCGGCGAATTGGGGTTGATGATCGGTCCCATGTGTGGGACGCTCATCGACGGTGGCGGTGAAGTGACCGCCCGGCCGACAGACCGTTTTCGGACGAACGCGGGAAACAGTGCGACGGACTGCTGTCCCTTGAACCCGCCGAGTAGCGTCATAGTCCCGGGGGCGTGGTCGTCGAGTACTCGCAACGCTTCAGGAGTGTGAAACACGTCGAATCCGCCGGACGGTAGGGCGTCTGCCCACTGGTCCAACGTCAGGCGTTCGATGTTCATCTGGTTCGTTCCTCGGTGAGGTGGATTAGAACTTTGTTATCCTCTCCATACCCCGTTCCGCACGCTCCTCCGTCGACATCAGTTGCTGGTAGAGGTCGCCGGGCGGACCGACCCAGCCGTTCAGGTCGAGCGCCCGCTCCACGAGACGATAGTACAGCCGACGGTAGCCGGGGTATTCGTCCTCGTTGAAGTATCTCGGATGCCACAACACCGTCATGACCGCGTCGTTCGCCGCGGCCTCCAGGAGCAGGTCCTCGCAGGCTTCGAACGCTTTATCGAACTCCTCGTCGGGGTCCGGAAGGGAGGTCTCCATCGCGGTCAGCGGGAAGACGACGAACGAATCGCCGAACGGACGGAGCGGTTCGTACCCGTGCTGGAAACCGTACTCGTGTGACGACCCGAGGCTGGCGTCGTACTGGAGACCGAGGTCGTCGTGGTACCGCCAGGTTTCCGGAACGTCCAGATGCAGGTAATGTTGCCGACCGCCGACGATGGGGTGACCCAGAACGTTCTCCAGAACGTCCTTCTCGTATCGAAGCCGTTCCTTGTCGCGGTATGAGTCGAAGGACCCGTGGAGGCCGATCTCCCAGCCGTTTGCGTCCAGACACCGGATAACGTCGGCGATCTCCGGCGATTCCACGTCGTAACTCCCGATGTGTTGAACCCACCGTGCCGGTCGAAGCCACTCGCGGGGGCTGGTCCCCCTGAACAGGTGCGGTTCGTTCAGGAAGTAAAACGCCGAGCGCACGCCGAGTTCGGCTTCCAGCGACCGTATTTCGTCGAACTGCCAGTACGGGTTGGTCCGCCGGATCGCCGTTTTGAGATGGTACAACGGCCGCTCCTGCAACGCGTAATAGATCGACTGATAGGTTTTGAACGGCCTATCGACGTCGTGTGTCAGACACAGCGCGAACGCGTGGTCATCACGCATAGTCGAGGGCATCCAGTATTCTCGTGGCGGCAGTACCGTCCCCGTACAGGGGAGGATTCTCTTCCGGGGCGAACTGCTGGGTCAACGCTGTGCGGATATCCGACTCCCGCGCGCCGACGAGAACGTTCCATCCGCACTCGACGGTTTCGGTCCACTCCGTCTCGTTACGAAGCGTCACGCAGGGGGTGTCCAGATAGAACGCCTCCTTCTGAACGCCACCGGAGTCCGTGGCGACGCGTTCGGCCCCGTCGAGCAGTCGAACGAAATCGAGATATCCGACCGGTTCGATCAGTCGCATCTCGTCGGCGTACGTTTCCCAGAGTCCGTGCTGCTCGAGTGCTCCGACGGTCCGCGGGTGCGCCGGAAAGACGACGGGGGCCGGTGACGCCGACAGACCCGACATGATAGCTTCGAGGCGCTCCGGGTCGTCAGTGTTGCCGGCGCGGTGGACCGTGGCGAGGACGTATTCGCCGTCGTCGACGCCGAGGTCGTCGGTAATAGACGAGTAGTCTTGCGCCCGCGTTCGAGCGTGGAGAACCGCGTCGTGCATCACGTCGCCGGTCACGTGCACTCCGGCAGTGAGACCCTCTTCACGGAGGTTCTCCGCGGCGCTTTCGCTGGGGGCGAACAGGAGGTCCGACGCGTGGTCGGTGAGAACGCGGTTTACCTCCTCCGGCATCGACCAGTTCTCGCTCCGGAGGCCGGCCTCGACGTGCGCTATCGCGACGTCCTCCTTGGCAGCGACGATCGCCGCGGCCAGTGTCGAGTTCGTGTCCCCGTAAACGAGGACGACATCCGGGGACTCCTCGTCGATCAGCGATTCGATTCCAGTCATCATCTCGGCGGTCTGGGTCGCGTGCGACGCCGACCCGACACCGAGATGGTAGTCCGGTTCGGGGATCGCAAGTTCCTCGAAGAAGATGTCCGAGAGGCCTTCGTCGTAGTGCTGTCCGGTGTGGACGAACACCTCTTCGTGTGACTCTCGAAGCGCCTGCGAAACCGGAAACGCCTTGATGAACTGCGGTCGTGCACCGACGACGGTCAGTACTTTCATTGATGCTCTCACCAGGTTCTTCGTTCCAGATTTTCGTTGTGCTGCTTATCGAATATCATTGCCAGCGTACATAGTGTCCCCCCGAACAGGACGAGCAGTATCGACAGCGCACTGCCCGTGACTACGGAGTCCATCCCCGTTAACGTGACCCCTGCGAGGGCCACGCCGGAGAGCGAACTCAGCGCTCCGAACGTGTACAGGAGAACGAGGGGATGGAAGTCGTACACGAGATATTTCATCTTGAGACGCCACAGGAAGTTCCGGAAGAGCAACAGAGACAACCGCGGAATGAAGTCGGCGTATTTGATGTTGCTCTGTTCGTTCCCGTAGTGTGCCTCCATCGGAACGTCGGCGACCCGGAACCCGTGGGTGTTCAGTTTGACCAGAACGTCGTTCAGGAACCCGTACTCGTCGTACAGGTTATCGACGTCTAACCGTTCGAGCGCTCGGAGGGAGATGACCGTGTAGCCGTTCTGGGGGTCGACCATCCGCCAGTACCCGCTCGCTATCTTCGTGAGGAAAGTCAGTATCGAGTTGCCGAACAGCCGCCAACTGGACATCCCATCACGGTGGGAAGCGGAGAGCAGACGGTTCCCTTTCGAGTAGTCGGCCTCTCCGTTGACGACGGGGTCGATGATCCGGTCCAGAATATCCGGGTCCATCTGCCCGTCCCCGTTTATCACCGCGGTTACGTCCAGGCCGGCCTCCCGGGCGCGAGCGTAGCCGGTCTTGATCGCAGCACCGACGCCGCTGTTTTCGTCGTGGCGGATCGTCGTGACGCGGGAGTCGAGAGAGACGCCGCCGTCCGCTTCGACATCGTCGTTTGACCCGACGCCGCCGTCGGGGATCGGCGGGTCGCTTCGCCGAGCGTTCGCCTTCGCTGCGTGTCGCTGGACCTCCTTCCAGGTCCCGTCAGTCGAGCAGTCGTCGACGACGTACACCTTGTCGACGAACTCCGGCAAGGAGTCTATCACGTCACCCACGAACCCCTCCTCGTTGTAGGCCGGCACGACAACGCCGACTGTCTTGCCCCGGTACATTGTTACCCGCTCCCGATCGTGTAGACGTGGTGGTCGGTGTCACCGAGTTCGAGCGCGTCACGGCCGTCTACGACGACCATGTTCTCGTCGAAGGCGTTCCAGTCGAGCGTCTCGAACTCCTCGTGGTCCGTCACCAGTATCGCCCCGTCGATGTCCAGGTCGGTGACGGAGTCGATCGCCGCACCGTACACGTCGAACTCGGAGAAGTCGTCGATCATCGGGTCGGCCGCGACGACAGTCGCGCCGAACTGGTTCAGCTTCTCGGCTATCGGCCGTGCCGGCGTCTTGCGGGTCTCGGCGACGCCCGCCCGGTACGTCACGCCGAGGACGAGTATCGCCGAGTCCTCGATATGTTTGCCGGCGCGCTGTAACCCTTCGACGAGTTTTCTGACCGCGAAAAGCGGCATCTCGTCGTTCACGTCGCGCGCCGTCCGCAGCATCGGCGCGTCGCTCGCGAGTTCCTTGATCAGGAAGTAGGGGTAGTAGGGGATGCAGTGGCCGCCCACGCCGACCCCGGGGTCGTGGATGTCACAGAACGGCTGGGTGTTCGCCGTTTCGATAGCCTCGTTGACATCGACGCCTAGCTCGTCAGTGAACGTTGCGAGTTCGTTCGCGAGAGCGATGTTGACGTCCCGGTACACGCCCTCGAACACCTTCACGCACTCCGCCGTCGTGGCGTCGCTGACCGGAACGATGTCGTTGACGGTGAGTTCGTCGTAGATAGTCTCCGCGACGACCGTGCTTTCCGCGTCGACGCCGCCGACGATCTTGGGATACGCTCCGCGGATGTCTTTGAGCGCCCGTCCGCTGGACGTTCGCTCCGGGCAGAACGCGAGGCCGAACTGGTCGGCCGCGAGACCGCTCTCCTCTATCAGGACCGGCTCGATGACGTCTTCGCAGGTTCGCGGCGGGACGGTCGACTCGACGACGACCATGTCGCCCGGGTCGAGACCCGATGCGATGTCGCGAACTGCCGTCCGGAGGTTCGAAAGGTCCGGATGGTAGTCGTCGCGGAGCGTCGTCGGGACGATGACGACGTGAACGCTCGCGTCGTTCGCTACCGCGGAGGGGTCGTCGGACGCCCGGAACGCCCCCGCGTTGACCGCGGCGGAGGTGAGTTCCGGGAGACGCGGTTCGCCCTCGACGGGACAGCCGCCGTCGTTGATCCTGTCGACGACATCACGGTCGACGTCAGCCCCGACGACGTTGCCGGTGACGCCCGCATAGACGACCGCGAGCGGGAGACCCATCTTTCCCAGTCCGTACACCGCGACCGGTACGTCGCCATCGACGAACGCCTCGCGCCGGTCCTCTATCGCGCTCTCCGTCCCGTACAGTTTGGTTGTTTCGTTCCTGCTTAGCTCCATCAGTGACGCACCTCCCTCGGCCGGACAGTTCGGTCGGACGCCGTCCGGTCGATAGTTCTGGCGACCTCCAGGGCACGGATCCCGTCGTCCCCCGTTACCTCGGGCTCTTCGCCCGTCGTCGCGGCCTCGACGAACGACGCGAGTTCCTTCTTCAGTGGTTCCCCGTTGTCGACGGTCGGCCGCTCGATGACGTTCTCGTTCCGATAGCGGACGTCGCCGTTCGTCTCGACGTACTCAGGGAGGGAGTGACGGTGTATCTGAACCGTCTGTTCCATGTAGTCGACGTTGACCTGGCACTCGCGGGCCGTGATAGACAGCTGACGCACTCGCTCCTGAGTGACGCGGCTCGCCGTCAGCGTCCCGACGGTGTCGTTTTCGAACTGTAGCGACGCCGCCACGTACGGATCGTCTCCGGTTCGGAACGATTCGACGGTTTCGAGGTCGTTGTCGACGAGCGAGAGCACGATGTCGATGTCGTGGATCATGAGATCGAGGACGACGCTATCGCTGATCTCGCGGTCGACCGGGGGGCCCAGTCGCCGGGCGTCGACCGCGATCACGTCCAGGTCGGGGACGATATCCTGGAGCGTCTGGACCGCGGGGTTGAACCGCTCGATGTGACCGACCTGCAAGGTGAGTCCGGCCTCGTCCGCGCACTCGACGAGTTCGCGCCCTGCATCCGGGTCGTCGACGAGCGGTTTCTCGACGAGAACGTGCGTTCCGTGGTCGATCGCGTCTCGCGCGACCGCGTAGTGATACTCCGTCGGGACCGTTATCGACACCGCGTCGACCGCGTTAAGCAGCCCCTCGGTCGAGAGGACCCGCGCGTCGTAATCGTCGGCAACCTCCTGTGCGCGGTCCGAATCAGCATCGGCGACGGCGAACAGTTCGGCGTTCGGTAACTCTCGATACACCCGCGCATGGTGTCGGCCCATACTGCCGACACCGATGACTCCAACTCTGGTCTTAGTCATGATAAGTGTTGACGCAGTCAGTGATCTGTCTGATGTCGTCCTGGGAGAGCCCCTGATGCACCGGGAGCGAAACCACCTCATTGCTCGCTCGCTCGGCCTCCGGAGCGTCGGCGGACACGTCAGCGTACGCCGGTTGGTCGTGAATCGGCCGAGGGTAGTAGACGCTCGTGGCCACGTCACGGCTCTCTAGATGTGTCCGGAACGCCTCGCGGTCTTCGCACCGAACCGTGTACTGGTGGTACGCGTGTCGCCGACCGTCCGGTTCGGCCGGCGGGGTCAGCGACGGGGCATCGCGAACTGCTTCGGTGATCCGCGCCGCGTTCGAGCGACGGTCCGCGACGTTGCCGGGGAGTTTCTCCAGTTGGGCGCGACCGATGGCCGCCGCGATACTCGTCATCCGGAAGTTGTGTCCGACCTCGGCGTGTTCGTACGTGTCCGTGCGCCCGTGATTGATGAACCGCGCGGCGCGGTCGGCGACCTCATCGCGGTCGGTGGTTATCATGCCGCCCTCGCCCGTCGTCATGTTCTTCGTCGGATAGAACGAGAAGCAGGCGGCGTCGCCGAGGGAACCGACCGGTTCGCCGTCGTACTCGCCGTCGTGTGCCTGCGCGGCGTCCTCGATCAGAGCGAGGTCGTGGTCGTCGGCGATATCTCGGAGGTGGTCCATCTCGGCGGGCAGGCCGTAGAGATGTACGGCGAGGATAGCGTCGACGTCGCCCGCGCTTGCTATCTCTTCGACCGCGTGGGGGTCGAGGTTGTACGTCTCCGGGTCGATGTCGGCGAACACCGGTTCCGCGCCCGCGAACCTGATCGCGTTCGCGCTGGCGACGAACGAAAACGGCGTCGTGACTACGCGGTCGCCCTCTCCGATGCCGAGCCCGCGAAACGCGGCGTGTAGCGCCGTCGTTCCGTTCGACGTCGCGACTCCGCGGTCCGCGCCGCAGAACTCGGCGAACTCGGATTCGAACTGCCGGACGAGCGGACCGTCAGCGAGGTGACCGTCCTCAAGTACCTCGACGACGCGTTTCCGTTCCGCGTCGTCCAGGTCCGGGGAAGCTATCGGGACACTCATGCTATCTGATTCCCACCTTCGAGAACTCCCGGTAGCGGCCCGAACTCCGCTGGGACACCCATCGCCAGGGTATCCGGAGGAACGTCGCGGTCGACGACGGCACCCGCGGCGACGAACGACCCCGCACCGACGGTGACGCCCGGCAGTATCGTCGCGTTCGCGCCGATGGAGACGCCGTCTTCGATAGTCGGACCGTCGAGTGTCTCCTCCTGGCGGACGGGGTATGCGTCGTTCGTCAACACGGTCCGAGGTCCGAGGAACACGTTGTCGCCGATAGTGCTCTCCGGAGGGACGTAGACGCCGGTCTGAATACTGACGTGAGACCCGACATCGACGCGACCGTCGATCACCGTGTCGGTCCCGACGACGACGTCGTCGCCGAACGTCGACTCTTCTCTGACGAGGACCCCGTGTCCTGTGACGAACTCGTCTCCCGCACGAACGTCCCCGTACAGTATCGATCCGTGTCGGACTGTGGAGTCGTCACCCAGGACCGTCGGTCCGCAGTCAGTGGCGTACTCGTAGCCGACTGTGGCACCTTCGTCGACGTCAGTGCCGTCGCCGGTCACGAGCTCTGCCATGTACTCACCTCCGGAGTCGCGGTCTCCTCGGATGGAGGTCTCTCGATGGACGGTTCAGTGCGTTTTGTTCGTATATGCCGGGTTGTGGTCCCCCAGCCGTATCCCAGTGCAAGCGGCATGAAAGGCTACTCTCTGCTTATTATGCAGATGCCTTTGTTATTCAGCCCCTTGAGCCAGAGTATAAGACACCTTCACCCAACAGGCCGATAGACAGCACGCCAGCGCCGGCGTTTTCGGTCCGTAGGCACCGTCAGAGTGTGCATATCTAGTATTACATCGTTACCCTGACTGTAACCGGTATGTAACAAAGTGGTGATACCGGTATACCTCGCTCTAGGAGTCTACGTACGGGCAGGTAGCAATACCAGAGCTGACAAACCGCGTTCAATTAATGTCTCAATCCGACACTAGCGCGTTATCGCAGGACGTCGTGTTCGATCTCCTCAGCAGCCCTAGACGCAGGTTCGTACTGTACTACTTGCGCCAGGAAGGGACGCCAGTCGAACTGCGGGAACTGGCGGACGAAGTCGCTGCCTGGGAGAACGACATGGACGTCGAGGAACTCACAAGTCAACAGCGAAAACGGGTGTACGTCTCGTTGTATCAGACGCACATCCCGAAACTAGACGAAGCAGGCATCATCGAGTACGATCAAGACAGTGGGATAGTGACGTTGGCCGAGCGAGCGGACGAGCTCGGAAGCTATCTCAGCAGCGACGAGGAGACGCTCCCCTGGCAGATGTACTACCTCGCGGTCGCGGTCGCAGGCGCGGTACTGTACACGCTCGTCGCGTTCGACGTCTCCGTTTTCGCCGCGGTTCCGGAGTACGTCGCCGGCATCGCCATCATCGTCGCGTTCGGTCTCTCGGCCATCGCTAACTACCTTTACAACAGGTACCACGAACCAGAGATAGACGCAGACCTTGTGAACATGAATCGATGAATCGAGGCGATTACCGAAAGCCGGACCGACGTACGGGTCGGCGACCGACAATCGACGACGTGCACCGTTTTCAATCGACCTATCTCTACGACTGTTTCGTCTGACGAACGAACCGTCGAGACGAACAGCGGTCCCCTGCGACCAGATCGACAGGACAGGTTCTCAGATCTGTTCGTGAATTTCTCGGAGTCGGACAGTAGTATCACCGTACTCTACGCCGTGTCTCGGGTTTCCAGCCCTATACCCTGCATAACAAAGGGAAATTCGCATCACTGAACCGATATGGAGAGTCGGGAAACGACTGGACCGAAGACGGTTCTCATCGGCATCGACGCGGCGTGTCACGGCGTCCTCGATCCCCTCGTCGCGGACGGTGCCGTACCGAATCTCGCCGGGCTACTGGACGACGGAGCGAGCGGACCGCTCGAATCGCAGGTCCCGCCGTGGACGGCCAGTGCCTGGCCGTCGCTGTACACCGGAATGAACCCCGGCAAACACGGGGTGTTCGACTTTCTTACCTTCGACGGGTACGACTGGGAGGTCGTCAACGCGACACACGTCGACGAACGACCGCTGTGGCGGCTACTCGACTCGGTCGGACAATCCAGCGTCGTCGTGAACGTTCCGGTGACGCATCCTCCGAGCGAGTTCGACGGGGCGCTCGTTCCCGGATACATGGCCCCCGAGGACCCGAACTGTCACCCAGCCGGTCTGTTAGCGGACGTCCGCGATGAGATCGGGTCGTACCGCGTCTACCCGAACGACGTAGACGGGGAGACAGCCCAGCGAGAGGAGTACGCGTCCGTCGCCCGTTCCCGCGGCGAAGCGTTCCGATATCTCGTCGACCGCTTCGACCCGGAGTTCGGCTTCGTGGAGTTCCAGGTCACGGACACCGTCTTCCACGACCAGCCGGGAGACCAGAGAACCGTCCGCGCCGTGTACGAGGCCGTCGACGAACAGGTAGGCGCGATCTTAGACGACTGCGACCCAGACACCGTCGTGGTCGCAAGCGACCACGGAATGGGTCGGTACCGCGGTCACGAGTTCCGCGTCAACGAGTTTCTACGGGAGTCCGGCGACGTGACTGCGGTCAAAGGCGGAGAAGGCATGCCTAGCTGGGCGACCGTTCGCGACGGACAGTTGAAAGCGGGGAAGACGGAGACGGAACCGGACGAGAGAGCGCTCGCAGACGTGATGACCGGACTGGCTCGGTTCGGGGTGACGAGCCAGCGGATCGGGAAAGCGCTCGGACTCGTCGGCCTCGACGACTTCGTCGCGAAACGAGTCCCCGCGTCGCTCGTCAGCGCCGGAACGGAACAGGTCGACTTCCCCGACTCTCGGGCGTACATGCGTTCCCGCATCGAGTGCGGCGTCCGGATCAACCTCGAAGGACGCGAACCAGCGGGGATCGTCCCGCCGTCGGAGTACGAGGCCGTCCGCGACGACCTCGTTCGCCGGCTCTCCGGCGTCCGGACGCCGGACGGCGAACCGGTGTTCGAGGACGTCGCACGACGCGAGGAGTACTTCCACGGGCCACATGCTGACGAAGCGGCCGACGTGATAGCAGTACCGTCCGATTTCGACCACTTCCTCTCGGCGCGCCTCTCCGGGTCCAGATTCGGCGAACCGACCGAACCCTGGAACCACAAGCGAGACGGTATCGTCGCCGTCGCCGGAGAGGACATCGACGAGACAGTCGACCTGACGGACGCCCACCTGTTCGACGTAGCGCCGACGGTACTCGCGACGATGGGCGTGACGGCCGACGAACGAATGGACGGAACGGTCCTCCCGGCCGTCGAATCGTCCGGCGAACGGAGCTATCCCGAATACGACCGTCAGCGGTCGACGACCGACGAGGGCGGCGTCGAGGACCGTCTCGCGAACCTCGGGTACATCGAATGACCGACCGGGATGACACGAGCATTGGTACGTTAGACTCGCATATGAGAATCGGCACGCTAGACTCGCGCGCGACCAACGACACGCGACACTCGCGGCCGAACACCGAAGTCCGCATCCGCACTTCCGCATGACTATCAAAACTCGCACGTACGCATGAGCATTGAAATTCGCACTATCGACGACGCAGAGGAGTGGGACCGTTACGTCGACCGTTCCGACGGAACGAACCTCTTTCACCAGTTCGACGCACTCGACGTTCAGGCGGAGTACACGAGCGCGAACCTGTATCGGTTTGCTGGGTTCAAAGGACAGGAGGCTGTGGGGCTCTTTCCGGTGTTCGAGATCAAGAAAGGACCCGTGTCCACGGCGTTCTCGCCGCCGCCGGAGATACGAGTCCCCTATCTCGGGCCGGCCGTGTTGAACATGGAGAAGCTGAAACAACGCAAACGCGAGCGCCGTCTGAAGCGGTTCCTCGACGGGTGCATGGAGCGTATCGAGAACGATATCGGTCCGAAATACACCCACGTCCGGACAGACAGTCGGTACGACGACCTCCGTCCGTTCATCTGGAACGACCACGATGTGACTCCCGATTACACGTACCTCGTCGACCTCGAAGACGGGACTGAGGCGGTCAAAAGCCGGTTCAGCAGCGACGCGCGGAGCAACATCCGGGACGGGGAAGACGCCGACTACGTCATCGAAGAAGGGAGCCACACCGCGATAGAGCGGATCCTCGAACAGGTCCGGAACCGGTACGAGGCACAGGACATCTCGTTTCATCTGCCGACGCCGTTCGTGATCGACCTGTTCGACCGCCTCCCGGACGGGCAGTTACGCCCGTACACGCTGTACGTGGGCGGGACGTTCGTCGGCGGCATGCTCGTCCTTGACGACGGCGAACGAGTGTACCGGTGGCAGGGTGGCGTCCGTACCGATGCGGACGTCGACATCGCGACCAACGACCTGCTCGACTGGCGCGTCATGCGCGACGCGATAGAGCGCGGCCGGGCGTACTACGACCTGGTCGGCGCTGACTCGCCGCGGATCAACCGGTACAAAGCGAAGTTCGGCCCGGAACTCGAAGCGTACCACAGCATCGAAAACGGGACGCCCGTAATGAACAAGATGGCCCACCTCTACCAGAAGATCCGGTAGCGGCTATCGGAGGACCGATCGGTACGGCTGTTCTCTTCTGATCTCGGTCACAGCGATCTCGCTCGAAGAAGTCGAATACGTCAGTCTCCAGAACGAGAATGAGATCCGGGGGCGAGAACGTCCGTAAGCACCGGCCTGCCGTCTCTGTTCCAGACGAGCAGAGCGGCGGCTACGAGCGCGAGTTCCAGAACGAGGTACAGCTGTCCTCTCGGCGTGCCGAGGAACTGGACGAACTGTAGGAAGTACGTCTCGAACTCGAAGAGGAGCCCCCGAGGAGCGGTTTCTCGGCCGGGGACGAACGGCCACAGGAGAAACGAGGTAGCGACTCCACCGTCGGTCGCCAGAGGATACAGCATATCGCCAGGCAGGTGGCTGACATGTCCGAACGCGAGTGCGCCACCCCAGCGTGGAACGTCAGCGAACCGAGCGACCAGAAGCACTGTCGAGACGAATAGCGCAACGAAGGTAAGCGAATGTGCGAGAGACGATCCGTTCGGTAAGACGCCGAACGTCCACGCGAGCGGTTTGTCTATGAGGTCGGGGAGTTGCGTACCGACTGCGAGCAGCACCGATGTCGGCCCGTCAGGTGGTCTCCCGTACCGTCGACGGGTATACAGCGAATACGCGATGTATCCCACCGCGAGGTGTTCCCAGGGCCACATCAGTTCTCCGTGACGGAGATCCAGACGTACGCGGATCGGTACGCGTTCTCAGGACTGGGGTCATCGGGCGCGCCGTCCTTGTAGAGGAGATACTGAAGTCGCAGATCCTCCCCGATCATCTTCGGCGCGACGGCGTGTCGTTCCGTCCAGATCTCGTTCTGTCCGACCGTGTTTTGCAGTCGCGTCACCTCCTCCTGTTCGAGGACGGACGCCGAGCCGTCGGTGACATCGACGCGCTGGACGACGACCACGACCGTGTACGTCGTTTCCTCGCGTTCGTTGTTTTCCACTCGAACCGTCATATCCTGCTCCTCGCCGGAGGTGAACTGACTCGGATACCCCTCCGAAACCAGATCGCCGGAGCCGTTCTCAGTCAGTAGCGTTATCTCGGAGGTCGCCTGGCCGTCGGCAGGAGATGTGACTGCCCCACCGAGCGTGCCGAGCGCGATGATGACGCTGAGTACCAGTGCGACGTTCAGGACGGTTCCAGTCACCGAGCCAGCGCCGGTCAACGCTCCGTGGAGACCGACGAACCAGCGCCGAACCGGGAGCGTGAACCGCTGTTTCGGCGCGACGCGAAAGCGGCGGAACGCCGCCAGAACGGAGCCGATAACGGCGAACGCGACCAGCGTTCCGAGGATGTTCCGCGTCGACAGATCGAACCCGGCCACCGAGATTCCCAGAGCGAGTATGGGGACCAGCGCGACGCTAACCCCGAATCCGAGGGCACCGCGTTCCACCAGATCGATGTATCCGGCCGTCTCGTCTGTCACTCGTTCCTCAGAAAACGTTCGGAACCGTTCGGGCAAGCTGTGTCGTCTCGGGAACAAGAACGCAACGAGGACGTACCCTGGAACGAATACGATCAGAGGCAGGACAACGATCGGCCTCACCGTCGTCGCGTCTGCCGGTAACACCGTAATCACCAGGGCGGTCGCGACCACGTACAAATTGACGACTGAGAGGTCGACCGGAACCTGTCGAGCCACAGTGAGAAACTGCTCCCAGAACGAGCGCTTCGATGTCTCGTAATTCATAGTAATTGGTACGGTCTACACCGACCGAACAGTTCGTCCATCGCGCGGCGATACTCGACACTCGACATAGTAGTGCGGTTACTCCGGGGTACCCGTCCTTGGGGCATTGTTATTAAGATCCTACGGCTTGGATTTTCCGACGGCGTTGGTTTTCTCCTCGGTAGCTGGGTCTCAGCGTTCTCCTCGTAACTGGTTCCCAGAGTGCTCACATCGTCCGTGGCGAGCCATCGGCTGGCAGAGCTGTCGTGTGAGGGAACGGACCGACGCTGCGACGAATGCGACGGATCAACCCTCCGTAGCAACCCCTTCACGGAGGTCACGAGTCGTCGAGCAATCGAGGCATGCGTACACTCTGTTCTGATTGTTGCCGAACACGCGAGCGAACTGGTTCGAGACGTATGCCCCGCAGTTACGGCACTGTCTGTTCGTGATCGATCCGCGATTCCGTCCCGATCCGTCTGGTTGCGAAGCCATAGGCAGTCACGAACATCACTCCGTGAGAGTCGCTTTGTTATATTCCACTTAGTAAATTCTCCGATACTGCGGTCCTCAGTCGAGTTTAGCAAACCTCGGATTTCTCTCGGCGTTTCGGTGACAGTTGCAGAAACAGACGGGGTGAGATCGTTGAAGCTGAGCTGATACGCGAGAATATCTTACGGTCCACAATCGTCTTTAGGAGCCGCGAGCGTCTAACGCATAGAAACCGGCTCAAGAGAGAGAACATCTGCGTACCGTCTGACCGCGGGGAACTCCGTTGATCGTAGATGGCAAGTTCGAATCAACTCAGAGAGGTCAGTTCGGATGCAGCGATAGGTCGATCCGGATGGAACATCTGCTTAATAGTTGTATCCACGTGCAGTCAAATAGGGCCGGAGTTACAGAATCAGACCGGGGACTGTCTCAGGTCGCATGATAAAGCGGATGTAGTGTGGGGAACCACGAGGAAACACAATCGTATCGTGTCCTGGTGGAACAGCGCAGTATCAGGTAACAAACTGTGATGGAATTGGTCTGGTTCCGTAACTGTGGCACAATTACGTTTCGATTAAACTGGAAGTAAGCGGGTAATTCAAGGTTGACTATACACACGAATTAAGGATACCAGACGCTAACATCGGACAATATGACTGAAGTATGGGATGAGATCGGGTTCGTTATTAGCTCACGGTATCGCGTCGCCGTCTTAGAACGATTAGCAGAGGGCCCAGCAACGCCGTCCCAGATCGCCACTGACTCAGAGCTATCGATCGCGCATATCTCACGGAGCCTACGACGACTGCGGGAACGTGATCTCGTAGAACTTCTCGTTTCAGAGGACAGGAAGAAAGGACGCGTGTACGGGATTACGGACCGCGGCGAACAGATCTGGAGTCAGATCCAATCCGAGAACATGCTCGAAGAATAGAAGGCGACTGGAGGGTGGCTCCCGGTTCCCGTCTTGCTTTCTGCGTCGACCTGTCTATCGTATCGGAACACAGTAGCGACACGTAACCGGCAGTATCGTGACGAGTATCCTGTCAGGCGGGTTCGGGTCAGATATTTCGCGCGACATCGCGACAGTCTTCGCTGACGTGCGCCCGAATAGAGTTTCAGCAATGCATCAGCGACGTTCAACAATGGATAGCATCAGCAACGACCCTGCCCGTTCTCGAAGGAGACAGCATCGCATAGGCGGCGGTTTCTCGTGTCTTTCACGGGCGAAGAATTACCGCAGGAGTAGCGTCACTATCACTTGCACACTGATAGTAGTGCTTGCAACGATTTATACCACTGGCCATGCTCACGAATGAGATCTAAGTCGGTGTGGGATTGCAAGCACTACTAGAATTAGCGTCGTACCAGCGCGAGAGCACAGATAAAGATTAAAGAATAGTTTCTAGATTTCATCAGGGATTTAGATACAGATAGAGGGGCCCCGTTCAGTCTCCTGCCTCCTCGTCATCGGCATCAGGAACGAGCATTTCAGGTTCGCGCTTATAGGTTGGAGTCTCTGCAAACTGACGGATCCGTTCCCAATCGCCTCGTGACAATCGCTGCGTCATTAGACTCGGATTTCGCCCCTTCGGTAAAAAAGGGTAATGGTGGTTCAGGGTAGTAAGAGGGACAAACCCTCCACAGGGAGTTACTACTCGGACCGCGACATGGTACTTTCGTCTACCACCGGTATGACTGAAACGTCCTTCATCGGTGTGTCTGAAGCGTATTTGCGGTGCTACGGGTACCTATGAGCGAACGAGAGACCCCGTCTGAAGGGATTCATTCGTCGTGTTCGACGAGGATACGCCCGTCCGAGTAGACAGTAACAGTACAGTCCCATTCGGAGAACGTTAGCGAGGACATACTGTCTCCGTCCATAGAATCGAAGAGGGAGTTGAGCGCGTCCGGGTCGAGGATTTCGTTGAGAGACGGGGAGAGGTCAAGTGGATCGACGTCTAACGCCTCTGCGACAGTCATTACGACGGAAGTCCCGATATCACTCCCTCCAGAAACCGGGTCATACGATACAGTCGTTCGATTTCTGTCGCTCGAATCGTCAGCTGTTGTCTGTCGAGTATCGGCAGTTATGTCGTTAATCATAGATGATCTGGTCGTGGTCCACTCCTTGGTATTTTAGAGTGCTCCTATAAAACTTCCCCAATATATCTCGTCGAACCCCCCGAAATGGTATCAAAAAGAAGGTATGCGTTTCGAGAAGTGCCGTCCATAGTCGGGTAACCTTCACTTAAGCGAAGCGCGACTTCCTATGCTGATCATGATCTATCCGGATCCGCATGAGCGGACTGACCTTTGGTCTGGTTTGACGAAAAGGGATCCGAGCGGAGTCTATCCGTGGTACCGTCTGTAATGATGTCTTACCGGTGTAACGAGTTCTCCCCGGTACTGTAAGGTCCTCTTACTCAGAAAAACCGCGGTTGCTATCACGGGACAAACGGGAAAACCACGTTGAAGGACTCCGAACTTCGAACTGAACCGGAGGCAGCGTATTACAGTAATATATTTGTAAATATAACCATCCAGTAATGGGTGTCCGGTGTTCTCAGATACTGCCACACCCAGTTTCCGGTGAAATCCGTACTGTTCACCGCTAACCAGGTGTCAGATCAGAGACGCACACACCACGTTTCCGGTGAAAGGCGGATCTCCGTCGGTGCTGGTGTCCCGACTCGGCTACTACAGCATCGAATCGACGAGTCGAGTATCGACAGGAGTGCACCTGGAAACCGAGATAATCACGTGCCGCTTTCTCACGGAGACACACACACCACGTTTCCGGTGAAATAGGGTTTGGACGGGGGTGGGGTGGGGTTGAGTGAGGGGGATTGAAGGGGAGTAGAAATGGGGGTTGGTATGGAGAGAGTGGTATTGGATGGGCTAGGTATGGGCTTGGCTAGGGCGAGGTGAGGTTAGTAGCCGAAATGACGTTAGGTGAAAAT
Source organism: Halostella pelagica (assembly GCF_004762015.1). Lineage (NCBI taxonomy): Archaea > Methanobacteriati > Methanobacteriota > Halobacteria > Halobacteriales > Natronoarchaeaceae > Halostella > Halostella pelagica. The sequence continues at coordinate 83,578 of NZ_SJES01000011.1, forward strand.
ACGATGCAAGGGACAAATGGAAAGTAGCTATCACAAGCTTTCTAGGTGTTGTCAACATCTTCAGCTAACTTAACCAAGTGATTATAAGTACCTGTATGACCTATAGTCCATTAGCTTAATCGATTTTAGAGAAAAAGAGACTTATAGTCGATTGACTGACTTCATTTCCACTCGAAAGAAACCCTCAGACAGTGACTCTAGGCAATGGGTGGATTCCTCGAAACGAACTTCCGGGTATGTGTCGTGGTCCGCGGTGTTTCAAACGGCCTATGGTGTTCTCTATCGACCTACGGTCTTTCAGAGCGGTCTCGGCTTACGGCGCTTCATTGTAGTTCTCGTAACGGACGTGCTAGCACACCTACGCGAGTTCGAGACGGTCTCCGGTCGCGTTCTCACACCACGTTTCCGGTGAATCGCTGCCATTGTCAAGAAAAACCCGGTAAACAGCGTGCGTTTGGGACTGATCAGTTCTCACTCCGGTGGTTTGACGCGGTTTTCTGATGAACAGACTTCGTTTCCGATGAACGAAAACCCCCGTTTCGGCTCCCCCACCCCCACCCAATACCCCATTTCACCGGAAACGTGGTGTGTGTGTCTCCCGGGATAACTATAAGTGCGTTTCACCGGAAACGTGGTGTGTAACTCAACTATGTCCGAATCTGCCGACGACCTCTTCACACGGGAGGACCCGATATTCGCCAACAAGGAACTGTTAGAGATCAATCACCTCCCCGAAGAGGGTCGAATCGTCGGCCGAGACGACGAAATCGCGGATCTCGCGAACGCAGTAAACCCGGCTATTTTCGGCCAGAGCCCGAGCAACGTTCTCATTTACGGCAAAACCGGGACTGGGAAATCCCTCTGTGCGAAACACATCTCTCAGCGTCTCGTCCGCGTCGCAAGCGACGAGGGCATCGGTGCGGCGTTTGCATACGTCGATTGTGCGCAGGACAGTACAGAGACACAGGCGGTCCAAACGATAGCGAGCAGGCTCAACGAACCCGACTCGACAGGTGTCAAGATCCCCGACAAGGGTCTCAGTACGTCGACGTACTACAAGCGCCTCTGGGGACTGCTCGACGAACAGTACGACGTCGTTCTGATCATCCTCGACGAAGTTGATAAGCTCGACGACGACGACATTCTGATGCAACTTTCCCGTGCGGGCGAGGCCGGCAAACTCGACCACTGTAAGCTCGGTGTCATCGGTATCAGCAACAAGATAAAGTACAAGGACCGGATGGACGAACGAGTCAAGAGCAGCCTCTGTGAACGCGAGTTCGTCTTTCCGCCGTACGACGCGACGCAACTTCGGTCGATCATGGAAGCTCGAAGCGACGCCTTCCGGGACGGCGTTCTCGATTCGTCGACGATACCGCGCGCCGCGGCGCTCGCCGCTCGCGAACACGGCGACGCCAGGAAAGCGATCGACATCCTCCGGTACGCGGGCGAGATCGCCCAGTCCGGTGGGTCCGAAACGGTCCGAGAGGAGTTCGTAGTGCAGGCACGAGAGCGGGCCGAAACCGACAGGTTCCGCGAACTCATCCGCGGTTCGACGCCACATTCCAGATACGTCTTGCAAGCACTCGCCGTCCTCGCGCTCAACCAGCCGGAAGCTGACGGGTTTCGGACTACGCGCATCTACGACGTTTACGAAGAGGTTTGCCGACAGGAAGGGTCGGAACCGCTGTCGCTCCGGCGCGTCCGCGACCTGCTGAAAGAACACGCCTTCCTCGATATCCTTGAACAGTCCCGGCGTAGCGGTGGAAGCGCCGAAGGAAGTTACACGGAACACCAACTTCTGGAGGACCCCGACGTGGTGAAGAAGGTCCTCATCGAGACGGATCAGGAAGACGACTAATAGTAAGCTGAGAACACAAGACGACTAATAGTAGAGTGGAGAACACACCACGTTTCCCGTGAAATGCCGTCCAGAACCCCCACAACGCTTCCTCTGTCGGTGCAGATCTGTACCAGTAGTTCTGTATGTCTCGATTACTCACCAGCTCTGAGAGCACTTCCCTGCGGTCTATCGTGCCCAGTTCGAACGGATCCAGTTCCGCGTCATCGGCTGAACTGGGGTTCGATCCGTATCCGAAATCTGCCGGGGTAATACCCGAGTGCGCCGCCGTCGTTTCGGGTCCCGACGCCCCACGCCCAACCGCTGTTCCGACCTCGGTTGTGAACTCGTCCGAGGCCCTTCGAATCCATACAGAGAGGTTTCCTGAGTTGCGTTGGAGTGGCTATCGCACCGGACCGACGTTCCCAGTCCGTGGGATATGACGGGTTCAGCGTGTGAAACCCAGCTACTTCCGAGGCTGAGGAACCTCGATGTTCCGAGTGTATGAGAATTCCGATGACGGTATTAGTGTCCCGTCACGTATCTTGGGATACACCATGACCGAAAACGGTACGCGCGGCGGTATGGGCCGCAGGGACTTGCTCAAGGCGACCGGTGCGGCCGGTATCGCAACGGCCGCGCCAGCGGCGGCCGGTCGGGCACGAGCGCAGGAGGACGGCTTCGGAAACTGGTTCGAGAACGTCGGCAACTACGACGGAATTCAGGACCAGACCGGAACCGACCAGGTGACCGTCACCGTCGGGAGCCAGGCGAACGGCGGGAACTTCGGTTTCGACCCGGCGGCTATCCGGGTCGACCCTGGAACTGAGATCGTCTGGGAGTGGCGTGCGGGGAGCCACAACGTCGTTCACCAAGACGGCGATTTCGAGAGCGAACTCACCAACGAGGAGGGGTTTACCTTCACGCAGACGTTCGAAGAAGAGGGTATCAACCTGTACTTCTGTTCCCCCCACCAACAGACTGGGATGAAAGGCGCTGTCGTCGTCGGCGACATCGAGGTCGACGAGGGCTCCGCGGCGAACGGTAACCAGGAGGGCGGCGAGGGAGGGAACGGTGAACAGGAAGACGGCGGCAATACGGATTCGACCGAAACGATGTTGATCGGCGCCAGCATGCTCGCCGCGTTCCTCTCGCCTATCGCCTTCGCGATCTTCCTGTTTTCCCGAGGCGATCGGACCGATAACGAGCCCACAGCGTACAGGTGAGCAGGTGACCTAGGCGAACAGCCGGTCGTTACGCCCCCGTCGAACAGCTGACTGTCACGACCCCGTCGAACAGCCGAAGCCAAACCCGTTTCCGAGGACGCTACGGATACATCCAGTCCGATCTCGGGATACTACACGCTAGGATACCTCACTCTGTGCCCTCTCGATTAGCGCGGTAGGGTCCGGTCGCCGCAACCCGCAAGCCGTTTGTTTCCGCCGCCGTAACGGACGGTAGTGACTGATTCAGCGGATTTCGACGCGGTGACGCTCGACGCGTTCCACGACGTGTTAGAGGACGCGGACCGTCCAGTCGTGACGGCGAGCGAGGTCGCGAAGACGCTCGACTGCTCGCAGGCCGAAGCCGTCGACGCCCTCGCGGCCCTCGCGGATGGGTCCGATGTCGAACGTCTCGACGTGGAGACGGACCCGGTCGTCTGGTTCCCGACCGACTGGGCGGCAGTGGCGGAGAGAGAACGAGTCGTGCTCTTCCCCGAACGTCGAGAGATAGTCGTCGACAACCCGACGCAGTTCACGCGGGCGCAACTGTCGCAGTTCGCACACCTCGCGGACACGAACAGGGAAGGCGGATACGTGTACGAACTCCGCCGCGAGGATATCTGGCAAGCGCCGTACGACTCGCTTTCCGACCTGTTGCAAACGGTCCGTCAGGTCGTCCCGAACTCTTCTTCCCACGTCGAGGAGTGGATCGAGGACCAGTGGAAGCGGGCCCACCAGTTCACCCTGCGGACCCACGAGGACGGCTACACCGTCCTCGAAGCCGCAAGCGACGACCTGATGGGAAACGTCGCACGCCAGAAACTCACCGACGACGAACTGCGCGCGCCCATCGACGACGACATCTCGTGGGTCGCGGAGGGGCGCGTCGCGGCGGTCAAGCGGATCCTCTACGAAGCGGGCTACCCTGTACAGGACGAACGCGATCTGGACGAGGGTGACGAACTGGATATCGATCTCAACGTCGACCTTCGGGGTTATCAGAGGGAGTGGGTTCGGGAGTTCACCGACGTGAAATCCGGGGTCCTCGTCGGTCCGCCTGGTAGCGGAAAGACGGTCGCCGCCATGGGGATACTCGAGGCGGTCGGCGGCGAGACGCTGATACTCGTGCCGAGCAGGGAACTCGCTACCCAGTGGCGCGACGAACTGCTCGCGCGAACGACGCTCACCGCGGACCAGATCGGCGAGTACCACGGCGGGAAAAAGCAGATCCGGCCAGTCACGATCGCCACCTACCAAACCGCAGGGATGGACAGACACCGACAGCTGTTCGACGAGCGCGAGTGGGGACTCATCGCGTACGACGAAGTGCACCACGTGCCGGCGACGGTGTATCGGCGTAGCGCGGACTTACAGACCAGACACCGCCTCGGCCTGTCGGCGACTCCAATCCGGGAGGACGACCGCGAGAAGGACATCTTCACGCTCATCGGTCCGCCGATCGGTACCGACTGGGACTCGCTGTTCGATGCCGGGTTCGTGCAGGAACCCGAAGTCGAGATACGGTACGTCCCCTGGGACACCGACGAGCGACAGCAGGACCACGCGAACACCAGCGGCCACGACCGCCGCCAGATAGCGGCGACTAACCCCGCTAAACTCCGGGAAGTTCGCCATCTGCTCGCGACTCACCGCGACGCGAAGGCGCTGATATTCGTCGAGTATCTCGACCACGGCGATGCGCTCGCGGAGGCGCTGAACGTTCCCTTCCTCAGCGGCGAGACCCGCCACGCTCGCCGCGAGAAACTGCTCTCCGAGTTCCGGCACGGAAAGCGAGATACGCTCGTAATCTCGCGGGTGGGCGACGAGGGGATCGACTTGCCCGACGCTGACCTCGTACTCGTCGCGTCCGGTCTCGGCGGGTCACGCCGACAGGGTGCCCAGCGCGCGGGTCGTGCGATGCGTCCGGCGGGCAACGCTCTCGTGTACGTGCTCGCAACGCGGGGGACCACCGAAGAGGACTATGCGAAGCGACAGGTCCAACACCTCTCGGCGAAGGGGATCCGTGTACGCGAACAGGACGCCGAAACGGCCGAATAAGCCGCAACCCGGGCCGAACAGAGTTTCGTCCGGTGAAAATGGTAACTCTATTTACCTGGGACTATATTTGAATGAGTGGTAATAAAGTTCACACTTTGCGAAAACAATATTTGTTTAGGATGTAATCATTGATGCCATGGAACCGGGCTCTCCGCGGCCGACTGTACTCGTCGTCGACGATGACGATCAGGTGCGAGATCTGTACACGACGTGGCTGGCCGAGGAGTACACAGTCCACACCGCGAAAAGCGGGGCCGAGGCTCTGGAGACAGTCGACGGCGGTGTCGACGTGGTGCTGTTAGATCGTCGGATGCCTGATATGCCTGGTGACGACGTACTGACAGAAGTCCGAACTCTCGGCCACGACTGCAGGGTTGTCATGCTGACTGCGGTCGATCCCGATATGGATATCATCGACATGGAGTTCGATGACTACGTTACGAAACCCGTCTCCGAGACGGAACTCGCCCAAACCGTCGAGACGATGATCGCACGGAGCAACTACGGCGAACAGCTACAGGAGTATTTCGCGGTCGCGTCGAAGCGGGCGACGCTGGAGACGGAACTGACCGAAGAGGAACTGTCCGCGAGCGACGAGTACGCACAACTGGTCGAACAGGCCGAAGAGCTTCGGGACAGTCTCGACCGTCTGCTCTCTGATTTGACCCGCTACGAGGACTTCGACAGCGCATTCTCTGAACTGTGACCCGGGAACGACGGTGTCGAGGACGGGTTCTCCGAAGCTAACAGCGGATACACGGTGTGTGTCTGTGGCTGGGTCACCGAGTTCTAGTCAGAGCGGATACGGCAAGCGCCCTTAACCAACATTTCGAACGAACGTTGGTTAAGACAGTACGGGTCACACCACCGTTTCCGCTGTCTCCCGGTCAAAACACTAACTGACCAACTGTGACACCTGAACGAATCTCTTCGAGTGCTAGTAGGGCCTCTCACTCGCTCAAAGACCCGAAACTACCCGAGAAGGGGATGTCGATATATCCGAACCGAATGCCGATAACAACGGTGAACCGTCGACACGGTTATATTTCGCGGCTGTGAAAGGCCATCGATGGCGAAACGGCTCTCGACCGGCGTAACGGCCATCGACCGGAACATCGGCGGCGGTGTGTTCGCGGGCAGTATCGTGGTACTGCTCGCGGACCCAGACAGCCAGAGCGAGCCGTTGCTTCACGAGTTCATGGAGGAGCGTCCCACCGCCTATATCACGACACTTCGCACGGAAGCGGCCGTTCGCGACGACCTGGACCGAAGCCTTCGAAACAACGATTACACGGTCCAGTACGCGGGTATCGACACGCCTATCGACAACGCCAACCGCGTCGTTCAGCAGGTCGACGGCCAGGCGAACGTGGTCGTCGATACCCTGAACCCGCTCGAAGCTACCGGCGAGCGGAACCGGTACGTTAACTTCCTGAACCAGTTCAAAACACATCTCGTCAACACGGGGGGGCGTCGGCGTGCTCCACTGCACCGGACTGGACGCACCGGCGCTGCGCGAAACAACGCTCACCATCGCCGACGCGGTCTGGCGACTTGAGATGACGGTGAAGGGTAACTCCGTCGAGAACTTCCTGCGGGTGTCGAAACTCCGTGGCGGCGACCCCGCCGACGAGACGATCAAACTCGACCTCGGCAAGGAGGTTGCGGTCGACACGAGCCGGGATATCGCGTGAGCGATCTGGCCTCATCCGCGTTCTGGCTCTCTCGGTTCCCCTCTGAAATAATGGCGGGCACGTACCACGCATTGGAATCTCTGGAACCCCACCGGTTCCGAAGCTATCTCAACTATCGCCCGAGAACGAAGTGAGATATCGTAACGCAGTTCGTGAGATTATCATGTCGGGTACCAGTTCGCGAAAATATGAAGTCGGACGGCAGTTCGTGAACGTGTCGTGAAAGAGAGACACCGACACTCCTAGTTTCCGGTGAAAACGGTTCTGGGGGCCCTCAACAATATCGGAAAGGGTAGTTACCGATAGGTATCGGCGTACCGGAACTTCCTTGCTCCGGCGTTACTCCGAGACGCCCCGGGTCGCCGTCGCCTTGAACGATGCGACGACCGTCCGTTCGGGCTCGAGTCCGAGTTTCTCGACGCTACCGCAGGTCACCAGCGCTAACAGGGGCGTTTCTGCGCCGATGTCCACCTCGACGCTCGCGACCGCTTCGCCTTCACCGACGGTTAGAACGCTCCCCGTGAACTGATTTCTGGCGCTCGTTTCCGTGGGTGCCGGCGTGTCGTCGGGCGCGGTGAGCGTGACCGCATCCGAGCGAACGCTTACCGCGACTGCCGTCACGTTCGGCGGCACCAGCGCACAGATCCGTCCCGCGTCGGTATCGACGGTCGCCAGTTCCCCTGTCCGCTCGACGACCCGGCCAGAAAACACGGACTCCTCGACGGCGGCGACGCCCGCAAACGCCGCTTCGAGGCGGTCGAACCGCGACAGCAGTGAGCGGGCGTTCTCCGTCAGTTCGCTGCCGCCGCCGTCAGCCCCGCCTCGCTGGCGGTCTACGAGGGGACCGATGGCTGCTTCGAGGTCGACGATCCGCTGTTGCATCCGGGCGTACGACCGTCCGAGTTCTCCCGAGGCGCGGTGGATCGACCCGTGTTCGTCGACACCACGGAGCAGTTCGACGTCTCGCTCGTCGACCGTCGCGCCGTCGACCGTCAGCCGCGTCTCGAAACTCCGCTCCATTCCTTCGGAGACTGTACCGCGCCGCCGTACATATTGCTGGCGTCTCCGGTGCCAGTCCGTCTGCTGTCCCGGTGTCGGTCCACTAGTCCGCTTGCCGTCCCAGTGGCAGTCCGCCTACCGTTCCAACGGTCAATCCGGCACTTCGTCTGCCGTACCAGACTCAGTACACCAGTTCGCCGTCGACGAACTTCGCCGTGCGGATATCGTCAGGGTTCTCGAACACCTGCTCTGTCGGCCCGACTTCGATTATGCGCCCGTCGAGCAACACTGCGACGCGGTCTGCGATCCGCCGGGCCTGGTGCATGTCGTGGGTCGCGACCGCCACCCCGATGTTCCGGTCGCTGGCCGCCAGGACCGCGTCTTCCAGTACCGACGTGTTACGCGGGTCCAGGTCGGAGGTCGGCTCGTCCAACAGGAGTACGTCCGGGTCGTACGCCAGTGCCCTGGCGAACGAGACGCGCTGGGCCTCGCCGCCGGAGAGCGAGGGAGCGTGCTGGTCTGTCTTATCGGAGAGCCCAACGACGTCGAGCGCCTCTCGGACGGCGTCTGGAGTTCCGTTCTTCCGGACCGCCCCGCGGACGCTGCTCCGCAGTCGTTCCCGCCACGAGCGCCGCACTCGGAGGCCGTACGCGACGTTCCGGCTCACGCTGGCGTCGAAGAGACTCGCATCCTGGAACACCATCCCGATGCGTCTTCGGAGCGCGAGACGCTCGCTCTCGGTCGCCGTCCAGACGTCTGTCCCGTCGTACGTTACCGTCCCCTCGTCTTGCCGTTCGAACAGCGCCAGGATCCGCAACAGCGTCGTCTTCCCGACACCCGACGGGCCGACGATCCCGACGACTTCGCCAGCATCGATGTTCAGGGAAACGCCCTGGAGGACGGGGGTCCCGTCGTATCCGTGTTCGATACCGGCGGCGCGGAGACTCACCGTACCGTCCCTCCGTCACCGAGACGCATGACTAGCGCATTCACGACCAGAACCAGCACCAGTAACACGGCCCCGAGTACCATTGCGGTGTCGTAACGGCCCTGGCGCGCTTCCTGTCGGATCGCCGTCGTCAGCGTTCGCGTCTTTGAGATGCCGTTCGCGCCGGCGATGTTCCCGCCGACGATGAGCACCGACCCGACCTCGCTGATCGCCCGGCCGAACCCGGCGAGTACTGCGGTCGCGAGACCGTAGCGCGCCTCCTTGACGACGACCAGGGCGACGTCGAGTCGCGTGCCGCCCATCGCGTAGGCGGCGTCGCGGACGCTCTCGTCGACGCTCGACACCGCTGCGAGACTGATCCCCGTGATAGGCGGCGTCGCCAGAATGACCTGCGAGATGATCATCGCCTCCTTCGTGAAAACGAGGTTCAGATGGCCGAGCGGGCCCTGATTCGACACCGTAAACAGGACGACCAGTCCGACGACGACGCTCGGAAACCCCATCCCCGTGTTGATGACAGCCGTCACGAGGCGCTTCCCGATGAAGTCGGTGAATCCGACGACCAGCGCGATGGGGAGGCTCACGAGCGTGCTGAGAAACACCGCGATACCGCTGACGTACAGCGAGACGCGGATGATGCTCGTGACGTACTGGCTCTCGAACGGGAAGTCAGCGAAGAGTGGTCCCTTTCCGACCGAGAGATCGACGATCAGTGGCCCGATATCGACGGCCGCCTCGACGCTCATGCACGCTCGTCTGAATCGTCAGCACTCCAACCTTCCGGAACGTACTGTTCGAAATCCGGGTCCTCGGAAAGTGCTTCGGGGAAGAACAGCTGTTCGCCATTCGCGGTGTACTCCGCGATGCGTTCTTGTCCCTCGGGACTGGTGATGTATCCGATGTACGCCATGGAAAGGTCGTAGTTCACGTTCTCGTGAACTGCGGGATTAACTGCCATGATCCCGTACGGGTTCGATAGCGAGTCCGGACCGCCTTCGATCGGTCCCTGGACCAGAATGACGAGGTTGCTATCAGCACGCCGCGAGAGATAGGTGCCGCGGTCGGAAAGCGTGTACCCGGACTGCTGGTTCGTCATGTTCAGCACTTGGCCCATCCCCTGTCCGGTTTCCTGATACCAGTCGCCGCCGGGATCGACGCCCGCCTCGTCCCAGAGCGCTAACTCCTTGGTGTGGGTCCCTGAGTTGTCGCCGCGGGAGACGAACGTCACTTCTTCCTCGGCGATAGTCGCTAGCGCCTCCGTCGCCGACTCCATCCCCGCTATTCCCGCCGGATCGTCCTCGGGCCCCACGATGACGAAGTCGTTGAACATGATGTCACGCCGGTTGACGCCGTACCCTTCTCGCATGAAATCGTCTTCGAGCGAACGCGCATGGACCATCACCACGTCGGAATCGCCGTTACGTGCCGTTTCGAGGGCGGCACCCGTTCCCTGCGCGACAGCGTCGACAGTCACGCCGTACATGTCCTGAAACGGCGCGTTCAGTTCGTCCAACAGCCCGGTGTCGTAGGTGCTCGTCGTCGTCGTGAGCGTGAGCGTCTCGCCGGTGACGCCAGCCTCTCCGTCGTCCTGTCCGAACGACGTACATCCCGCCAGTCCCGTGGTCCCGACTCCAAGTGCCGCGACGAACTCGCGTCGTTGTATCTTCATGGAAATATCGATCCCTCCGTAGGTAAAAAAGCGTTTAGGTAGCGTAACCGAATGTCGTTATCGTACAGCAGTAGTAAAGCACAGGTCGATCTAAACCCCACACAGCACTGAACCAGAGACGAATGGCGGAACCGATCCGTGAACCGCCGTAATCGATAGCGGTTACCTCGAAACGAACTCGAACTCGGTTGTATCGCCGACTGTCGTCCCCCCGTCGACGGCTTCGACGCGGAGTACAACATCTCGAACTGCCCCACACCCACGACTGACGAACTCTTTCCACTCGTCGCCTGGCGAGACCGGACCGTCTCTCGCTCGACGGAGATACGAGCGGTATGTGTCGGTCTCCAGTTCGTTGCGGCTCCGCTCGTCCTCCGGGTACGAAAGGGTGACGCGGTCGGCGATGATATCCGTCATTGGTTGATGCAATTCGTTAGCATCTATCGTAGCGATTCACGTCTTGGTTAGGCGACGTACTGGAAAAAGCACTGTCGTTGCGGGGTACGCGTAGTACTGACGCTTTTGTCGCTGCCGAAGTGCCGTCAGTCCCGATGCCCCCACCGACGGCCTTCCTCGTCGTAACGTGCCTCGGCGATACGATTGAACTGGTCCTGCGACAGCGAGATGTCCGTCGCGCCGGCGTTCTCCTCCAACTGATCGGTCGTGCGCGCACCGACGATCGGCACGCAGGTGAACTTCTCCTGGTCCATTAGCCAGCGGAGGGCGACCTGCGCGGGCGTCCCATCGGCCTCGTCGGCGACAGCGCGGATCTCGTCTAACACCTCCCATCCGCGGTCAGAGACGTAGTACTCCTCGAACTGCGGGTCGATGTCGCCGCGGGAGTCGTCGGGAGCGACGACGCTGTCGCCGTCGCGCTCGTATTTGCCGGTGAGAAAGCCGCCGGCAAGCGGCGAGTACGGGCACACTGCGAGGTCCTGGTCGGCACAGACGTCGAGATAGTCCACCACGTCGTCCCTGTAGGCGGCGTGAAACATCGGTTGGGTCACGTCGAAGCGCTCCCAGTCGTTGACATCGCTCTTCCAGAGCGCCTTCGTCAGCTTCCAGGCGGCCATAGTGCTCGCGCCGAGATGGTTTACCTTGCCCTCGCGGACGAGGTCAGTCAGCGTGGAAAGCGTCTCCTCGACCGGCGTCTCGTCGTCCCAGCGGTGGATGTAGTAAACGTCGAGGTAGTCGGTACCGAGGCGGTCGAGAGTCCCCTCGACCTGGGTCCGGATGTGCTTGCGGCCGAGTCCCTGGTCGTTCGGGCCGGGGTCGCCCCATCCGTCGAACGGGAAGTACACCTTCGAAGCGAGGACGAAGTCGTTACGGTCGTAGTCGTCTAGCCACTCGCCGATATACTCCTCGCTGGTCCCGTTCGGATCGCCGTACACGTTGGCGGTATCGATGAAATTGACTCCCTGATCCCAGGCGGCGTCGAGCAGTTCGTGCGCTTCCTCGCGGTCCGTCTCGACGACACCGTTTGACTCCTTGCCGAATCGCCACGTGCCGAAGCAGATCTCCGATACCTTCGTTCCGGTCGCTCCGAGTGAGGTGTACTCCATAGATAGCATTCCTCTCGGCTCCGGAATAAGGGTTGAGGCATCGGAAATCCCTCGCGAAAATACACCGACGCAGTCGTGTCCGTCCGCTGCTGTCTCGTTCTCCTCTCTGCGCTGTCTCGCCTTTTCGTTCCTCCCTCTGTCGGTCCCGGTTCGGTTCTCTCTTCCGGCCTTTACTCCCCGTCCGCCGAATTCGCGTCACCTCTCTTTCGACTTCTACTCCTCGTCCGCCGAATTCGCGTCATCCTCTTCCTCGTCCGGTTCCTCCTCGTCGCCACGGTCTTGTTCTTCCTGTATCTCCCGTTCGCGCTGGCGTTGCTCCTCGTCGCGGGCCTGTTTCTCTCGCCCTTCCTTCGTGTCGCCCATAGTCCATCGATCTACCCCAACTGGCTTAATCATGTACCGTCGTTAGGCTCACCTGACGCGTCGCCGTCGACCGCCGTCACCAGTGCATCGCCGTCCCGATCGAACGTCGTACCGAACGGCGCGGAGAGATCACGCATCCGCTCGCGGCTCCAGTCGGCGGTTTCGTCGTCCGCCCGGTTGACCGTACAGTTCTCGATCTCGATCGGCTCGAGTCGCAGTTCACGCGGGTTCCCCTCCGGGGAGTCGACCAGTACTTCGAACAGGAAACTCCGGTCGTTACGCAGCGTCCGGTCGACGGCGTAGTCGTCGACGAAATCACCCGCGTCGTAGATGATCGGTGCGCCGTCGTACAGTTCGACCCCGTGGAAGACGTGCGCGCTGTGGCCGTGGATCAGGTCGACGCCGCGGTTGACGAGCCATCGGCCGAATTCACGGAACGACTCCGGCGGTTCCTCGACCATGTTCGGTCCCCAGTGGAGCGACGCGACGATCAGGTCCGGGTCCGCCGCGCGTGCGCGGTCGAGCGATTCCGTCACGAGACGACGGGTTCGATCGTCGTCAACGTCTATCTCGACGCGCGCCGTCCCGGGGCTGTCTTCGTCCGCAGCGTACTCCGGCGTGTTGTCAGTGAACGCGACGACGGCAACGGTCAACTCTCCGAGAGAGACTGTCGCGGGGTCCAGCGCTTCGGACCGAGTCGGGCCTGCGCCGGAGTGTCCGATACCGGCGGCGTCGAGTTCGTCGAGCGTGTCTCGAAGCGCCGACTCCTCGAAGTCGAGGACGTGGTTGTTGGCGAGACAGGCGTAGTCGACGCCGGCGGCTTCGAGGGCCCTGACTGCCCAGTCCGGATCCGCTCGGAAGTGGAAGGGGCGACGCGTACGGGTCCATCGGGTACCACGGCCCGAGAGACAACACTCGAGGTTGATACAGAGCGCGTCGAACGAGCGCAACTGTTCGAGCGTATCGCCCCACACTGCCGTCGCATCACGTCCGCGCTGGCGCTCGTTCACCTTTCGACCCAGCATCACGTCGCCGGTCAGACCCAATCGGCGGTAACGGGTCATAGTTCCACGTACGTTCGGTCAAAGCAA
>NZ_SJES01000012.1:0-70761 GCF_004762015.1 Halostella pelagica
GCCCAGGCGGAGGGCGCGGTCACGCGCGAGACGTTCTGGACGATCAGCGAGGTCGGAGAGGTCCTGTTTTACTACCTCGCGGCGGTCGCGATTCTGGTGTTCCTGTACGGGGTGTACGAGCGGTTCGCCCGCTACGCCCGCGGCACCGACGACTGGTTCGACCGCTTGAACGACCTGCCCGGGCGCGTTGTCTCCGCGACAAAGATCGTCTTCTCCAATCAGAAGCAGTTCGACCGCGACCGCTACGCCGGGCTGATGCACGCGTTCATCTTCTGGGGGTTCCTGACGCTTTTGATCGGCACGACCATCCTCGGCATCGACATGGACCTCGCCCGAAAGCTCGGCGACTCGTTCTGGACTGGCGACTTCTATCTGGCGTACTCGCTGACGATGGACGCGATGGGCCTGCTGTTCGTCGTCGGTATCGGCATGGCACTGTACCGGCGCTACTGGGTCCGCAACGAGCGTCTCTGGGGCAAACACACCAGTGCTGAAGACGACCTTTTCATCTGGTCGCTGTTCCTGCTCGGCGTCGGCGGCTACGTCGCCGAGGGGATCCGGATCGTCGGCACCGGCTTCCCCGAGTTCGAAACCGTCAGCTTCGTCGGCTGGTTCCTCGCCGACGTGTTCGTTATCGCCGGCATGACCGAGTCGCTGGCCGTCGACCTCTACTGGTGGGCGTGGTGGTCCCACGCCGTCCTCGCGCTGGCGTTCGTCGCATCGGTCCCGTACGCGAAACCGTTCCACATGATCTCCTCGTACGCAAACGTCGTCACGCGCGACGAGAAAGCGGGCAAACGCCTGCCCGGCGTCCCCGAGGACGCCAGTCCCGACGAGATCGGTTACAGCGACGTCAAGGACTTCTCCTGGAAGGACGTCCTCGACCAGGACGCCTGCACGAAATGCGGCCGGTGTTCGTCGGCTTGCCCGGCGAAAGCATCGGGCCGGCCGCTCGACCCGCGCGACGTGATCCTTGACCTGAAGTCCTACCGCGAGTCGGTCGAGGCCGGCGAGACCGAGGAGAAGGCGATCATCGCGGACGGCGGGGCGAGCGTCATCGACAGTTCGACGATGGAGTCCTGTATGGCGTGTATGGCGTGTATGGACGCCTGTCCGGTCGAGATAGAGCATCTCAAACAGTTCACGGGGATGAACCGGCGGTTGACCGAGTCGGGGCAGATGGACGAGAACGTCCAGGAGGCGATGATGAACGTGTTCCAGAACGGCAACACGTTCGGGGACCCCGACCGCAAGCGCCCGGACTGGGCCGAGGAGTTGGACTTCGAGGTGCCGGACGCCCGCGAGGAGGCAGTCGAATACGTCTGGTACGTGGGCGATTATCCAAGCTACGACGAGCGCAACAAGCGGATAGCGCGGGCGCTGGCGACCGTATTCGAGCACGCGGGCGTCGACTACGGGATCCTCTACGAGGACGAACAGACGGCGGGTAACGACGTGCGCCGTGTGGGCGAGGAGGGGCTGTACGAGATGCTCGTGGAGGACAACGCGGCGGCGATCCAGGACTGCGAGTTCGAGAAGATAGTGACGACGGACCCGCACGCGTTCAACACGTTCATGAACGAATATCCGGAGTTCGACGCCTGCGAGTGGGAGGCCGAGGACGTGTTCCACTACACGCAGGTGGTCGACGACCTGGCGAGTCGGGGCGCGCTGTCCCTGGACGGGACGGACCTGGACTACACGGTTACGTATCACGACCCGTGTCATCTGGGGCGGTACAACGACGTGTTCGAAGCGCCGCGAGATCTCGTTCAAGCGACGGGGGCTGATCTCTACGAGATGCCGCGGAACCGCTCGGACTCGTTCTGTTGTGGCGGCGGCGGTGGCGGGTTGTGGATGGACTTCGACGAGGAGCCAAAGCCGAGCGAGGAACGACTGCGGGAGGCTTTGGAAGACACGGAGGCGGGCGGCGCGGTCGAGAAGTTCGTCGTGGCCTGCCCGATGTGTGCGACGATGTACGAGGACGGGCGCAAGACCGGTGGGTTCGAGGACGAGATAGAGGTGGTCGGGCTCACCGAACTGGTCGCGGAGGCGCTCGGCCAGTCGGCGCGCGTCGCCGCGTTGTAGACAGCGGCGATATCCGAGACGTTAGCCTGCTCTGACCCGTAACCGAACGACAAGACCTACCGACTGACTGGAACTAAACGTAGATACGTCACGCATACGCGACTGTCGACGTCGAGTGTCGTCGGAAAGCTATCGTAGCGCTCGCAAGTAATCACAGACCAGATCCCCGGACTACGTGCGATCTAAGTCTGTAGACAGTTGCAAATGCCTCTATAGGCCGATGATCAGTGAGTCGCTAGCTTCCCGTGGCTCTGGACAGACACAGACCAAAACATATAAGTCCTAGTAGACATCCCTTTCACCCGTGCAACCTGTAGAATACGATGACGAGCTGACGTACCATACACATAAGCAAAATGGCACAGAAGAGGACTTCCACGACACCTACGAGGAAGCGGTAGAGTCCGTCAAGACTGAATTCGGCGAGTTCCATCCGCTCTGGATCGACGGGGACAGCGTCGAGACCGAGGACCGATTCAGCGTTACGAACCCCGGGAACCTCGATACGGAGATCGGCGAGTTCGCCGCAGGCGGCGAAGCGGAAGTCAACACTGCTGTCAGTGCAGCCAAGGACGCGTCCACCGAATGGGAGCAGATGGACGTGGCATCGCGCGTCGAGATCTTCCAGAACGCCGCCGAGATCATGCGGGAGCGGAAGTACGAACTCGCGGCGACTCTCTCCCTCGAAAACGGGAAGAACCGGACTGAGGCGATGGCCGACGTCGACGAGTCTATCGACTTCCTGGAGTTCTACAGCCGCGAGTTCGAACGGTCGGACGGGTACGAGTTCGACACCGGTGAGCCGACGCCGGGACAGCACACCACGAACCTGCTGCGGCCGTACGGCGTTTTCGCGGTTATTTCGCCGTTTAACTTCCCGATGGCGCTGCTCGTGGGGATGACAACGGGCGCACTGGTCACGGGCAACACCGTCGTCGCAAAGCCCGCCTCCACGACGCCGCTGACCGCACAAAAGTACACGAGTATCCTCTCCGAAGCGGGCATTCCGGATGGCGTGTTTAACCTGGTCATGGGTGGCGGTCGATCGGTCGGTCAGCCCCTCATCGAACACGAGGACGTTTCCGGCGTCGCATTCACTGGCTCCCGAGACGTGGGGTACAACATCCAGAAGACGTTCTTCGAGCAGGGCAAGCGGGGTCCGGTTATCGCCGAACTCGGCGGAAAGAACCCGGTGATCGTGAGCGACGAGGCTGACCTCGACGACGCGGTCGAAGGCGTCATGAAAGGCGCGTTCACGTTCAGTGGCCAGAAGTGTTCTGCGACATCCCGCGTGTACGTTCACGACGATGTCATCGACGAGTTCACGGACCAACTGGTCGCAGAGACCGAACAGTTGGGTATCGGTCCCGCAGAAGATCGCGATACCGTCATCTCTCCGCTGATCGACGATAGCGCCCTCGAACACTACCAGTCGATCACCGAGCAGGCCCGGGCTGACGGGACAGTTCGAACGGGCGGCTCCGCGATCGATGAGGGCGACCTCGCCGACGGGCGGTTCGTCGAACCGACCGTCGTCACGGATATCCCCCACGAACACGAACTCGCACGCGAGGAACACTTCGTTCCGTTCGTGACGATCCACCCGATATCGGACCTGGACGAAGGGATCGAAAAATCGAACGACAGCGAATACGGCCTCTGTGCGGGCCTCTTCTCGGAGGACGAGGCGGAGATCGACCAGTGGTTTGATGAGGTCGAATCCGGAATGTGTTACGTGAACAGATCGCAGAGCGCAACCACGGGCGCGCTGGTGCAGGCACAGCCGTTCGGCGGCTGGAAGTTCTCCGGTACGACGGGGAAGTTTGCCGGTGGGTACTGGTATCTCCAGCAGTTCATGCGCGAGCAGAGCCGAACGCGCGTCGAATAACCCGACTCGTCCCGTTTCCGCGAACTGTTTTCGTCACACGTTCGAACGACGACTCTCTCGACGCCCGACCAGCGGTCTGTTTCACAGCGGGCCTGAGCTAACACCTCGTCACGACCGGCTCAACGAACGAGGGCGCGCGGTTTCGACCGTCATTCTGCGTTCTGGCCGTAGGGTTGTAACTGAGTGGTACGCGTCGACGGCCTATCGAAAAATAGGGGTTCTCCGTGGGCGGGGTCCGATTTCGGTCGTGGCCCGAGAAGCCTACAGGTTGGATTTGCCGTTACCGCCGTCGATCGGTATTGCGACTCCGTTGATGTAGCTGGAGTGGTCTGAGGACAGGAACGCGACGGTGTCACCGAGCTCTCGCGGTTCTCCTATCCGGCCGAGCGGGATCCCGTCACCGCGGGCCTCTAGTCCATCCTCGTAGGAGTCGTACTCGCCGCGTTCGACGCCCTGGTTGATGAGGTCCTCGATCCGGCTGGTCTCGTGCGGACCGGGAAGGACGGCGTTCACGCGGACCTCCGGTGCCAGTTCCTTCGACAGCGTCTTTTCGAGTCCGATCACACTCATCCGAACTGAGTTCGATAGGACCAGCGAATCGATAGCCTCCTTGACGCTTCGTGACGTGATGTTGACGACCGTTCCGCCGTCTCCAGCCTGCAAATGCTCGGCAGACTCGCGGACTAACCGAACGACGCTCATCACGAGAAGGTCGAACGCCTGATACCAGTCGTCGTCTTCCATCTCCATGAACGGACCGCTCGGCGGGCCACCCGCCGACGTGACGAGGTGGTCGATCGTTCCGAACTCGTCGACAGTCTGGCTGACCAGGGATTCGATGTCGGCTTTGTCGGTGAGATCTGCTGTTACCCCGATCACCTTTCCGGATCCGAGTTCGTCGACGCTTTCGACGGCCTCGTTTAGCTGTTCGGGGTCCCGTCCGTTCATGACGACGTGTGCGTTACCTTCGGCGAGGGATTCGGCGGAAGCGCGGCCGAGTCCGCTACTCGATGCAGTCACGAGGGCTACCTGACCATCAAAATCCAGTGACATTGTACTGGATAGTGGACTTCCCATATTAATATATCTTTGGTCATCGGCGTTTTCGAGACTCACCGCTCCGAAAAGAGAGACAACGCACAGATCCGTGGACTGCAATTCAGAACTGTCCCGCGTCGTAACTGGCGATGAACACTGACTGGGGTGGGAAGCGGGTGTCGTCTCTCTCATACACTGTTCCTCTTTCGGGAACTTCGCCTGGACAGTCGGCCCCGAGACAGCCGGGGCTAACGGATGAACTCCCGGAATTTACGTCAATACCACTGTAAATTCTGGCAACGGCGCTCCGGCCCGATACACCGTCCGTTTTCCGAAAACGCGAAAACCGTGCGGAGAACCGCTGAGATGTGATTCTGCTCTGATACTCGACTGTTCGCACGCTACAAACGCGGAACCGAAACGCCACGGGGTTATTCCTCAGAGGGGAACAGAACGGACCGTGATTCGGTCAATTTGACGGCGAATTCAACACTGTTACCGCGGCACGGATGCGGACGTGAGTGCCCGATTGAACTGTGCTCTTCCCGTGACAACGACTGGGATACATTTGTTTACAGAGCGTACTTCGGCGTCGGTGCCCGAGACTGCTCTCCGACCTGTCTACCCGATTTCGCATCGCTGTCACCGGGTGCTTCGGGTTCTCCGATACCCCAGGTGGGCTTCGCGGTGGTGATCTGTTCCATACTTTGCCGCCGAGATGTATTCCGGTATGCGGAACGACCCGTTTCGGACCGTACCGAATCACCTGAGGAAGAACCCGTTCTGAAACGGGTCGGCCGGATCGAGGACGAACTGGCTCTGTCCGGTGAGGTAGGCGTTTCCGGTGATATTGGGCAGAACCGCATCGTACCCTCCGTACGACTCGGTTTCCTCGTACGTCCCCGTGAATTCAGAGCCGACGATGCTTTCGACGACCAGTTCCTCGGTCGGGGCGAGGCGACCGCGGTGAGACTGCAGTGCCACGCGACCGCTCACACCGGTGCCGGTCGGACACCGGTCGACTTCCCCATCAGCGAAAATACACACGTTCCTCGTATCCGCACTGCTGTTCTCCGGTTCGCCGCGGATGATGGTTCCATAGAGGAAGCTGAGATCGTCTTCGAACGGGTGTTCGATGTTCCGGGACTCGCTCACCGCGGCTTTGATCGCGCGACCGGCATCGACAAGTTCCCCGACGGAGTCGGAGTCGAGGTCGACGCCGAGGTCAGCAGCGTCGCAGTAGGCGTAGAACGCACCGCCGAAAGCGAGGTCGTACTCGACGGACCCGAGTTCGGGAACCTCGACCGAGCAGTCCGTTTCGACGACGAACGAGGGGACGTTTTCGAAGGTAACCGTCCCCGCGTTGCCTCGCTCGTCGACTTGCACTCTGGCAGTGACGAGGCCGGCAGGCGTGTCCATCGCGACAGTCGTTACCGGTGTCTCGGCCTCGACGAACTCTGTTTCGACCGCTACCTTCGCCAATGCGATGACTCCGTGGCCACACATCGTGCTGTAGCCCTCGTTATGGAGGAACAGGACGCCGAAATCAGCGTCGTCCGTGACCGGCTCAGTCACCACTGCGCCGTACATATCCGCGTGACCGCGTGGCTCTAGAATTATCGCTTTGCGGAACTGGTCGAGGTTGTTCTCCATGTACCTGCGTTTTTCCAGCATCGTATCGCCCTCTACTGACGGTAGGCCGTCAGTCACGATGCGTAGCGGTTCGCCTCCCGTGTGTGCGTCTATCGTGGAGATAGTTGTCCACTGCTCTGGTGGTGACCAGTTCACGTCCATCGTCTGTCTCCCTTAGCCTACTCGCGGATGCCAAAAAGTGTACTGGTCGGTAAGTTCAGGCTTGGGACATCCACGTGACGGGAAGACAGCGGACCGCTCGCCAGAGCGTGTACGAGGCTTCGACAGCGAGTACGTCCGACTCGCTGATCCGCATTCACTGTGGGATCGGTTCTGTCTTCGAGCGAGTTCGCTGGGGGTCTACATCTGTCGCTGAGAGAGACGGGCACTCCACTGGCTCGCACTTCCGCAGTGGGTCCGAACGATCCACGTCCCCACCGGGAGCCGTATTTTTCAGCTCGCCTATCATTGAGTTTCACGATTAAATATAAATATAGGTAGGGTTTACAGATGAGTGAGGTACACAAACATGGTAAGCGCAGGCAGTAATACAGCCATAGGCTTAGTAGGCTATCTAGTGGTTGTGGCCGTGATCGGATACTGGGGTTCAAAGAAGATCAATACGGAAGCGGACTTCTTCATCGGGGGTGACCAACTGCCCGGATGGGCGTTGGCGCTCTCGGAACGAAGTTCCGACATGTCCGGGTGGCTCCTGTTAGGGATGCCCGGTCTCGCGTGGGCTGCTGGCTTGTCGTCAGTCTGGGCCATTGTCGGTGCCGCTGGCGGTGCAATCTTCCAGTGGGTCGTCTACTCCCGTCCGTTCATGGAAGGTAGAAAAGAAACCGGAGCGATCACCCCGATAGGGCTCCTCGCCGAAAAACTCCCGACGGAGTCACCCGTACTTCGCATCCTGCCCGGCATCGTCGCGTTCGTGTTCTACATGGGCTACGTCGGGTCCCAGTTCCTGGCCGGTGGAAAGATATTCGAGAGCGTCTTCGGCGTCAACGCGACGACCGGATTACTCGTCGTCGCAGTGCTGATCATCGCCTACGCGCTTGCGGGCGGCTTCCTGGCGGTCGTCTGGACTGACACGATGCAAGCGTTACTGATGGTTTTCACGCTCGTGGTCCTCCCGGGCATCTTGCTCGTTCAGGTTCTGATGGACCCGTCGATGTCGATCATGGGAAGCCTCGAAGCGTCCGGCGGCGGACGGTCTTCGTGGTTAGGCGGTGCATCAGGTGGAGCCGCGTTCGTCCTCATCGGGGCGAACCTCAGCTGGTTCCTGGCCTGTCTCGGCGGCTATCCGCACCTCACGCAGCGGTTAATGGCTGTCCGAAACGAACAGGAGCGCCGAACCGCGATCATCGTCTCGACGGTCTGGGGCGTTCTGACGGCCATCGGGACGGTTCTCCTCGGCCTCCTCGCCCGGACGATTCACGGCGCACCTGAAGCGATCCAGGCCGACCGCGAAATGGTCCTTCCGTACATGGTCCTGGAGCACACTCCGGGACTTCTCGGAGGTATTCTGCTTGCGGGCGCCCTCGCTGCGATGATGTCTACTGCAGACTCCCAGCTGGTCGTGGCGAGTTCGGCGGCAGCACACGACATCTACAACAAAGTGGTCAAGAAAGGCGAGGACTTCACGGAGAAAAAGCGGGTTCGGATCTCCCGCATCGGTACGCTGGCTGTCGGTGCGGTCGGTCTCGCTATCGCCGGTTTAGCTCAGAGCCTCGTGTACACGCTGGTTAGCTATTCCGCGACCGGGCTGTTCTCCGCGTTCGGTCCGGCGTTCACGCTCTTGTTCTTCTGGGGTGACCGGTTCTCGAAGGCAGGGCTCATTGCGGCGTTCCTCGCTGGACCGATCGTCACTGTGCTGTGGGTGACGATGGGGTATACTGACATCGTGACGGTCCGTCTCGTCGCGCCGCCGGTCGGATTCGCCGCTGCGATCATCGCATCGCTGATCTGGCCTCGCGGCAAAGAAGTCACGGAGAAGCCAAAGCCCGGGGCTACACCGCAGGATTAGGCGAATTCGTCTTCAACGATTCTCACGCTCTCCGTGAGTGACCGCCGACGTTCGAGTGATCATCCCCGCCGACGTTCGAGTTACCTCCTCCCGGTGACGCTGCGAGCGATCCGTAGCTACGTGGGTGTGAAATACCGAACTGACGGACAACAGTCTCTATCAAGGGAAAGCGGCGATTCGAACACACACCGCGTCTACCGTGCGACACCGTAGAGTTCGTCGCCCGCACCGGATCAGGTCGGCTGTGTGGTTCCGACTCCTTTCTCGCGGGCCGCTTCGTACACCTCTGTCGCCGCGGCGGCGTCGAGTACGGCAGTCCCCACGCTCTCGACTACGAGTATCTCGTCTCTCGATTCACGTCCTGTCGTCCCTTCGAACAGCGCCGCTATCGGGATGAGGTCGTCCGCCGCCAGATCGGTTGCGGCGAGATCGCCGATCGTCGTCACCTCCTCGGGGACGTCCGCGAACACCCGGGACGCGCGGTCGAAGACGGCTGGTTCGAGCTCCTGCATCTCTGCGTCGTACGCCCCGACTGCGACGACCACTGTCCCCGGTGAGAGCGCCGCGGCCGGGAAGACCGGCTCGGAACTGGTCGTCGCCGTGACGACGACGGACGCGTCGCGAACGGCCGCTGCGGGCGTGTCGACGGCGTTCGCCGAGATCCCGTGTTCGCGGAGGTCCGCGACGCAGTCGTGTTTCGAGTCGCTTGGCGAATAGACGGAGACGGACTCGATGTCAGTTAACGCGGCGATCGCCCGGGTCTGCCAGCGCGCCTGTGCGCCAGCGCCGATGACGCCGAGCGTAATGGGTTCGTTCGCGAGTTCGCGGGCGGCCAGCCCGCCGATACAGCCGGTTCGAGCGTTCGTGATTCGGGTACCGTCCATGAATGCGGCCGGCTGGCCCGTTCGCGCGTCTGAGAGAACGATCTGTGCGTGGAGCATCGGCAGCGAGCGCTTCTTGTTTCCGTCGTGGAGGCTGACCAGTTTCGTCGCGAAGTACTCCTTCGCGTGAATGTACGCCGGCATGACTAATCCGGTGCCGAGTGGTTCACTGGAGTCGAGGTCAGCGCCGATCGGGTAGTGCGGTCGCTCCGGGCGTTCGACCTCTCCCGAATGCTGTTTTTCGAGGGCTCGTTCGACGATCGGGGCGAGCGTCTCGATGTCGATCAGTCGCTCGATCTCCGCGTCAGTGAGGAACAGAACCATGCGAGCACGTACGGGATCCGGGATGTTATGTGTTCCTGTCACGTTCCGGGAATACTCGGGAAATACGAAGACGGGATTCTGTGTTTCCTACGTGACTTCTAGCCGCAAACGCCCACCACGTCCACTCGTTTCACGATCCGATGTCGATATCGACGAGTGGGTGGTGACAGACGCAGATCGCGCCGAGGACATGTCGGCGACGTTCAACCGAACTGAGATGAAGGCGGTAGCTCTGGATTCGCACTGGTGATCGTCGACTGTTCAGCACCGTATCAGAGAGTTCGGGTGTCCGCGGATACCGATGCAAAAATTGCTCTGTGGGGCCTAGCTATGGGAGGCCTCGCTGTACCCTTGTACCACGTTCCAGCGGTTCGTTGGACTGTTCATGCAACGAGTTGCGACCCGTTACGTTGGGGTGTCCGTTTCTAGTGTTGATGTTGAAATCGTCTGGAACCATTCATAGCCGCAACCACGTTCGCCATTGCCCGGATCAGATTGCATTTCTACAATCATTAACACGAAACTGGCACAACTACTGTCGACATCGCCACGGTTTTCGCTCCGGCTCCATATCCGTCCGAGGACGCTTTGTGTGAGATATCTATATTGTAAAATCACCATTCGAACAAACCTGTTGGCATTATATAAATTTGATGTGGGAGCACACCGCTCTTGGGCGTGCGAGCGAGAGGATATACTTGGGATCGCCTCTTTGTCTCAGACACCGCTCGCTGGACTCGGTTCGGGGAGTAAAAGCTGCCGTAGCGTTCGTTCAGAGCGTTCGAAAGCCGACCTTCCGGATCGAGACAACTGTTTCTGGCTCGCCCGTTAATCGGTGTCGATAGCAGCGGCGAGTCCGAGAATGTCCTCTACAGCAGAGTCTGCTATCCGGTAGTAGTTCCATCTTCCCTTTTTTCGGCTTTTCACTAGCCCGGCCTCTCTCAGTTTCCGAACGTGCGTCGCAACCGTTGACTGCGGGGCGTCGACGATGATCATTAACTCGCAACCGCACAGTTCGCCGTGCCGGAGCGCTTCGAGCAGTTGGAGGCGATCTCTGTTCGCGAGTGCTCGAAACACGGTACGTTCACCTTCGAGAGTCTCGTCGTCAGACCGATAGCCTACTAATTCCGAGACCTGGTCGTCCGGGTTTTCGTCGTATAGGCGTTCGAGTGTTTCTCTCTCCACGTCTCCCGGGATGTCAGATTCCGAATCCATATTTCAATCTCTCGATTCTAAAATCGCTTAAGCCTGCCGGATTCAGATCATCTGAGATCAGTTTTTCAGTAGTACTCTCTGCCAGTAGACTCGGTAGATATATTGTCGAATAACAATATGGTAGCCCATTACGGTCCTACTGAGCGATAGTAACGAGATCGATGCCCTGTCTGTCAGGCCGTCCCTCTCCTGTTCAACACGGCGTCACGGGAACTTGACGGATCAACGTTTACCGGTGTCTAACTCGACGACTACGGTTCAGCAAGTGTATTCGGTACACGCGGGAAAACCCTGCTTCCTGCCAGTCGACCGGAACGGGACGCTCAGACCAACTGAATGGTGTTCCCGTTCTCGGTGACGTGTAGATCGCGTCCGAGTTTGTAGCCCTCGTTCCCCGCGAGGTCGACGTAGCCGGAAAAGCCGCCCATGTCCTGATGTGCCGGGATGACGTGCTGGGGTTGAAGCGCGTCGAGCATCTCGTAGTGGCCCTCCTGTCGAAGGTGGCCGGAGACGTGAACGTCGTCGTAGATACGCGCGCCCTGCATGCGAAGGAGACGCTCGGACTGGTACCGTTGGCCCTCGTTCGTCGGTTCGGGAATAACTCTTGCCGAGAAGATGACCTTGTCACCGTTGTCGATCTGGTACGGTGTCTCGCCGCGTCCCATACGGGTGAGCATCGCTCGCGGTTCGCCCTGATGGCCTGTCACGACGGGGAGGAAGTTCTCTTTCCCTTCGTTCATGACTCGTTTGAACGCCCGGTCAACTGACTTGCGGTGGCCGAACATCCCGACGTCGTCCGGGAACGGAACGCCGATCTTGTCGGCTGTTCCGGAGTACTGCTCCATCGAGCGTCCGAGTAGCACCGGTTCGCGGCCGATCTCCTTGGCGAACTCAATGATACTTTTCACGCGAGCGATGTGGCTGGAGAACGTGGTTGCGACGATACCGCCATCGAAGTCTTCGAGGCTTCGCATCACGTCTCGAAGCTGACTTCTGGCGACGGCCTCGCTCGGCGTCCGGCCTTTCTTGTTGGCGTTGGTACAGTCCTCGATATAACAGAGGACGCCATCGCCCTCGCGGCCGATCTCTCGGAACCGCTTCATGTCGATGGGGTCGCCGACGACCGGCGTGTGGTCCATCCGCTTGTCGAGACCGTAGACGACAGCGCCCTCGGGCGTATGCAGAACCGGGTTGATCGCGTCGATGATCGAGTGAGTAACGTTGACAAATTCGAGTTCGTTCCGCTCACCGATAGACATCGTCTCGCCCGCTTCCATCTTCACGAGATCGTTGTCTACCTGGAACTTGCTCTCGTCCTGGATCTCCTCTTTGACGAGTTCGATCGTAAACGGGGACGCGACGATCGGCGCGTCGTACCGATGCCCCAACTTCGTGATCGCACCGATGTGGTCGAGGTGACCGTGGGTCGGCACGATGGCTTTCACGTCGCCTTCGAGTTCGCTCATCACCCGGTCGTCAGGGATAGCGCCCATGTCAATCAGGTCGAGCGAGTGCATCTGCTCGGTTCGGATGTTGTCGTGAATCAGTACCTGCGAGAGATTGAGTCCCATGTCGAAGATGACGATGTCCTCGCCCGCACGAACGGCCGTCATCTGGCGACCGACCTCCTCGTAACCGCCGATAGTTGCGATTTCGATTTCCATACTGTAGGTCCGATCAGAACGGTCCCAGAATCCGATGTAGAATCCGCCTGGTGAAGGAGAGCAGGTCGGGAGAACCGTTTCGGCGGCGATCGATTGGATATCGAGCCGTTCGGTTAGATCAAATTCGGCGACCTGCCCGGGGACAGCACGTCTTTCGGTTATCCGCCTCTTTGTATTCGCTATATAAATACCCGACGGAGTGTCGTTGGCGTTCGTACATTCCAACCATTTCCGACTGATTATAACTATGTTTTGTCGTCGTATGATCGCTGTAGAACCGTATCTGTTCCCCCTCGACCGAGGCGTATCGGGTCCGTACTCTTCGGTACGAACGCCTTGCACCCACAGACATCCGGCTGGCCGAAGTGCGCCTAATACTCTCTGACAGTCACCAAGGGAAGTAATTATCAGTGGTCTCGTGGCCGACAGTCCGGAGAACACTGCGTCTGGGTGTCACTACATCTATATGTAGGTGTGGGCGTCTTTCCGGATGGTTGATTCCGGACGTGCGGCCGGTGACTCTACCGATCGCGAGTCCTGACAGCGGTGCCTGAGAGGTTGACCCACAGCATCCCTTCCGCCATTTCCTCGTAATCGAACGTGGCCCCGACAACTGCGTCCGCGCCGAGGTCTTCCGCCTCGGCCCGAATGTCATTTATCGCTTCTGTGCGTCCCTTCTCGATTTTCTTTTCGTACGAACCGCTCCGTCCCCCCACGACATCTCGGATCCCGGCGGCGATGTCACTGACGACGTTCGCACCGATGACCGCTTCCCCCGAGACCACGCCGAGATACTCTGTGACCTCCTGACCGTCGAGACCGTCCGTCGTTGTGATGGTAAGGTCTTCCATACGGGCTCTCATAAGCGGTGCAAGAATATAAGTTTAGACCTGTATATATAAAATCTATCCGGCAAGAAAACCACTGGAGAACTCTCCGCCGCTCGCCTCGTCTTTCCGTTCTCGTCGGAGGTCCACGCCATTCGACTCACTATCGAGTCGAGCCGTTACCACTACTCTCGTGCTACGAGGGCCGATACGACGTTCCCCCTGGTGTGAGTGCAGACCCACTCAGTTGCCACGTCCTCGCCTCTGGGTCTGAAGCGACTGGGATCCGATGCGTCACGACGAAGTCAGTTCCATATGGCGGGGACGACTGATCGAAACGTACAGACCGAACCCACTCATTGGTGAACGCATGTCACGCACTGTTTCGGAGTTACGGAACGAGATCCGTCAGGCCGTGGGGAGATACGAACGCGCCGAATCGACCGCCTTCACGAAGGAAGCCCTCGCCGCGATCTGTGACGACACGGGGTACGAGATCGATACGGATCGCCTCCCACCTAAATCCCGGATGCGAGCAGGGATCCTCGCGGCAATCGATGCCGTAGATGAAACCGACCCGGACGGCGTCGAGCGTCCCTTCCGCAAGGCAGAACTCCGATCGATCGCGGAGGCAGTCCAAACAGAATAACCGCCGCTTCGAACGTCAGCACCGTCGGTTGCGGGTCAGTTCGTCGGCGAAAATCCCCAGGAGATCCGGTCCCAGAGGCGTTCGTACGTGTAGTATGTTCCCGTTTTGACGAGATTGGTAACTAATCCGATGTTGAGGGCGTCACTCACGTCTCCGACGACGACCCACGCGACGGAGATAGTGATTATGACCATGAGGATGCGGTAACAGAACGTTTTGGTGATCGCCCGTAACTGGCCTTGGTGGGGAGAGCGCGAAACGAACCTCCGGAGCATAGCGGAACTCTCGGTTGTCCCGACTAAAAAGTAACCCCTAACAACATCGTATTTGGAAATTTGTAACCCAAAATAGTTTCGCACGGAGTGAAAAGAGAGGACAGTCCGACTGACATTCGTTCCAGGTAGAATCCCTCGTCGACACCCGGTCCTGCGATGATACCCGCTCCGCTCGGAGATCACGCAGTCGGCACTGACCGTGTCCAGCCAGCGAATTAGTACTCTTGGTCTCTCACTCCAACCTAACGCAGTGAACCCGGAACTCTCAGTCCGTGAATCCGCGCTGACTGTCTCCGCGGACTATCGGGGAGCGGACGCGGTTTCGGTCCTGCGAACACGGAACGACCTCGGATTATCGGCGGATGATCCCGAGGAGTTCGTAATCGTGGTCGGGGGTGTACCGGCGGAACAGGAGACTGTTCGATAGCACGGAGACGCTGGAGAACGCCATCGCTACCGCGGCCAACACGGGCTGGAGCAGTCCGAGCGACGCCAGCGGAATGAGCGTCGTGTTGTAGCCGAGCGCCCACACGAGGTTCTGTTTGATCTTCTGAAGGGTGGCGTCGGAGATGCGAATCGCCTTCACGACGTCGTGCGGGTCGTCGCGCATCAGCGTCACGTCGGCGGCCTCTATCGCGACGTCCGTCCCGCTCCCGATAGCCGTCCCGACGTGCGCGACGGCGAGGGCAGGCGCGTCATTCACGCCGTCGCCGACCATCATCGCTTTTCGACCCTGTTTCTGGATGGCCTCGACCGCGTCGGACTTGTCCTCTGGAAGGACCCCGGCCCGAACGTTTTCCGGGTCGATACCGACTTGTTCGGCGACGGCGCGTGCGGTCCGCTTGTTGTCGCCCGTGATCATCATCACGTCTATCCCGCGTTCCTGAAGCGCGGCAACGGCCCGCTTCGCGCTCTCCTTGACGGTGTCGGCGTCGGCGACGACGCCCAGAAGTTCGCCCTCGCTCGTGTCGGCTGGCCGGCGTGCGACGAGCATCGCCGTCTTCCCCTCGTTTTCCAGCCGTTCCATCGTTTCCGCGGCCGGCGACGGGTCGACGCCGTTGTCCCGGAGCAGCTTTCGGTTCCCGACCAGGACCTCCGCGCCGCCGACCGTCGCACGCACGCCGTGACCGGGTACGTTTTCGAACCCGGTGGCTTCGGACACCTCCAGCCCGCGTTCTTCGGCTCCCTCGACGATCGCCCGGGCAAGCGGGTGTTCGCTGCCGCTTTCGGCCGCGGCAGCGAGGTGGAGTACGTCGTCTTCAGTGAGTCGGTCCCGGTCGACCAGTCGGCCGCCGTCGGCCGCTGGCGCACTGCTGTCGGGGCCTGACCGGTCGTTCGGGTCGAAGACGACCACGTCGGTCAGTTCCATCGCGCCTTCGGTGAGTGTTCCCGTCTTGTCGAACACGACCGTATCGACGTCTTTCGCGCGTTCGAGGACGTCGCCGCCTTTGAACAGGACGCCGTTTTGCGCCCCTATCGTCGTGCCGACCATCGTCGCTGCCGGCGTCGCCAGCCCCAGCGCACAGGGACAGGCGATGAGGACGGAGGACGCGAAGACGATGACGGCGAACTCGAAGACGGAGACGGTTCCACCGGCCGGCGCTGGCCCGCCCGCGACCTGGCCCCACAGCGGGAGCCAGTCGACGAAGCCCGCGAGTACGTCCGGGAAGAGGAACCAGACGACGCCCCAGAACAGGGCGTTCGCGATGACTGCGGGCACGAAGTACGCCGAGATGCGGTCGGCGAGGTTCTGGATATTCGGCTGACGGGACTGTGCCTCCTTGACGGTCTGGACGATCTGCTGGAGCGCCGTGTCCTCGCCGACCTTCGTCGCCTCGACGACCAGCAGTCCGTTCTCGTTTATCGTCGACCCGACGACCTCGTCGCCGTTGCTCTTTTCTACGGGGACGGACTCGCCGGTGACCATGGACTCGTCGACCGCTGACTGGCCGTCGACGACCACGCCGTCCGTGGGGATCTTTTCGCCGGGACGGACTTTCATCCGGTTGCCGACCTCGACGTCCTCTAGCGGTATTTCCCGTTCGTCCC
Organism: Halostella pelagica; assembly: GCF_004762015.1. Taxonomy (NCBI): domain Archaea; kingdom Methanobacteriati; phylum Methanobacteriota; class Halobacteria; order Halobacteriales; family Natronoarchaeaceae; genus Halostella; species Halostella pelagica. The sequence continues at coordinate 16,557 of NZ_SJES01000012.1, forward strand.
CGTCCTCGCCGACGACAGTAGCCGTTTCGGCTTCCATCTCCAGTAGCCTCCGGAGCGCGTCGCTGGCCTGGCCTTTCGACCGAGCTTCGAGGTAGTTCCCGAGCGTGATGAATACCAGAATGAGCGCCGCGGTGTCGAAGTACATGCCTCCGGCGATGAGACCGAGTAGGACGACTACGCTGTAGATGTAGGCCGTCGAAGATCCGAGCGCGATGAGTACGTCCATGTTGGCCCGCTTGTTCTTGACGAGAGCGTTGTACGAGTTCCTGTAGAACTGCCAGCCCAGGACGGCCTGGACGGGCGTCGCGAGCAGGAACTCGACCCAGCCGAATTCGACGCCGAAGACCGTCTCCGGGAGCATCGCCCCGCCGAGAAGGTACTTCTCGACGATGAAAAACAGCAGCGGAACCGAGAGGATAGCTCCGAACAGTGTCAGCCGGAGCTGTGTCCGGATCTCTTCTTGCCGGGCGGCGTCGCGTCGCTCCTGGTCGGTCGTCTCGGCAGTGTCGTCGTCGCGGACTGGCGTGTAACCTGCGTCCTCGATGGCGTCGTAGAGCGTTTCCCGGGAAACGTCCGCGGGGTTGTACTCGACCTGCGCCTCGTCGGTCGCGTAGTTCCCCTCCGCGCTGATGACTCCGGCCACCGACTCCAGTGCGTCCGCGTTAGTCTCCGCGCAGTTCGCACACGTCATATCGGAGATGCCGATGGTGACCGTCGCTGTCTCGGCGTGATATCCGGCGTCCTCGATAGCGTCGTATATCTCGCCGAGCGATACGGCTCCGGGATCGTACTCGACGGTACCCTCATCGGTGGCGAAGTTGATGTTCGCCTCCGAGACGCCGTCAAGATTCTCCAGGGATTCAGTGATCGTCTGCGAGCAGTTCGCGCAGCTCATGCCCTGGATTTCGAGGTGTGCGGTTTGCGAACTCATTAGTTTGTTATAGAGCGTCGCTTCTTACCTCCTTTTCCCATAGAAATCCGAAGTGTAAATCGGGATATAATTTGGAACCCAAAGTGTTCACGCGCCCTCTTCGAGACGGTCATACCGTTCCTCGAACCGTCGTTGACAGGAAGCACAGCAGAAGTGATACGCCTGACCGTCTATATTGGCGGTTTCACCCTCGCTGTCGACCGTGTTCCCGCACTCCGCACAGGTGAGCGCGAACTCGGTCCCGTCGAGCGAGGGCTTCCACTCGACTTCGTCCATCAGCGTCACTGTGTAGTCCACGTCGTCGCTGCTTTCGAGTAGACCGCCGAGCCACTGGCGGACGTTCTGACTTTGCGCGCGACCGTAAAACCAGATCTCGCCGTCGGCGGTCACGAACACGTGTTCGACTGCTTCGGCGTCGCCGATCCGGACTTTCAGGTCGTCGACATCCCCGCTGGCGACTTCTACCTGAACGAATACCGGGACTCCGGCACGGAGTTGGGAGCGATCGACGTCGATCGTAAAGCGGTTGATAACACCCGCCTCTCGAAGACGAGACACGCGGTCCGAGACGGCCGGCCCCGAGAGCCCGATCTCGTCGGCGATATCGCTAAACGGTCGTCGTCCGTCCTCTCCGAGGAGCGTCAGAATCTCCATGTCGGTTTCGTCGAGGTCCCGCATAGCTCAACTTCGATATCCGGAGTCAATACGCTGTCGATGTACTTTGATATCTAAGGTAGATTCGGTGAAATACTTAGGATATGTAGTGGTATCTCGCTATCCCCGGTCTCTGGTCCGAGTGGATGCGTTCGATCCAGGGGTGGACTTGCAAACTCTCAGAGAATGACCTGCAAGCGCTGCGAACAGACCACCGAAAACGTCGCGGCCGTTACGCCGGCGACGGCGGACCAAGTGAAAGAGCCGGTAACTGTGGCGGGTGACGCTGAGTTAGGACACTACTGTGGCGGTCAATAGCTTGGCATTCGATACGATACCGGACCGGCAATTCCTGACATAATAATCAATATTCAATACTATCTGTGTAATTGGTAGAAACTAAGATACATCGATATATCTACTGTTTTTGACTTGAACGGGTTACAGCACCGACTGAGAGAACTCGTAACGCGTCTCGGCCGCCGAAACAGGGATCCGACTTCTCGATTACGATATCCTGCCTGATGCCTTCCAGTTTTTTGCCCCCGATACACCCTGAACGGCTTTTAACCGGATGAATCTCCGGGTCCTGTTCATGTAGTTCGCGTAGCAACGATGGGCCAAACTTCTGAACTCACCGAACACTCCCAAGAAATGATTAGATAGACTAATAGTAATTTAGCAACCATTACTTCACACCAGTCGGATATTTTAGTAATACGGATCGGTTATATCTGGTCGCGACTGCCGAGACAAACTACGCCGAGGGTATCACACATGGTTTGATGGTTCCGCAACCCCCTGCGAGTCCGTTTTTTCGATATAGAGGTCCCGATTGATGATCAGGTCGGCGATCGTATTGCTGTCGATGATCTCGGTCGCGGTCTCGTCAGAGTCCGCTCCTTCGGGAAACCGTATTACCTCGAACGAGTCCAGCGCGTTACGGTTCTCCGTGACCGGTTCGATCACCTCGATCAGTTCGTCACCGGCTTCGTTCCGGAACGTGTACCCGGTTTCGAACCCGACCACGGGAACGTCTACAGGCCAGTCCCACTGGAAGTTCCGAACGTACTGGTCGAACTGCCAAACCAACTGTTCGGCGTCTATCTCTTCGTCGACGGCGGTTTCGGTTAACTGTTCGAGAGTGCGGTCCCAGTAGTCGATGACGCACGCTTTCAGATCGCCCTGAAGCTCGTCTTCGACGAGTTTCTCCTCGATCGGATAGCCGATCTCGATCGCGATGATCGCGTGCTGATCGAGATGGTTGAGACACCGCTGGCACTCCATCTCGAAGATAGAGATATCGATTGGGTTTTCGAGAGTGAGGTGAGCGAGTTCGTTCCCGCAGTTCGGACACCACAGGAACAGGACGCCGTTGTCCGCACGATACATCTCGTTGAGGACCGTGAGATCGTCGAAGGCCTTCTCCTCGGGCGGTCGAGGTTCGTCTTCTGCCTTCTGGCGTTCGGTGTCGACGCTTTTCCCGGCGAACTTGGCCAGCTCTCGATCCTTCAACAACGATTTGATCACAGAATCGTGTGACGAGTGGGATTCCTCCTCGAGGATCCGCTCGATCTGTTTTTTCGTCCAGTCTCGGACTCTGATCGTTGCCATTGCATAAGATCTCTTTATGTTGCATAATAACTTTTCCCATACTTAGGATGGTCGCCCTGCGGAAAAACCCCATGCGATACCGGAGAGGAAACGAACGATCGGCCGCGATTGGCGGAACTGTTCGGGCGTCAGGGGTGGTCTCGGGACCCAATCTGGTGGCTGGTCTGGCCCCGAAACGTGCCATCGGAACAGGCCACAGCGGTGTTCGGAGAGTCCGGACCGCGATACGCGCGTCTCTTCGCCAGCGGTCGCTGACCGGGCGCTGGAGTGTCTACTGCGAAACGTCCGAGGTCCCGAGGTCTATCCGCCGCCGTACTTCCCTCGGAGTCACCGTGATCTGGTCGGCTCCGAGTCGCTGTGTGACGAGATCGATCAGCGCAGTTTCTTCGAGGAGGTGGCGGGCGTGGTCCCGGTCGACGCCCAGCGCCGTTTTCACCTCGTAGAACGTGTTCGCTTCGTTGACGATGGACGCGAGTTCGGAGACGGTCAGATCCTTCGGAATCCCCAGTCCGTCCGCGATGACCGAGTCGTCACCGTCTCCGCTGTCTGTCGCCGCTATCAGTTCGGCGACCGACGTATCGTTGAGTTCGGAGGCGTCCGCCTCGTCGGTACCGGGTTCGGTACTTTCGTTGCCGGCTGCGGCGTCTGTCTCAGCCGTTTTTGCGGTCGCCCGGGTCCCGGTCGCCGTCGGGGTCCGTTCCTCATCTTCAGTGGAGTTCTCTAACGGTCCGTCTCCGGACGTCTCGGGGCTGTCGCTCTCGGGTTTCTCCTCCGGAGCGACTTCGGACGATCTGGTTACGCCGTTTTCCGTCATCGAGTTCTCGTCCGAGGTATCTCCGCCCGTTCCGTCGGTGTCGGCGAATCCGTGTACCTGTGGTCCGGTTTCGTTAGGGTCGTGGATATCGTATTCGACCATGTACCGTCGGACCGTCTCCGAGGTGACATCGGCCCCAAGCGCCTCGGTCATCTCCGGGAAGGTGTCGTATTTCTCGTACACCGTCTGCAACGCGTCCGGGTCCTTGTACGCCGGAACGGATTTCGAATCAGTTCGACCCGGCGACGTGCCGACGCCGGACGCTACGGGGCTGCGGTTCTCCCGTGCCTGCTCCACCGACAGGGACACACAGAGATCCACGTCGACGCAACCGTCCCGGAGGTCGACGTTCTCCGCCCGGATCGAAACACTGTCGCGGATGTCGACGCCGTCTAACACGGGCACCCCGACGGTCAGGTTCGCGGTTATCTCGTCTTGCTCTCCCTCCAACTGCTCGCCTATTTCGACGTTCTTGACCTCGGCGTTGGACGCCTCTAAACACTCGAGTACCTCAGTTAGCTCTCCGAATGCGGCACTAACCACCATATGACAACCATTAACACTGCGTTACTATTACGTTCTCCAACCGGCAGTATTGTCCGCTAAAAACAGCGTCACGCAACGTGTGCGCGGGAGAACGATAGCTCAGTCGGCGCTGACCTGCTTGTTCGTCGCGACCGACCAGTTACTCGGGTCGATCTCTCGCCCTTCGAAGGCGGTGTACTCCGGATACGCGGTGAACACGAGGTACTCGGTCCGCTCGTGGAGATAATCGATGAGTGTGTGTAGATTGTCGTCAGCAAGCCCGCCGACGCCGTCGACGAGCAGTAGCGGCACCGCCTCGTCAACATCGAACGATTCGTAGCCCGCAAGCGCCGCGACGAACCCTATCAGTTCGAGCTCGCCCTCACTGAGGGCGTCCAGACTGGCCTCTCGACCGTCGCGCGCGACGACGAGGTCGAAGTCGGAGGTGAGCCGGGCGGTCTCGAACCCGGTCCCGAACCGAGAGAGGATCTCGTCCATCGCTTCGTCGAACGCCTCTCTGGCCCGCCGTTTGATCCTGTCTTTTCGATTCCGGAGCTCTTCGATCTCGGTTCGGATCTCCTCGTTTTCGGCTTCCAGCGTCTCGACCTGGTCCGCCCGCGTTTCCAGCTGTGATAACTCGTCTCTGCTGTCTTTGAGTTCGGCTTCCCGATATTTGATCTCGCTTTCGACGTCGGAAATCGCTTCGACAGTCTCGTCGACAGCGTCCGAGAGCTCTTCGACCCGTTCCTGAGCGTTTTCGTATCGGTCCGTCGCGTCCTCCAGACTCTGGCGTCGGTCGGTAAGGGTATCTTCGAGTTCGGTTATCTCGGCTTCTAGGTCCCGTTTCCGGCGGTTCGCCTGGTCGATCTCTTCGCGCCGCGCTTCGAGTTCCTCGACGTCGTCACGGTACGTCTCGATCTGCGTCCGCAGGTCCGTGATCTTGTCGCCGAGCTGGTCGAGCTGTTCCTCCATCTCTGCACGCTCTGCTTCGTTGCCGCAGGTCCAGCAGACGACGCTGTCCCCCGTGAGTTCCCGTTCGACTTCTGTAAGGAGGTCCAGTCGGTTCTCCTTCAGAACCATCTCGTTCGCCGAATACACCGACTGTAACACTTCGGAGTCCCGTTTGACTTGTTGCAGTCGGTCACGGGCGGTGGCCAGTCTGTTCTCGATGTCGTCGTCGTCCGGGATTTCGAGCGACTTTAGTTCGGACCGACGCTGTTCGAGGCGTTCCTCGGTCCGCTCGATGGTTCGCTCTAGCCTCTCGATCTGGTTTTCGGCCTGACTCCGTTCCGTCTGTACCGCGCTCAACTGCTGCTGTGGCGACGGGCTCTCCTCGTCTTCACTGGCCGCCTCACCAGCGTCGCTGGCCGCGATTCCCTCGCGCTGTTGCTGTAGCTCCGCTATCTCGTTTTCGAGTTGCGTGACCTGCGCCTGTACCCCAGGCAGGCGCTTTTTCGCCTCCTTCGCCTGCGAGAGCTCCGACGTTATCTGCTCGCGCTCGCGTTTCAGGTCGGCGATCTGTTCGTCGATGTTCTGAAAGTCGAGCGGTCGCATGAGGACGTCTTCTAGGTTCTCGCCCCGTCGAACCGCGCTCCGGACTTCGTTCCGTTCGTCGAGACAGGCGAACAGCTCCGCTCGAATGACATCGTACTCGTTTTCGAGATACGGGGTCCCTTTCCGGCGGACGGTCCCGTTTTCACGGACGAGGTCTACCGCGATATCTCGTTCGGGCGTCTGTAGCCGCACCCGACCGCTGTCCTTGCTCTCGGTGAGTTCCGTCGACGTTCCGAGTGCCGTCTTGATGGCCTCGATGAAACTCGATTTTCCCTGCCAGTTCGACCCTCTGACAGCGTTCAGTCCCGGCTCGATAGTCGTCTCTCCGTCCAGTATACCGGCGATGTTTTCGATGTCGATGGTCCAGGTCATTATCAGTCAGAGGTGACGTGTGTTTGGTCGTGCTGTTCGCAGACGTAGCCCCGTTCGGCCGCGACCTCGAAGGGGACGCGCGTCGGACAGGACCCGCAACTGATCTGGATCTGTACCTCGACGGTCGAGGTTTCGACCCCGTCGATTCGCCCTTTCGTCTCTAAGGAGGAAAGCGCCCGTTCGGCTTTCTCCCTGGTCACCTCGCGCGCCATTTCGAGGCTCTCCCGTTCCCACTCGGTCTCGGCGGTCTGTGGGGGTTTCTCGCCGTCGAGACAGTCCTTCAGATGCGTTCGCATCGTCCCGTACGATACCATGTCTTCTCGGACACGTTCGCCGTCGATCCCGTCCGCCAGAAGGCTCTCGACCATCTCTTCGCTGACGAGGTCGTCGTCGCTGCGTAACGCTTCGTAATCGCTGTCGACGCGTGCGCCCAGTGCGTCTCGGCCGTGTTCATCGTACACCTGCTTGAGGAGGCGCTTGTTGAACCACTCCGTGAGCGACCGATAGCCCATCTGCGTGCGGTCGTCGGTCCCTTTCCATCGAGCGAGTAGCCCGTCGTCGATCGACTCGTACGCCGGATCCGCCGACTCTAACCCGTACTGGTCCACTACCAGGTCTACCTTACAGCCGGGATCAGTTGGCATTACGTGTTCGTACCTCTCTCGTCGGTAATAAATCTTGACCAAGCGTTTACGTACTGCATCCCGATTCGGGTGGCCGGGGCAACGCGGACTCGGATTAACGAACTAAGCTTGTTAACTATGAGGCGAGGATGGCGCTATTGAGCGCATCAGCAGGTAACAGACTAAGTCTGTTAAAAGCCGAAAGTACACAGTGACCGATGGTGAACGGACAGTTTCGACCGAAGCGGCGGCGACACCGCTGGTTCAGAGCCTGTCCCAGAGTTCGGCGCTTGCCTCGCCGACGGCTTCCATGTCTGCACTGTCCACGCCACGTACACCCCGCTCCAGGCTATACACGGTGTCCCCGTTGATGACCGTCCGCGTCACGTCGGCCTTGCTTGCGGCGCTGACGACGTAATACGGCGCACTCTCGGGGAGAACCGGATTCGGCCCCATGTCGAGCGTGACGAAGTCGCCGCGCTTGCCGACTTCGATGCTCCCGATCCGGTCGTCCATCCCGAGAACCTCCGCGCTTCCGATAGTCGCCCATTCCAGGGCTTTCGCCATGTCGAACCCGCTCGGGTTGTTCTTTTTCAGTTTGTGGATGCCGACGGCCGACCGCATCGTTTCGAACATATCGGGGTCCCATCCGTCGTCCCCGATACCTATCGTCATGTCGTGTTCTTCCATCGTCTCTACGTCTGCGATGCCGACGGCGTTGTTGATGTTAGAGTAGGGGTTGTGAGCGACTTTCACGTCGTTCTCGGCGAGGATCTCTATCTCGCGTTCTGTGGAGTGGACGCAGTGAGCGGCGATAACCTCCGCGTCGAAAAAGCCCATGGAGTCGAGGGCGGGAACGGGTCGCTCCCCGTACTCCTTGATCGACTCGTGGACGTCGACTAAACCCTCCTCCAGATGGATCTGGATCGGCCGGTCGTCTTGGACCGCGCGGTCGACGCATTCGTCGACGACTGTCTCCGTGTTCGTAAACAGGGTGTGGAGGCAGTAGTGACCGGTTACGTCGTCGTATTCGTCTTCGGCCTCCTGGATGTACCGCCGGTTCTCGTCGATCCCCTCGATGGCCTCCGACTCCGAGTTCCGCGCCGTGGTTTCGAACGTTATCATACCTCGGATCGGCGTCTGCGAGACGCCGTCCGCGACGGCGTCTAATGCCCCCGGGAGCGTGTTCGGTCCGGAGTAGTTGTCGCAAAACGCCGTGACGCCGCCCTGGACCATCTCCGCACACGACCCGAGCGCCGACAGGCGAGCGTCCCGCATCGTGAACGCTTCGTCGACTTCCCACCAGATGTCGACTAGCGCTTCGTAGAAGCTCTCGGGCGACGCCGTCAGCGGTGCCCCGCGGATCGGGAGCGCGTACATGTGCGTGTGGCAGTTCACGAGACCTGGGAGCACTACCTCGTCGCGGGCGTCGATCGTTTCCTCGCCGGTCTCGTACCCGTCCGCGATGTCGACGATTTCGCCGTCCTCGACGACCACGTGGACCTCTTCTCTGACCTCTCGCTCACCGTTCATCGTGATGAGCGTACCTGCGTTCAGTATCACACCGTGTCAGATACTGTCGCAATACAAAAAAGTACCTCCCGGTTCGCCGTGTGGACGGTCGGGTCCGGGCCACACACGGTTGCCACATTCGCTGACCGTGTGCCCGTGTCTACCGCCGGCGTCGCTTGCCGACAACTATATGATATTCTACACTATCGCCAACTGTTTTGGTCGTCCGCGATACGAGTTCGTTCATGACGGATCGCCTAATCGAGAACGCGCGTATCGTTAGCGCGACCGGCGTCCAAACGGGTGCCATCGCTATCGACGACGGCCGGATACGGGCAGTGGGACCGGATGTCGCCAGCGAGTACGGCGACGCGGCGGACGTTATCGACGCTGACCGCATGGTCGCCATGCCCGGCGTCGTCGACGTTCACAACCACATGCACGACTCGGACCTGTTTCCGGACGGAATCGAATTCGCGTCGGAGACGGCGAGTGCCGCCGCCGGCGGGGTGACGACCGTCGTCGAACTGCCGACGCAGACGCCGATAACTTCGCCGGAAGCGGTCCGGGAGAAGCGAGAGGAGTGTGCCGACCTCGCTCACGTCGACTTCGGCCTGGTCGCCGGCAACGTCGAGGACTCCGACCTCGATGTCGACGGGATCATAGACGAGGGAACGCGCGATTTCAAGACGTTCACGGCAGACCCGTATCTCGCCTCCGACGAAACGATTGTCTCCCTGATGGAGAAGGTCGGTAACGCCGGAGGGAAAGTCCGCGTTCACTGCGAGACGCAGGGGATCTTAGACCACGCCCGTGCGTCGATCGACGAGAACACGCCGGACGTGTACATGGACTCCCGCCCGCTCGAAGCGGAACTCGACGCTATTGGCCGGATGGGGTGGTTTGCCGAATACGCAGACTGTCCGCTTCATGTCGTTCACGTCTCCAGCGGGAGCGGGGCCCGCGAAGGCGGGCGGTTCAAGTCCCGTGCGAACGTGCCGGTGACCCTGGAAACGTGTCCGCATTACCTCGCGTTTTCGAAAGAAGACGTTGAGGAGAAGGGGCCGTTCCTGAAAGTCAATCCCAGCCTGAAATCCCCCACCGAGGTCGAACGCCTCTGGGAAGCGGTCCGGGACGGGACGATCGATCTCATCGCCAGCGAGCATTTCCCCACCTATCGGGAGGACCGCGAGCCCGGGTGGGAGAACATCTGGGAACCGTACGCCGGGCTCCCCGGTATCGAAACGATGCTCGAATTCCTCGTCAGCGCCGGCGTTCACGAGGACCGACTCTCCTGGCCGCGGCTTCACGAACTCGTCTGTGCGCGGCCGGCCAGGGAGGCCGGCGTGTACCCGCGGAAGGGATCGCTTCAGGAGGGGACCGACGCGGACATCGTACTCGTCCGCAAAGACGAGTTCGAGGTTTCGGCAGACGACCTCCGGTACGTCGGCGGCTGGACGCCGTACGAGGGTCAGGAGTGGAGCGCGCGAGTCGACACGGTCATCGCGGACGGCGACGTGATCGCCCGCGATCACGAACTCCGGGTCTCGCCCGGCCGGGGAGAGTTCCTCTCACGGTCGTAGTTCAGCGGCGTAGTTATGAAAATCCGACACTCCGAAATCGCGACAGCAGTGCAGTCCGGGGGAGTCAGTCCGCGCTGCTTTGCTGCGTCGTCTGCAAGTCCTGCTCCCCGTCGAGATGACGGAGAAGCGCCTCGTGGACCGGTCCGTTCGACCCGACCAGTTCGTTCCGCGTCTCGTGTGCGGCGATCGGGTCGTACGGGTCGCCGTCCGCGTTCGTGACCGTGGCTCCGGCCTCGCGTGCGATCACGATACCGGCGGCGACGTCCCAGGGATAGGTGTCGTACTCCCACAGGGCGTCGGCGCTCCCGCTCGCGAGGAAACAGAGGCTGAGCGCCGCCGAGCCGAGACTGCGAACGCCGCGAGTCTCCTGGTAGCAGTGCGAGAGGAACGCACCGTTCGGGTCGTATCCGGAGAGGAGCATGCACTCGTCCAGGGACGCCCGGTCCGTCGTCGAGATGGGCATGCCGTCCAGGGTCGCTCCGTCGCCCTCGATCCCGGCGAACATCTCGTCGGTCTCGGGCGCGTAAACGACTCCCATCACCGGGCTCTCGTCCTCCAAGAGCGCGATGGAGATGGAGTAGTTCGGGTTGCCGTGCGCGAAGTTCCCGGTCCCGTCGAGCGGATCGACTAGCCAGGTGTACTCGCTCGACCCGACCCGTTCGTCGCTCTCCTCGGACCGGATCCCGTGGTCGGGGAACTCGTTCTCGATGACGGTCGTGATGATGTTGTCCGCCTTGTAGTCCGCCTCGGTGACGATGTCCGACTTGTCCGATTTGTACTCCACGGATTCCGTCTGCCCGTGGAGTTCCCTGAGCGCTTCGCCGGCGGCTTTCGCGGCATCCTCCGCGACCTGCTTGGCCTGCCGGACCACGTCGGTACCGGGGTCCGAGTCCGTCCCTCCGACGAGGTGGTCGTCGCCGCGGTCGTGTCTGTTCTCGCGGACGCTCCAGCCGAGTTTCTCGGATATCGAGGTGAAGAAGTCGTCGTCGTAGCTCGTGTTGACAACGAGCGCCGACGTGTCGGCCCCGCCGACGGTGACTACGTCCTCCGCTTCGAGTTGCGCGTGCGAGCGCCCCCCGTCGACGAGGAGGCTCGCGGGGCCGTTGGAGACGACCTCTATCGTGGTGTCGGCGTCGACGATGAGCGGCCGCACGCCCATCCGGTGAGTCTGGAGCGGAACGATCTGTAGCGACGCGTTGTTCACCGGGAAGTGAACGGGCCCCCCGGCGGAGAGCGAGACGCCGGTCGACCCAGTCGGCGTCGACACCGCGAGACCGCTCCCCTCGTACTCGCCGACGAACTCGCCGTCGGCGAACACCTGCAAGCGGGTGATCTTCCTGTCAACGGGATTCTCCGGCGGTTCGTGTTCGATCATGACGTCGTTGATGCCGGTACAGTCGACCCCGTCGGCCTCGACGTGTAACTGCTGGCGGCGGTCGACCGTGGCGCCCCCGCGGACGGTTTCGTCCAGGGCGTCCGTCAGTTCGCTCGGCGAGATGCTCGCGAGGAACGCGAGGGTCCCGGCGTTGACTCCGAGGATCGGGATCTGCTTCGGGCTGAACTGCCGGACGCCTTCGAGATACGTTCCGTCACCCCCCAGGGTCACGCCCAGGTACTCGCGTTCCGGGGTGTACACTGGATCGATGTCGTCTCCGACCTCGACGACGTGAACCGGTATCTCCTGTCCGTCCGCCCAGGATTCGAGCGTCGATAGTTCCTGTTCGCTGTCCGGGCTGACGAGCGCGATTATCTCCTCGACCGTAGCTAAGCGTCTTCCGTACATGGTTATCACTCACTGCTAGCTATCCGAGCGCTGCCATCGGCGACCGCGCCGAAGGTACATGGGATATGCTAGCGTCCACCGTATCATCGAGGTAGTTCCGTATAAAAGCTCTGTCTCCACGTCCGGTGTGGCGCGGTTTGCCGTCTGTTTGGCTCTGTACTCGCCGAGGGGCGTTTCGGTTTGGCCCTGTCCGTCGAAGAGCGATCCGGGTCGTTCGACGGTCGGTGCGGGACGCCGCGACGCGGGACTGACGGCCTAGGGGGCGTTACTCGACGAGCGGCGTTCCGTCGGCGCGAGGGCCGAGACGGGGGCCGATCCGGTCGGATTCGGGATCGACCCGCCGGCGCTGTTCGTAGTCCGACGACCGTTCGACCGGCGGCCGCCCGATAGCCGAGAGCATGTCACAGTACTCCTCGAACGACCGGAACTCGCCGTAACTGCCGCCCGCGCGCTTGGTGATCTCCTCCGAGAGGATCGTCCCCATGAAGTCGTTCGCCCCGCAGTTGAGCATCTTCAGCCCCTGAGCGTCGCCGTATTTCACCCACGACGACTGGATGTTCTCGATGTTGTCGAGAAACAGACGCGAAACGGCGATCATCAGTTCGTCCTCGTCGGTGCTCGCTCCCGACTCGACGACGCCGTGTTCGGCGAGCGGCGTCTGTTCGTGGACGAACGACAGCGGGACGAACTCGGTGATGTTGCCCGTCCTGTCCTGCAGGTCCCGAATCACGTCCAGATGCTGGACGCGATGCATCTCGTTTTCCACGTGCCCGTACATGATCGTGGCCGTCATCGGCAGCCCGACGTTGGCGGCCGCTTCCATCGACGCGACCCACTCGTCGGTGCCGATCTTCCCCGGGCAGATCACGTCCCGAACCTCGTCGACAAGGATCTCCGCTGCGGTCCCGGGAACCGAGTCCAGACCAACGTCGCGCAGGCGACGGTACACCGTCTCGTACTCCCAGTCGGTGCCGCGCCGAGCGTGATAGGCCTCCTCCGGCGTCATCGAATGGACGTGGACGCCGTCGACGCTCATCGCTTCGATCTGCTCGCAGTAGGTTCCGGGGTCCACGTCGTACGCGGCGGGGGACCTGTAGTTGAGATCGCTTCGATCGCTCGCTTCCAGTCGCTCCGCGTGGTCGTCGTCCAGTACGAGCCCCGGATGGAGGCCGCTCACGGAACAGACCTCGTAGATACCCCGCTCGACGGCGTCTCGCACTATCTCTCGCGACTCGGCCGGCGTTTTCGTGAACCCGCCGTGGTCCCCGGTGTGGGTCGATTCGAACTTCTCGGCAGTGTTTTTGAAGTTACAGAACTGGCACCCCGTGTTACACGCCGTCGTCACGTTGTTGTTGAGGTTGGCGACGAACGTCACTTCCTCGCCCACCGTCTCCGCACGCCGGCGATCGGCGATCCGGAGCACCTTCTCCTTGCGCTCGTAGTCGATCTCGGCGCTGGCCGTTCCGGTGGTGAGCAGTTCGACGCCGTCGTCGACGGTCAACCGCTCTCCGTTCCGGGCCTTTTCGAGCGCGTTCTCGAACGACTGCGTCGTTTGCGGGAGATGACTGTATTCCATTCGACCGGCAGGTCCGTCGACCGCCGACCGAAATGCGTCGGACATGACCCGAAAACGGTCGGCCCCGAGGATAAGTGTGCCCCCGCCTGACCGTTCCACAGTCGCCACAGCCGTTTGGGACGCGTTTGGAGCGTGTGTCGCGTATCGAGTCGGTGATCGCTGCGTGCATGTCCTGCAAACGCCGGCTCACCGGCAGCGAACGGCGGAAGGGGATATTGTGCGGTGTTTTTTAGTAGTGGCCTTGCCTGATGTCCAGTATGGCAATGGAGCATGTCACTACGTTAGAGTGCACTATTTGTGAGCGTGAGTACGACCCGGACCAGATCATCTACACGTGCCCCGAGCACGAGGGGGTGAAAGGCATCCTCGAAGTCAAATACGACTACGATGTCATCCACGACAACTTCGACGCAGAACTCGACGGGAAGATCCAGGGACAGTGGAAGTACGAGGCGTTCCTGCCGGTCGACGACGACGCGGAGGTCGTGACCCTCAATGAGGGAGGGACGGACCTGTTCGACGCGCCGAACCTGAGCGAGGCCCTCGGCGTCGAGACGCTCGTCAAGGACGACGGCCGTAACCCGACCGGCTGTTTCAAGGACCGCGCCAGTTCCGTCGCGGTGACGAAAGCGCGACACGCTGGCCGCGACATCATCACCTGCGCCTCGACTGGGAACGCGGCGGCCTCGCTCTCCGGCTACGCGGCCCGCGGCGGCCTCGACTGCCGTATCTTCGTCCCCGGCGCTGCGCCCGCGGGCAAACTCGCCCAGCCGCTCGTCTACGGCGCGGACGTGCTGGCGGTCAACGGCTCGTACGACGAGGCGTACGACTTGAGCGTCGAGGTCACTGACGAGTACGGCTGGTACAACCGCAACGCGGCGATCAACCCGTTCCAGGTAGAGGGGAAACGGACCGTCGGCCACGAACTCGCGGAGCAGTCGAAGGTCCGCGGGGAAGTCCCCGACTGGGTCGTCTTCTCGATGGGTGACGGCTGCACTATCGCCGGCGCGTGGAAGGGGTTCAAGGAGTTCTACGACCTCGACTACGTCGACGACTACCCGAAGATGCTCGGCGTCCAGGCGGAGGGGGCCTCGGCCATCCACGACGCCTTCCAGGGTCACGACGACATCGACGACCTCGCCGACACGATCGCAGACAGCATCGCAGTCGGCCGGCCGCGTAACACGATCAAGGCTTGCCGCGCGCCACAGCAAAGCGGCGGGGACACCGTACTCGTCTCCGACGAGGAGATCCTTGAAGCGGAGAAGCTCCTCGGCAGCACCGAGGGGATCTACTCCGAGCCCGCAGGCGCGACGCCAGTCGCCGGCGTTCGGGAGGCGCTGGAGCAGGGGATCATCGAGCAGGACGAGACTGTCGTCGTCGTCTCGACCGGGTTCGGCCTCAAAGACACCGAGAGCGCGAAGAAAGCCACCGGAGACGTAAACCGGATAGATCCCGAAATATCGGAGGTAGAGGCGCTGTTCGGCGACGCCGAGGCCGCGGCGGCCGACGACTGATAGGGACTGCTGTCAGTCAGTTCGGTAGTTCGCCGACACGCGTCGCCGAACCCCGTGACACAGTTACAGCGGTTCCTCTGACGGCCGCGCCGACGAACCGACGCCGCCAGTTTTTCTCGTCCGACCGGAGTTCGACCCGAAAAGTAAAACGGCGAACGGCGCGTCGCTACAGGTAGCCGTCGGCGAACTCGTCGATCATCAGCTGGCGGTCGTCGCCCAGCGGGTAGAGGATCGGGCACTGACAGCCGTTGTCGGCGTACTCGCGGACCTTCTCTCGGCACTGTTCGGGGGTGCCGCTGGCCGTGAGCTTGTGAACGACTTCGTCCGGGATGAGATGCATCCCCTCCTTGATGTCTTCCTCGTCGGCCGGCCAGCCGCCGATCGCGTCGCCAACCTCGTCGATGAGGTCCTGGCTGACGCCGCTGGCTTTCATGATGTGGGGCTGCTGGCCAAGGTACTGCGTGATGAGTTCGCGGGCGTTATCGAGCGCCTGGTCCACGTCGTGGTCCATCGAACAGACGACGAGTTGCGGCCGGTCGATGTCTTCGAGCGAGCGACCGCCGCGTTCTGCGCCGGTTTCGAGCGCGTCCAGCGCCTTCTCGTTGTACTCGGGACTGACGAGGTAGTTCAACAGGGCACCGTCGGCGAAGTGGCCCGTGAGTTCGAGCATCTTGAAGCCGGTACCGCCGACGTACACCGGAACCGTCCGCGGCCCCGAGTCGCCGTGAACGACGTCTAACTCCACGTCACGCATCTGGACGAACTCGCCGTCGTAGGTGACGTTCTCCATGTCGAGCAGGTCCTGTGTCACCTCGACACATTCACGCATGGCCCGGAGAGCGCCGCTCCGGTCGATGCCTACCTTCTCGGCCAGCGGGTCCCACCACGCACCGATCCCACATTGGATGCGGTTCGGCCCGGCGAGTTCCTCAAGCGTGCTCATCGTCTGTGCGATGAGCGCGGTGTTTCGCGTCCAGTTGTTGATGACGCCGGTTCCGAGTTTGATCCTGTCCGTGACGGCAGCGTACGCACCGAGTGGCGTGACGCCGTCGCGTGCAAGCCGTGATTCGGCCTGCCATATCTCGTCTATCCCCTGGTCCTCCGCGTACTGGACGAGTTCGAGGTTCTCCTGCAACGAGTGTTTGTCCTGTAGGTAGATGCCTACACGGTCGCCTCTGTCGAACACCTGTTTGCTATCGCTCATTGGAAGTCCGTTGTGAACTAAACCGACACTTTATAAATAAGTATGGGTGGGATACTCATAGGGACTGCTGTAACTGTGTACCGGTATTCGCCGTCCGGGGGTTGCCGAAATACCGAACTGGCTGACAGCAGTCCCTATCAGACAGTGGCCGTTCGACTGGCGAACGGGTCAGTTCGGGCAGATCGGCCGGTGGGAACGAGGCCGCACGTCCGTGTGTCGGCAGTGTGCCACAGCGACAAACGCGTGTCGCTACTCGATGGTCGAACGGTCGAGCCACGGCCGCGAGTCTCCGCCCCACTCGTCGGTCGAGCGGAGGATCTCTCCGTTACGAGCGCCCGTCGTTTCGCCGTCCCTGACTGCGATCGCCCCGCCGACCAGGACGAACTCGAAGCCGTCGGTGAACTGGAACGGGTCCTCGTACGTCGCGTTCTCCGATACGGCGTTCAGGTCGAAGACGACGATGTCGGCGACGTACCCCTCCTTCACGTAGCCCCGGTCGTTTAACCCGAGGATGTCGGCGGGGTGGCCGGCCGCCTTGTGCGCCATCAGCGACAGCGGCAGTACGTCTCGCTCCCGGACGTACCGTTCGAGGATGCGGCCGAACGTTCCGATGGCACGCGGATGTGGTTTCCCGCCGAAGATACCGTCCGTACAGAACGTCCCGCGCTCGTCCGCGAGGAACCGCTCGATGTCCTCCTCCGACATGACGAAGTCCGCCATCGTCACATCGAGGTCTTCATCGACGAGGAGTTCACACATCGCGTCGACCGGGTCGAGGTCCCGCTCGGATGCGATCTCCTCGACCGTCTCCCCCTGGTGGTCGCCGCTCGCGGTCCGGGTGATGAGGATGTTGTCCCACGTGCCCGCCGCGCGGGCCAGATTCTCCCAGTCGCCGGGAGAGGAGATGTCATCGGCGATGCGCTCTCTGACGTCCGCGCCTCGCAGCCGTTCGATGATGTCTTCGGTTTCGCCCTGTCGCGCCCACGGCGGCAACAGCGCGGTGAGCATCGTCGACCCCGCAGTGTAGGGGTACTGGTCGAACGAAACCCGCTGTCCTGCGTCGACGGCGTCGTCGAACAGGTCCAGCACGTCCGTCGAGTCGCCCCAGTTCTGTCGGCCGCCGACTTTCAGGTGCGAGACGTGCGCGTGACAGCCGCCGCGACGACAGATGTCGAGATATCGGTCGATAGATTCGACGACGCGGTCGGTCTCGTTCCAGACGTGAGAGATCATAAAGGAGTCCCGGTCAGCGAGCGTTTCGGCGAGCGCCTCCAGTTCCGGGTCGCGGCCGTAGGAACTGGGCGGGTAGATCATCCCCTTGGACATTCCGAACGCGCCGCCGTCGATAGCCCGGTCGAGTCTGTCCCGGAGGTCGCCGACCTCCTCGTCCGTGAGCGCTCGGTCCTCGAAGCCGGCGATGTGCGACCGGAGATTCCCGTGCGGGGCGTAGTGAGCGGCGTTGACCGCCGGCACTGCCGCGTCGAGTTCGTCGAGATATTCGGCGACGGAGTTCCAGGGCCACGTTCGGTCTATCGTTCCGTCGAGGGACTGGATGCGCTTTTCCCACTCCGACTTCAGGTCGTCCGGCACCGGGGCGACGCTGACGCCGTCCTGTCCGAGCACTTCGGTCGTGATACCCTGCGTGAGTTTCTCCTTGGCGGCCGGCTTGTTTATCAGCCGCAGCTCCGAGTGGGCGTGCATGTCCACGAACCCGGGAGCGAGATACGACTCGTCGAGGTCGACGGTTCGGTCGGCACCGGCCGGTTCGTCGCCGATGCGCTCGATGCGACCGTCGTCGACCAGTACGTGTGCGGTGTAGGCCGGACCGCCGGTTCCATCGAGGACCCGCGCGTTTCGAAACTCTATCGACTCCGTGCTAACAGACGGCATATCTCGACTCTCGTGGATCGGCCGTTTGGTTCTTTCGGTGAACTGCATCCTCCGTAGGCTCGCGGGTCGGCACTGATCCCTTCGGAATGTTAAAGTTCGACCCTGTGGTGTGTTCTGGCATGGCCGAAGTGACTATCGACGAGCAGCGATTCCGCCAGCGGTTCGACGAGTTCAGCGAGATCGGCGCGACCGAAAACGGCGGCGTGAACCGCCCCAGCCTGTCCGACGAAAACAAGGAGGCCCGAGACACCGTCGTCGAGTGGTTCCGCGACGCCGGTCTGGAGGTCCGCATCGACAAGATGGGCAACATCTTCGGCCGGCGAACCGGCGCGGATCCGGACGCCGACCCCGTCATGTGTGGCTCACACATCGACAGCCAGTACAACGGCGGCCGGTACGACGGCGTGATCGGCGTCCTCGGCGGCCTCGAAGTCGTCGAAGCGCTCAACGACGGCGGCGTGACGACGGACCGGCCGCTCGAAGTCGTCGCGTGGAGCAACGAGGAGGGCGTCCGGTTCCAGCCGGACATGCTCGGAAGCGGCGTGTTCTGCGACATCTTCGACCTCGACTACGCGTACGAGCGCGAGGACAAGGACGGCAACACGTTCGGCGATGAACTCGAACGCATCGGCTACAAGGGCGACGAACCGTGCGAACCCCACGATATCCACGCTTACTTCGAGATGCACGTCGAGCAGGGGCCGTTTCTCGAACAGGAGGGCCTCCCCGTTGCGGCCGTCGAAGGCGTGTTCGGGTTCTCGTGGATGAACGTCACGTTCGAGGGGCAGGCGAACCACGCCGGTCCGACGCCGATGAACATGCGCCACGACGCGTTCGTCGCGACGGCCGACGTGACCGAGAGCGTTCGCCGGATCACGGCGACCGAGGGAACGGACCTCGTCGGCACCGTCGGAAGCGTCGACGTGTGGCCGAACGCGATAAACGTGATCCCGGAGACGGTCGAGTTCACCGTCGACCTCCGCTCGTACGACGACGCGGTCGTCGACGCGGCCGTCGAACAGGTCCGTCGCGAGATAGCTCACGCCGCCGAACGAGAGGGCCTCGAGTACGAGGTCGAAGAGATCATGCGCGTCGACGCCGACCCCTTCGACCAGAGCTGTATCGACACGGTCGTCGACGCCGCAGAAACCGTCGGCTGCGAGTACACCCGACTCGTCAGCGGTGCCGGTCACGACGCGAACTACCTCAACAAGATTGCGCCGTCGAGCATGGTCTTCGTACCGAGCGTCGACGGCATCAGCCACCGCGAAAGCGAGTACACGGAGTGGGAAGACATCGTGACGGGGACCGGAGTGCTCCTCGAAGCTGTCCGGTCGAAGGCGTCAGCGTAGGCGGCGCTTAACTGCTGTCGGCCGCGACAGTTCCGTCCCCGATTCGGCTCGCGGTTCCAGCGCTCCGCCGTGTCCGTCGGTCCCCCTACACCATTTTGGCCCGGGGCCGCGACGCCAGCGCGTCGCTCGTCACCACGAACGCGAACACAGCGGCGATCGCCGTCACCAGTTTCGGATACTGCAGCCGCTGGATCGAGATGACGAGGGAGTAGCCGATCCCCCCAGTGCCGACGAACCCGAGAATCGTCGCCGAGCGGATGGTACACTCCCACCTGTAGAGCGTGTACGACGCCACGGTCGCCGAGATCTGTGGAACCATTCCGTGACAGACGGCCTGAAACCGCGTCGCCCCGCTTGACGCGACCGCCTCGGTCGTCATCGGGTCCGTGTCTTCGAGGAAGTCAGCGTACAGTTTGCCGAGTACGCCCGCGTTGTGGACGCCGAGCGCAAGCGCGCCGGCGACGGTCCCAGCCCCACCGCGGTGACGAAGAGAACCCCCAGACGAGGCCGGGCACCGACCGGAGGAAACTCAAGACGAGTCTGGCGCTCCGGTGTAGGACGTATCCGACGGCGACTCGCGATGCGGACGAACCGGCGTACAGCGGCCCCTGACAGGTGACGGTCGAGGCGCTCGCGAGGGCGAGCGGTACCGCGAGGACTACGGCGAGCGAGGTGCCGATAACGCTGATCGCAAGCGTTTCGACGATAGCCCAAAGCAGCCCGCCCCGGAGCGTTCGGCCGAACAGGTAGTCCCGGCTGAGGTCGGGCGGATAGCCCCCGGCGACGAACGTCCACATCTGGCCGTGCGCCTCCGACGACAGCAGTAGCAGCGGGTCGACGCCGACGACCCAGCCGGCAACCGCAAGGGTCACTGCCGCCGCGAGTACGCCTGCTAGGGACCGTTTCGAGAGGAGCGTGTGAACACCATGCGGATCGACTCCGGCGCGTCGTTTGGCGTCATCGGTCATGGATATCGGACCAGGAGAGCGGCGATTCCGGGGCGGGAACGACTCCGTATGGTTCCCCATCCGTAATCGTACTTGCCCCCGGTTCCCTCGTCTATCACGCACGGGACCGTATCAATATTACTCCGTTTCGAGGGGTACGTCGATACCCGTTACTGGAACCGAACGCCGAGGTCGTGCATGCCGTCGTTGTTCATCGCGAGGTTGATCAGCAGCGGCGTCACGCTCTCGACGACGCCGGTGTTCGCGAGCGGCCCGCCGTCCAGTGCGCGGAGGCCGTCGATATCTTCAGCTAGCCCCTGGACCGTCCGCTTCGCCTCGCTGTCGTCGCCGGTGACGATGACGTCGGCTTCGAGGTCGTCGTCGAGGCTGCTGAGCGCGCCCGCAGCGAGGTTCTGGAACGCGCCGACGACCGGCACGTCGTCGGGAGCGGCCTCGTCGATGGTTTCCGCGACGGTCCCTTCTTCCGGCGGGTCGTAGTGGAAGCCGGCCGAGTCGCGCGACATCCGAACAGCCGGGCTGACGAGCACGTCGTCGTCGCCGAGTTCGGAAGCCACTGCTTCGACCGTACTCGGCGCGTACTCGGGCGGCACGCTGACGACGACGACCTCGGCGAGTTCGGCGGCCGTCTCGTTACTGTACCCGGCGATGTCGGGGGTTACGCCCGCCTCTTTAAGCAGCGAGTAGTACTCGTTCGCCTTCCGCTCGGCCTTGTCGGGGTCTCGCGACCCGACGATGACCGAGTGGTCGGTGTCTCGGGCCCAGCGCAGTGCGAGCCCTTCGCCGATATCACCAGTGCCTCCGAGGAGTGCGATCTCCATGCCGGATACGATGCGGAGAAGTGTTCAAAACTGTATCCATCACAACCCGAATTGGCCGTACCGGACACACGGCCGACAGTTGCCACATTTGTGTGCCGGCAGCCGATCCCTCGCCGCACGCGTCGTCTCGCCGTTTGCGGGAGCACTGTTTTCGCGGTGCGACCGCTCCGGTTCCGTCCCGTATATCTTCTCCGTCCGGGGGCGTGGACAGTCCGAGGCATGAACTGGAACAGCGTATTTGTGCGGTGTGCGGGCCGTTCTATGGCTGTCGCCGGAGTCACCCATAATTATTAGTGTCGCTGTCACCCATCCTCCACCACGACGTGCGTGTGCTAGACACACCTGCACCAATGGAGGAATTTCCGTGGAAATCAAACTAACTATCAACGACGAATCGAAGACCGTGGAGGTTGAACCGGACGACGACCTGGCTACGGTACTGCGACAGAACGGCTACACGGGCGTGAAGTGTGGCTGTGACAGCGGCGTCTGCGGCGCATCGAAGGTGTTCGTCGACGACGAGGTGAAGATGGCCTGCGGCGTGGACGCTCCGAACGCGGATGGGTCCGAGATCCGGACTATCGAGGCGCTCGGGACCCAGGACGACCTCCACCCGATCCAGGAGGCGTTCGTCGACCATTTCGCCGTCCAATGCGGGTTCTGCATTCCGGGCATGATAATCGAGGCCGAGTCGCTGCTCGCGGACACCCCCGACCCGAGCGAGGCCGAGGTGCGCGAAGCCATCGACGACAACCTCTGTCGGTGTACCGGCTACCAGAAACCCGTCGAGGCGATCCTCGACGCGGCCGACCGAATGCGCGGCGAGCAGTCGGTCGCGGCCGACGGCGGGTCGCAGATCCGTCCGGACCAGGCCGACTGTACCGACCACGACGGTGATACCAATGAGTGACGAACCGACCGACCCACAGACTGACGGCGGGACCGCGTCGAAGCCGACATCCGAGGAGCCGACGGAGTTCGAGGAACACCCCCTCGAATGGGACGAACCGGAGAACAACAACAAAGCGCCGGGGGAGCGAAACAGCGTCTCCCAACCGGCGGAGAAGTTCGACGACCGAAAGCTCGTCACCGGCCAGGCCAAATACACCGCCGACTACGAGGAGCGCTTCCCGGATCTCGCTCACGCCGCCGTCGTTCGCAGCGAGGTCCCGCACGGCCGCGTTACGGCCATCGACACAGACGAGGCAGAGGCGATGGACGGCGTCCACGCCGTCCTCACGCCCTCGTCCGACGCGGTCCCGGACGCGAAGTACACGAGCGCCGGCCAGTCGTATCCGGAGCCGAGCCCATGGGACATGAACGTACTCAACGAGCACGTCCGCTACGTCGGCGACCCCGTTGCGGCGGTCGCGGCTGAGGACGCGGACACTGCGGCGGAGGCGGTCGACGCCATCGATGTCGAGTACGAGGAGTACGACCACGTCGTCGACTCCGAGGCAGCGTTCGACGAGGACGCTCCGCAGTTGTTCGGCGAGGACGAGGTCGAAAACGAGATCGTCGGACACGATTACGACCGCAACCGGATGTCCAATATCGAGGGCGAGATCGGCGACGTCGACGGCTCGCTCGACCGCAACGACGTACACGTCCACGAGACCGAGTGGGAGACGATCCGCCAGTCCCACGCCCAGATCGAGAAGCACACGTCGCTCGCTTACACCGACGAGGACGACCGCCAGGTGCTCATCACGAGTACGCAGGTGCCGAACCACACTCGCCGCCAGTTGGCGCACCTGTTCGACATTCCGATCCGCGACATCCGCGTGAAGAAACCCCGCGTCGGCGGCGGGTTCGGCGGGAAGCAGGCGATGGTCGTCGAACCGATCCCGCTCGCGCTGTCGCTCGCGGCCGACCGCCCCGTCATCTACGAGGCGTCCCGGGACGAGGAGTTCTACGCGATGCGCTCGCGTCACCCGATGCAGGTCCGGGCGCGGACCGCGGTCACCGACGACGGACGAATCGAAGCTATCGACCTCTACGCGCTCTCGAACACCGGGGCGTACGGAAGCCACGGGATGACGGTCGCCGGTAACGTCGGCAGCAAGCCGATGCCGCTGTACTCGAAGGTGCCGAACGCCCGCTTCGAGGCCGACATCGTACACACGAACACGCCTCAGACCGGGGCGATGCGCGGCTACGGCGCGCCCCAGGGCACGCTCGCGCTCGAAGGGCATCTGGACGAGGTCGCGCGGGACCTCGATCTTGACCCCATCGAGTTCCGTCAGGACCACTACATGGAAGTCGGTGACTTGGACGAGATCGCCGGCATGATGGGCGGCGAAGGCGCGGAGCGTCGGATTCGCTCGTGCGGGCTCGACGAGTGCGTCGAGCGCGGGAAGGAGGCCATCGGCTGGGACGACCTCGACCAGCCGGACGAGGACCACCTGCACCGGGGGATCGGCATGGCGCTTTCAGCACAGGGGACTGGCGTCGCCGGCGACGAACTCGGCGCGGCGCAGATCATGATGAACGAGGACGGCTCGTTCCACCTGCAGGTCGGCGGCGTCGACATCGGCACGGGCGCGGATACCGCGTTCATCCAGATCGCCGCGGAGGTGCTCGGTTGCGACGAAAACGACATCATCGTCAAGTCTTCGGACACTGACAACACGCCGTTTGACTACGGCGCGTACGCCTCCTCGACGACGTACATCAGCGGCATGGCCGTGAAGAAGGCCGCCGAGGACGCCAAGGAGCGCATCCTCGACTGGGCGTCGCGGATGCTCGACGAGTCCGCCGAGAACCTGGAGACGCGTGACGGCGAAGTAGTGAGCGAAGAGAGTGGCGACTCGGTCACGCTCGAAGACATCGGCTACGAGTCGGTGTACGGGCACGACGACCGCGAGCACATCCTCGGCAAGGGGACGCACTCCACGGAGGAGAGCCCGCCGCCGTTCGCCGCACAGTTCGTCGACGTCACCGTCGACGAGGAGACCGGGGAGTTCGAGGTCAACGAGTTAGTCGTCGCCGTCGACTGCGGCGTAGCGATAAACCCCGGCATGGCGGAGGGACAGGTCGAAGGAGCCAATCACATGAGCTACGAGATGGCCGTCAGCGAGGGGGTCACCGTCGACGAGCGGGGCCGCGCCGAGGTTTCCGACTTCGACGAGTACGGACTCCCGTCGGCGACGGAGACGCCGCCCATCGAGAGCATCCTCGTCGAGACGCACGAACCGACGGGTCCGTTCGGCGCGAAATCGGTCGCGGAGGTGCCGACGAACACGGTGCCGCCGGCGCTTAGCAACGCGATCCGCGAGGCTGTCGGCGTGCGTATCAACGAGATGCCGGTCACCGCTGAGAAGATCAAGGCGGCGCTCGACGGCAACTGATAGGGACTGTTGTCCGTCGGTTCGGTATTTCGTCGACCCCGCGTCGGCGAATACCGGTACATAGGGACAACGGTCTCTCTGAGTCCCACGGTCGCGTGGGACGTTTGCCTGCTGCACGAACAATTTGGCTGCTGCGTGGGTCATTTGTCTCCCGCATGGACGATTTGCCGGCGTTTGTCTGCCACGTCGGAGCTACTTTGACGCTGTCCTGTTCTGGTGCGTTTCGGTCGCCGAGAGCGGTCAGCGGGAGCGGTCGGCCGGTTCGAACAGAGAATTCAGTATCGCGTTCCTCCGAACCGCGCTGACAGCCCTTCACGTATTAAATTCCATACCGTTTTAGGGAAAAACCTCGACAGCTATTTAGGTTCTTAGGAGCCATAGTCGGACGAAGCGAGAGTCTATCTACCAAGGTGAGCCTCATGCAAATCGAACTTGAACTAAACGGTCATCAACGGACGTTCGATGTGTCGAAATCGGACGTTCTGCTGGACGTACTGCGGAGGAACGGATACACCGGCCCGAAGCGCGGTTGCGACACCGGCGCATGCGGGATGTGTACGGTACAGATCGACGGCGAACCGGCGATGTCCTGTGTCACGCCCGTGACGAAAGCCGCCGACGCGTCGGTCGAAACGATCGAAGGGCTGGGGAAACAGGACGATCTCCACCCGATTCAGGAAGCCTTCGTGGACAACTCGGCGCTCCAGTGTGGCTTCTGCATTCCGGGGATGATCATGCGCTCGAAGGCGCTGTTAGAAGAGAACCCGGACCCGACCGAAACGGAGGTTCGAGAGGCGCTGGCCGACAACCTCTGTCGGTGCACCGGGTACAAGAAGATCGTCGAGGCGGTCCTCGACGCCGCTGACCGGATGGACGGCAACGCGGCGCTGGCGACTGACGGCGGGACGGACGTGCCGGACTGCGTCGGCTCTACGTGTTCCTGCGAGGAGGGGAACTCGCTATGAGCAACATGGAAGAAACTCAGGAGCAAAACGACAGACCCGACGGAATTCGGGCGGAGGAGGAGGCCGCGGAATCGGACGCGATTCCGGGGGAGAGTGAGGTGGCCGAGGACGACCGGAACCCCCGGGACGAACGCGATCAGGTGACCGAGGACGTGGAAAAGGACGACGCTCGGAAGATAGTCACCGGGGAGGCCCGCTACACCGCGGATTACCGCGACCGCTTCCCGGAACTCGCCGAAGGGAAAGTGATCCGGAGCGACATCGCGCACGGATACGTCCGCGACATCGATACGAGCGAGGCCGAAGCCATGGATGGTGTGTACGCTGTGATCACACCGTGGGACGACGCCGTCCCGGACAAGGCGTATTCGAGTTCGGGCCAGTCGTACCCCGAACCGAGCCCCTGGGACATGCGCGTTCTCCGGAAACACGTCCGGTACGTCGGCGACCCCGTCGCGGCGGTCGCCGCAGCGGACACGGAGACGGCCGACCGCGCCGCCCGGAAAGTCGATATCGAATACGAGGAGCGAGAGCCCGTCCTCGACCCCGAGGCCGCGACGGAGCCGGACGCCCCGCAGTTGTTCGACTCGGACGAGGTCGAGAACGCACAGCACGGGGCCGACTACGAGCGGAACCTCGAATCCCATTTCGAGGGCGAGATCGGCGATGTCGAGCGGGCGTTCGACAGCGCTGACGACGAACGGGTGATCGAGACGGAGTGGGAGACGCCGTACCAGTCCCACTGCGTCCCCGAACCGCACACCACCATCGCACACACGGACGAGGACGACCGATACAACTTCATCACCGCCACGCAGGTTCCGTTCCACACGCGCCGCCAGATCGCACACCTGTTCGACGTTCCGATCCGCGACGTCCGCGTGACGAAACCGCGAATCGGGGCCGGCTTCGGTGCGAAACAGGAGATGGCGATCGAACCGATCGCGTTCGCGCTCCACCGTGCGGCGGACAAGCCCGTCAAACTGGAGATGACTCGTCGCGAGGAGTTCTTCGCGCTCCGGTTCCGCCATCCGATGCAGATGCGGATGCGGACGGCGGTGGACGACGACGGGACGATCGAGGCGATGGACCTGTACACGCTGTCGAACTCCGGCGCGTACGGGACTCACGGTATGACCGTCGCCAACAACGTCGGGACGAAGCCGCTGCCGCTGTATCCGCGGGTTCCGAACGTCCGGTTCGAGGGCGACGTAGTCCACACGAACCTCCCGATGGGCGCGGCGATGCGCGGGTACGGCGCGCCGCAGGGTCACTTCGCGGTCGAGGCTCACATGGACGAGGTGGCGCGCCGACTCGACCTGGACCCGGTCGAGTTCCGCGAGCGAAACGCCGTACGCGAGGGAGACGTCGACCGGAGCGTCGCCATCCTGAAAGACGGCGACAGGTTCGCCAGGAAGATACGGTCGTGCGGGCTCCGGGAGTGCATCGAACGCGGCAAGGAGGCGATCGGCTACGACGACCTCGACCAGCCGTCGGAGGACCACCTGCACCGCGGCGTCGGCATGGCGCTCATCGCGCAGGGCAGCGGCGTCGCCGGGCGGGAACTCGGCGCGGCCCAGATCCAGATGAACGAGGACGGATCGTTCCACCTGCAGGTCGGCGGCGTCGACACCGGCACCGGCTCCGACACGATGTTCAGCCAGGTCGCCGCGGAGGTGCTGGGCTGTGACCCCGAGGATATCGTCGTCATCTCCTCGGACACTGACCTGACGCCGTTCGACTACGGCGCGTACGCCTCCTCGACGACGTACATCAGCGGCCAGGCGGTCAAAGAGGCCGCCGAGGACGCCAGGGAACGGCTACTACACTGGGGGTCGAAGATGCTCGACGAACCAGTCGAGACGCTGGTGGCGCGCGACGGCGAGGTGTACAGTCAAGAAAGCGGCGAACGCGTGTCGCTGAAGGAGATCGGGTACGAGGCGACGTACGGCCACGACGAGCGCGAGCACATCCTCGGCAAGGGCAGTCACTCGACGGACGAGAGCCCGCCGCCGTACGGCGCGCAGTTCGTCGACGTCACCGTCGACGAGGAGACCGGCGAGTACGAGATCAACGAGATGGCGTTCGCCGCGGACTGCGGCGTGGCGATAAACCCCGCACTCGTCGAGGGACAGATCGAAGGCGGCGAGCACATGAGTCTCGAATACGCGACCAGCGGCGGACTGGAGTTCGACGAGGAGGGCAACCCCGAGGTTCTCGGCTTCCGGCAGTACGGGATGCCGCGGACCACCGACCACCCGCCGATGGAGACGATAATCGTCGAAACCCACGAGCCGACCGGTCCGTTCGGCGCCAAATCGATCGCCGAACTCCCGACGAACGGCGTGCCGCCGGCGCTCAGCAACGCGATCCGCGACGCGGTCGGCGTCCGGGTTAACTCCCTCCCGATTTCGGCCGAGAAGATACGGAAAGCGCTTGACGTGAAATGAGGCGAGGACACCGGGATCGGTGGGCCGTGCCCTGCCAGCGTTCGGCGGGGAAGCGACGGGGGCTGCGGTCGTGACGACGGTACTGAGCGTCCTCCTCGGGGCGGTAGCGGTCTTCGCGACGGCGTACGTGGCGTACGGGCGACTGCTCCGCGACCGGTTCGACCTGGACGACGAGCGGGAGACGCCGGCGCACGCCCGTCGGGACGGTACGGAGTTCGTCCCCGCGAGGAAGGCGGTGCTTTTCGGCCACCACTTCTCCAGCATCGCCGGCGGTGCCGTCATCATCGGCCCCGTCACGGCCGCGCTCGCGTGGGGGTGGGTGCCCGCAGTCGCGTGGATAGTCGTCGGTACCGTCGTCTTCGGCGGCCTCAACGACTTCGCGACGCTGGTCGCAAGCGTCCGCCACGGCGGTCGGTCGATCGGCCACCTGTTCGGGCGCTACGTCGACCGGCGGGGGAAGCGCGTCCTGCTGTCGGTCGCCGTCGCGGCGAACCTGCTCGTCGTCGGCGTGCTCTCGCTGGTGACGGCGGTCATCTTCGACGCCTTCCCCAGCGCTGCGACCGCGAGCGTGCTGTACGTCCTGCTGGCGGTGCTGTTCGGCGTCTACCGGAACCGGCTCTCGCTGCCGTTCGTCCCGGGGACCGTCGCCTTCGTCGCGGCCGTGTTCGGGTCGGTGCTGGTGGGCATCGAGCATCCGCTCGTGCTGGTGCCGGACGGCGGCGCGGTGACGCTCCCGACGGTCGTGAACCCGAACGTCTCAGCGTGGCTGGTCTGCGTCCTCCTCTACGCTCTCGTCGCGAGCGTCCTGCCGGTCGACGCCCTGCTCCAACCGAGGGACTACCTCTCGTCGTTCCTGCTTTACGCGGGGCTGTTCGGAGCGCTAGCGGGCATCGTCGTCGGGACGCTGTTCGGCACGGCGGCCGAGCCACTGACGGTGGGGATCGAGGCCTACACCGGGTTCACGAGCGATGCCTTCGGCGGGATGGGGCCGCTCGTCCCGATGCTGTTCCCGACCATCTTCTGCGGCGCGGTTTGCGGGCTTCACTCGATGGTCTGTTGCGGGACGACGCCGAAACAACTGGACAGCGAAACCGACGCCCACGCCGTCGGCTACGGCACCACGATAGCCGAGGGAGTGCTCGCAGTGCTCGCGGTCGGTCTGGTCGCCGTCGTCCCGGAGATACCCGCCGGCAGCGGCCTCGAACTCGCCCTCCCGACGTTCGCGACGGGCGGCGGCATCGTCCTCGGTGCGCTCGGAGTGCCGCGGGGCGCAGGCGCGGCGTTCATGGCGCTGATGCTCTCCGCGTTCTCGCTCACCACCGTCGACACGTCGATCCGCCTCGGTCGCTACTTCGTGGGCGAGATAGTCGACGAGTCAACCTCCGGGACGCAGCGCGCCCTCTCGCGGCCGACTGTCAACGCCAGCCTGCAGGTCGGTGCCGCGTACCTGCTGGTCGCGAGCGGTGGGTGGACGACGGTGTGGCCGCTGTTCGGCGGTGCCGTCCAGCTGTTCGCCGGCCTGACGATGCTCACGCTGTCGGCCTGGATCGCCCGGTCCACCGGCTTCGACCACCGGTGGACGCTCGCCGGTGCCGGGGCCGTCCTCGCGGTGAGCGCGAGCGCACTCATCTATACGGCCGTGTCGAACGTCCGAGCGAAACTGCTGAACGGCACATGGGTCGCGGACGCGGGCGCACTGGCCGTCGCGTCCGTCGGCGTACAGGTACTCGCCGTCGTTCTGCTCGTCGGTCTCGCGGCGGTCGTCGTCCTCTGGACCGTCCGGAGCCCCGATGGGGTGCGCGCTCGCGAGTCGCTCGACGCCGCGGACGACTGACCGGGAGGCCCCTCCCCGGCCCGCTATTGCTCGGTGACGGCCGCTTCCCGGTCGCAGTTCTCGTACGGAACGACGGGGCCGCCGGCGTCGCGCCACGCTTCGATGCCGCCCGCAAGGTTCGCAATGTCGTACCCCATCTCCCGGAGCCGGTCGGTCACGAACGTCGAGCGCAGGCCCACCACGCAGTAGCAGATGTACCGCTTGTCCGGGCAGAACGCTGGCGAGTGATAATCGGAGGTCGGGTCCGCCTCGAACTCGATCATGCTGCGCGAGGCGTGGACAGCGCCGGGAATGACGTCGTCTTCTCGGACCTCCGTCTCGTCGCGGACATCGAGAAACACCGGCCCGTCGGGGCCGTGTCGGTCCATGGCCTCCGCCGCGCTCACCTCGTCGATCCGCTCGCGCGCCTCGGCAAGAAACTCGTCTGCCGTGCGGTCGAGTTCGTTCATGGGAACCGCTTTGCCGGCCGGAGGGAAATGAGTTCCGCGGACAAGGTGGCGGCAGTCGGTGAATCCGAACGAACGCTTATTACCGGCGAAACGAATAGAGTCAACATATGGCACATCTGGGGTTTCTCCTCACCGGCGGCCCGTTCGACAGCGAGCGCTGGCGAACGGCGTACGAACTCGGGCGGGCGGCGCTAGACAAGGGCCACGAGGTGACGTTCTTTCACTACCTCGACGGGGCGCTCGTCCCGGTCGAAGACCAGACGTTTCCGGACTGCTCCGACACCGGACTCTACGACGAGATGCCGACGGAGAAGTTCCAGAAACTCGTCGCTGAGGGGGCCGAACTGATCTGTTGCGGCCTCTGCGTCGACGCCCGCGGCATAGACGCTTCCGACGACTACCCCGAGGGCGTCGAGCTGGGTCTCCTGCCGGATCTGGCGGACATCATCGGCGAGGCGGACCGGGTGATATCGCTATGAAGCGAGACGTGGTGGTACTGCTGACGAAAGCCCCGTACGGGCGCGTTCACGTCCCGGAAGGACTGCGGGCGGCACGGGGCGTAGCCGCGGGGTTCGACCAGCACGATGTCACCGTCGTGTTCACGGGAGACGGCGCGTACGCCGCGCGGGCGTCCGTGGACCGAGAGGCGCTGAACATGCCAGGACACGTCGCCGATCTGCGGGAGCAGGGCGGAGAGATGGTCGTCGACGCCGCCGCGATGGCGGAGCGAGACGTCTCCCCCGGAGAGATCGCAGACGACGTGACCGTCCGCTCCGGCGACGAAGTTTCGACGCTCGTTCGGGATGCCGACCGCACACTGGACTTCTAACCATGCTGTACCTGATAGACGAACCCATGGCCGATATCGGACTTCGAACCGCAGCGGGCGACCCGGACGCACGCGTCGTCCTCATTCAGGACGGCGTGTTCCTCTCTCCCGATCTCGACGCGGAGGTCTACGCCGTCGAGAAGGACGTGGACGTGCGGGGCGTCGACCTTCCGGACGAGGTCGAGCGGATCTCGTACGACGCACTGGTCGACCTGATAGTGGAACAGGAGGTGAAAAACTTCGTATGAGCGTGTTCGAACGGGTCAACGAACTGGTCGACCGCGGCGAACCGGCCGCGATGCTGACGATAGTGGACAAAGACGGGAGCGCACCAAGAGACGTTGGCGACCGGATGGTCGTCACTGCGGACGGCGAGTACGGGACGATCGGCGGCGGATCGGTCGAACACCTCGCTGTCCAGGACGCCCGAGCGGTGCTGGAAAACGAGGCCGACTCCGGCGTCCGGACGTACGAACTCGAACCCGGCGGCAACACGGGCATGGTCTGTGGCGGGTCGATGGACGTCTTCGTCGAACGGATCCGCGGACGGGCGCGCCTCTACGTCGCCGGTGCGGGTCACATCAGCGTCGAACTCGCGCCGCTCGCGGAGCGGTTGGGCTACGACGTGACGGTGGTCGACGACCGCGAGGAGTACGCGGCCCCGGACAACTTCCCGGACAGTACGGAGGTCATCCACGGGGACTACGGAGAAACGCTGTCCGAACTCCCGATGACGTCCGAAACCTCGGTGGCGGTCGCAACGCGCAGCGGTACGTTCGACCAGCGCGCCGTCGCCGCGGCGCTCGACGGCGACGCGGGCTACGTCGGCCTCGTCGCCAGCGAGACGAAGTCGGAACACGTCATCGATTCGCTCGCCGAAGAGGGGTACGGCCGGCGGGAACTCGCACGGGTCAGGGCACCTGTCGGACTGGATCTCGGCGGAAGCGGTCCGGAGGACGTGGCCCTCGCCATCCTCTCGGAGGTGAACATGGACCGCTACGGCGTCTCTGGCCAGCGCGCGACGCGGCTGAACCTCGACGACCTCGTCGTGGTCCGAGGCGGCGGCGACCTCGGAAGCGGCGTCGTCTACCGACTCCACCAGGCCGGCTATCCGGTCGTGGTGACCGACGTCCAGCGTCCGACGGTCGTTCGCCGAGCGGTGGCGTTCGCGTCCGCGATGTACGAGGGGGAAGTCTCGGTCGAAGGCGTCGTCGGCCGGCGAGCGGGAGACGTGGACGAGGCCATCGGGATACTCGAAGACGACGCGGTGCCGGTCCTCGCAGACCCGGACGCGTCCGTCGCGGCGGAACTCGATGCGGCCGTCGTCGTCGATGCGATCATGGCGAAAGGCCGGACCGACACCGGTACCCGCCGCGACGACGCGGAGGTGGTCGTCGGTCTCGGCCCCGGGTTCGAGGCCGGTGAGACCGTCGACGCCGTCGTCGAGACGGACCGCGGTCACGAACTGGGCCGGGCGATCTACGACGGGACGGCGAGTCCGTACGACGGCGAACCGGGCGAGCGGCGCGGCTACACGCACGAGCGAGTCCTCCGCGCGCCGGGCGAGGGTCCGTGGGAACCAGCGGTCGAGATCGGCGAGCTCGTTTCGGCCGGCGAGACCGTTGGCCACGTCGCCAGCAACGCCGTACAAGCAGAGATAGACGGCCTCGTCCGCGGCCTCGTCCACGGCGGCCTCGACGTCAGCGAGGGGACGAAACTCGGCGATATCGATCCGCGCGGCGAGGAGGTCGACCCGACGAAGATATCGGACAAAGCGCTCTGTCTCGGCGGCGGCGTGTTAGAAGTTGTGTTGAAACTCCGCTGACGGACGAACGACTCTCTTTTTCCCTTACCGGCTGATCGGCTCTATCGTCGGTTCGTCGAGCGAGACACCGGATCCGTCGGTGACGCGTCCGACCTGTCGGTAGAAAACTCCGGCGTCGTCGAGACGGGATTCGAGGTCGGCGCTGCGTGCGGCCGGTACCGACAGGAGAAGGCCCCCACTCGTCTCGGCGCTTGCGCCGTCTTCCAGGCCGTATCCGAACAGCGCGGAGAGCCCTTCGGTCCCCGCGATGACCGGCAGACGGGTCAACTCGACCGCGACCCCGGAGTTGTCTGCGAGCACTTCCGCCTGTCCGACGAGGCCGAACCCGGTGATGTCGGTCGCGGCGGTCGCGAGGTCCCGGCCGGCTATCGCTGCGGCGCGGTTCGGCGTCGTCATCCAGGCCAACGCTTCGTCGCCGATCTGATTGATGGGACGACCCGCCGCGTCCGCGACGACGTCGGCGAACTCGTCGTCCGAAACGCGTAGCGCCCCCATCGCTGACTGGGTACCGAGCGGTTTCGTGAGGTAGAGCCGGTCGCCCGCGGACGCTCCCTGCGAGGTCAACAGGGTGTCCGGCGGTGCAGTCGCGGAGACCGCACCGCCGGCGAACGGCCACGGACTGATGATCGTGTGTCCCCCTGCGACCGCGCCGCCCATACCGTCGATAGCGTCGGCGATGCCGGCCAAGACCGACGGCGCAACGTCGGTCAGTTCCTGCGGGAGACCGAGGACGACGAGACAGTCGAGATTGTCCGAAGCCCCCGTGGCGAAGGCGTCGCTGGCGGCGTTACACGCCGCGACGCGGCCGAAGTCGTACGGGTCGTCGATTATCGGTGTGAAGAAATCGACCGTCGAAACCAGCGCCAGGTCATCCGTCAGTTTCCGCGCGGCGGCGTCCTCGCCGACGCCGAACAGGAGTTCGTCCCGGGACTGGGTCAGGCCGGCCTCCCCCAGCAGGTCGTCGAGGTCGCTCTGGCCGACCTTGCAGGAACAGCCGTGGAGGTCGGCGTACTCGGTGAGCCTGACGGCCGCATCCTCGGTGCGGTCGGCCATCGACTACGCCTCCGGAATCTCCGCGTCCTCGGTCACTTCGATGGTCAACTCGAACGTGTCTCCGTCGCTACCGTCCTCGCTCTTGGCGACGGAGAACCCGCGTTTGCGACACATTCGACAGAGGTTCCGTTCCGCCGGGGGGTAATCACCGCGCACAAGCAGTCTGTCGCCCGCCTCCAGTTCGGATAGCTCCCGGCGGACGATCAGCGCCGGCCTCGGGCAGACTTCCCCGCTGACATCCACGCGCGTCATACCTCGGCGTATGTGGGTGACTCGCAAAACAGTGTCGGCTCGACACGCCCGCCGCTGGCGGACTGTGCCGCACAAACCTATTTTTGTCCCCGTCCCGCAGTGACGGTATGCAACTGGCTGACGCGCTGGGGCTCGGCGACCGTGAACTCGTCGCGTTCGTCGGTGCTGGCGGCAAGAAGACCGCGATGCATCGACTCGCGACGGAGAGCACCGAGCGGGGGTACAACGCCGGCTTCACGACGACGACGGAGATGCCGCCGCCCGACCTGCCGCTGACGGTCACGGACGTCGAGGTGTCTCCGTACGCGCTCACGGAGGACGAGCCCCCGGTCGCGTTCGCGCGAGAGTGGGTGTCCGACCCCGACCGCGTCGCCCGGAAAGTCCGCGGCTTCGACCCGGGGCCGCTGACGTCGGTGTTCGACCGCGGGTTCTTCGACTGGCTCCTCGTCAAAGCTGACGGCGCGCGGATGCGGGAGTTCAAGGCTCCCGGTTCCGGGGAACCGGTCATCCCGGAGAAAGCGACGCAGGTCGTCCCGGTGGCGTCGGTGCTCGCCGTCGGCGAACCGCTCACGGAGGCGGTCGTTCACCGTCCCGAGCGCGTCGCGTCGATAACGGGGCTCTCCGTGGGCGACGCGATCACGCCCGAAGCGGTCGGCGACGTGCTCGCCAGTCCCGACGGCGGGCTAAAATGCGTGCCCGACGCCGCGGACGTCACCCCAATCGTCAACAAGGCCGACACGCCGGACCGCCAGGAGACCGCGCGAGCGGTACTCGAACGCGCGCTCGACGGTACGTCTCGGTTCGCCCGCGGACTCGTGACGTCGTTCGAACGGGACGTCTGTCTCGCCGTCGAGAGCCGAACCTCGCCGCAACGGGCGTAGGGGAACGCGGAACCCGTTCGGTGGGCCGGATGTGAACGGCCTGTTCTATCTCGTCAGTACTCGCCGACTTCACCGTATTCTTTTGTCTCGACGGTGAGAAACTGAACGAGCGACTATGGTAGAGTCACCCACTGACGGCTCGGACGAGACGCACATCTTCGACAGCATCGGTGAGACGCCGCTCGTCGAACTGTCGAACGCGAGCGCGGACGTCGACGCGACAATCTACGCCAAACTGGAGTTTCTCAACCCATCGGGGAGCATCAAGGACCGCATCTATCACGAGATGATAACCGCCGCCGAGGAGCGCGGCGACCTCGAACCGGGGACGGAGATCCTGGAGTGTTCGACCGGCAATGCGGGCATCGCCTGCACGTTCGTCGGGACCCGCCTGGGTTACGACGTTACGATCGTCATGCCGGAGGGGATGAGCGAGGAGCGGAAGAAAGTCATCCGGGCGTACGGCGGGACACTCGTCGAAACCCCGGGCGGCGAGAGCGACGTCGACCTCGCCATGGAGCGCGTCGACGAACTTCGGAGCGAGGCCCCCGACGAGTACTGGTTCCCGAACCAGTTCAGCAACGCGGACAACCCCGCGGCCCACGAGAAGACAACGGGCCCGGAGATCCTCGACCAACTAGACGACGCCCCCGACGCCTTCGTCGCGGGCCAGGGAACCGGCGGGACCGTCACCGGCGTCGGGCGTGCGCTCACCGCCCGAAATCCCGACACTGCGATCTACGCGCTCGAACCCGCGGAGGCACCGCTCCTCTCCTGTCGCCAGTGGGGCACGCACGAAATAGAAGGCATCGGCGACGGGTTCGTCCCCGAGAACCTCGACCCGTCGCTGATGGACGGCGTCGTCTCGCTGGAGAGTCAGGCGGCGATAGACAGGGCCCGGTCGCTGTCGGAGTCGGAGGGGATATTCTGCGGGATTTCCAGCGGTGCGAACGTCGAGGGGTGTCGCCGCCTCGCCGAGGCCAGAGACGACATCGACACTATCGTGACGATCATCTGCGATACGGGTCACCGGTATTTCACCACGAAACTGTTCGAACCCGACCACGAGATCGAGATTCCGGAGCGCGACCACCCCCTCGACGACTACTCGAAGGAAGTGCTCTCGGAACACCAGGACGACTGGCACATCGTCGACTGACGCCACGAGGGACAATGGGCCGACGAGAGGCGAACGGGACGAGACGGGGAAAGAACCACCACGATCCGGTGCGAACGGGTTCGTATGACAGATCGTTCGGACGCTGACTCGGACGGGCCGGACGGCGGCGACGGATCGACTGTCGTCGGCGGCGTGCTCCTCGCGGCGGGGCGGGGGACTCGTTTCGAAGGCGGGAACAAACTCCTCGCGGATGTCGATGGGTCGCCCATAGTCAGGCGCGCAGCGCGGACGCTGTGTCAGTCGTCAGTCCATGAGGTCGTCGCCGTCGTCGGTCACGAGGCGGCCCGCGTGACGGAGGCGCTCGACGGACTCGACCTCTCTGTCCGACATAACGATAGCTACGCGGCAGGTCAGAGCACGTCGGTTCGGACCGGCATCGACGCGGCGCGGGACGCTGACTGGGACGCCGTCCTCTTCGCGCTCGGCGATATGCCGTTCGTGCGGCCGTCGACCGTCGACGCGCTACGAACAGCGTACGCGAGCGGGGAAGGGACGATCGTCGCCCCCGCGTACGAGGGACAGCGGGGGAACCCCGTCCTGTTCGGTCGGCAGCACTACGACGGTCTCTCGGACGTTTCGGGCGACAGAGGTGGCCGACACCTCATCGAGACCCGTGACGACGCCGTTCTGGTCGACGTCGACGACTCCGGTGTGAGGAGCGATGTTGATTCCCGCGCCGATCTGGAGTCGGACGCCGGGTGACGGTCGTTCGGGAGGGCAGGGAGGGCCCCCTCGGCGAGGCGTAGCGGTCCCGACCGGCGATGCGGCGACCGGGTGCGGGGACGTTGTCAGGATATGCCAAGTGTTGTCACGACTGTGTGGCGGCGTGCCGGTTCGAGCAACTAAATACCTCTATTTCGTCGGTACTGTCGACGGTCGTGAGAGTCCGTGCGGTTTCCGGACCCAGAACCGTGGTATCAGGAAAACTATGTCCGAAAATCCGATTCCCACTGGTGGCGCGTTACGGTCGAGTAAAGCGGCGGCAAACGAGATACCCAACGAGCAACGGCGACATCTGTACGAGTACGTGGCCGAGCGCGGTCCGGTTCGACACCGTCGTCTGCGGGAGGCGCTGTTCCCCAACGATAGGCGCGCGGCCCGTCATCACCTCGCGCTGCTCGAACGCAGCGGGTTTCTGGTCGAAGAGGACGACCGGGTTCGCGTCGCGGTCGACATTGACCGGCTGACGGAGGCGAAAACGGTTGATCTCCCGCGGTTCGACTCGCCGGTCGAGCTTAGGCCGGCGAACGAAAGCGACCGGACGGCGCTGGTCGACGTCATGCGGTCCGTGGGCGGAGAGCGGATCCACGTCGATGCGGTAGCGACCGCAGCACCGCTGGCGCACGGGGGAAGGCTCCACCGACGGGGTGCGGAGGGTGAACGCGGCTTCTACGTGGCGACCGTCGATAAGACGGTCTGCGGTTGGGTTCACGCCGAAGCGCCGTCGCGGCCCGAGAGCCATCACGCGACGATCACCGGCGGTGTCGTGGAAGAGCGACGCGAGGCAGGGATCGGGACCAACCTGTTGGAGTACGCACAGACGTGGGCCGAACGCTGCGGCTACGAGAAGCTCTATCAGCATCTCCCGTCCACGAACCGGGTCGGCGTCGATTTCCTCACGAACCGTGGTTGGACCGTCGAAGCGACTCGGAGCGACCACTATCTGGCGAAGGACTCGTACACGGACGAAGTGATCCTGTCTTGCGCGATCGACGACTGAGATCCGACGGGACGGGACCTCGACGTGACCGACGGAATTCGTCCGTCTCTCGCGGCCCCTGACCCATTTCTCACGGCCTCAGAACGCTTTTCTCGACGGCTTCGATGCAAGCCACCTCCGCGTATAGGCGGACGGATACGAGACCGTCACGGCCGCACCGGCGATCGCTACGAGACCGTCACGTCCACGTACTTGCCGTCCGTGACGTCCACGAGACCGTTGTTCGTGAGCCGATACGTCGGGATAACCTCCAGCGCGAGAAACGAGAGTTCCATCAGGCCAGTCTCCGCCATCCCGAGGTCGCCGGCATGGCTCTCGACGGCCTCGAACCGCTCGTACACCGTCTCTATCGGTTGGTTCGACATCAGGCCGGCGATGGGGAGCGCGAGCGTCGAGAACTCGTCGTCGACGGGGTCGTACGCGACGACGCCACCCTCTAACTCTCTGAGTTTGTTCGCGACCGACGCCATCGACGCGTGGTCCGCACCCGCGACGACGCAGTTGTGGGCGTCGTGGGCGACCGTCGACCCGACAGCGCCGCGTTCCAGTCCAAGCCCGTGGACGAAGCCGCGGCCGATCCCCCCGTCATTGCCGTGTCGCTCGACGACGGCGAGCGAGAGCAGGTCCTCGTCGGGGTTCGGGATCAGGATGCCCTCTTGGACGGGGACCGTCGTGATCATTGGGTCGGTCTGGAGACCGCCGACGGCGTCGATGACGCGGATGCGTTCATCGCTGCTGTGGCCGTCGGCAACGGTGATGGCGAAATCCGACGCCGAAACCGTCGGGAAATCGACCGTATCTGTCGGGAGGTGGGTCGACGTAGCCGGGGTGCCGTCCTGCGTCGGGTCAAGTTCGCCGTCGACCAGCACGCGGTCGACGTCCCAGGTGCGCAGGTCGTCGAGGAGGACGATATCCGCCGGCGCTCCCGGTTGGACCCTGCCGAACGGCAGGCCGTAACTCTCTGCCGTGTTGATCGTCGCCATCTGTACGACCTCGACCGGATCCGCGCCCTCCCGGACGGCTTTCCGGACCGCGAAGTCGACGCCGCCCTCGTCGACGAGGTCCGTGACCTCACGGTCGTCCGTACAGAGCGAGAGCCGTCGGCTGTCCACGTCTTCGACGAGCGGTAGGAGGTCGCCGAGGTTCTTGCTCGACGAACCCTCGCGCAGGTAGACGCGGAGGCCGACATCGACCTTCTCTCGGGCCTCGGACAGGGAGATGCTCTCGTGGTCGTTGTCGAGATACCGCGCGGCCTCCTGTAGTCTGTCGCCCGTGACCCGCGGCATGTGTCCGTCAACTGTCAGCCCGCGCTCTCGTGCGGCGCGGATCTTCGCATGGACCTCTTCGTCTCCTGCGAGCAATCCCGGAATGTTCATCACTTCGCCGAGCGCGACGACGTTCCGCTCGTCGAGCAGTTCCGTCACGCTCTCGGACGGGAGCGCCGCCCCGCAGTCCTGCAGGTCGGACGCTGGGACGCTGGACGGGACGGTGAACCGCGCCTTTAGTGGCGTACGCTCGGCGTCTCGGATCACTGCGCGGACGCCGTCCGCACCCGCTACGTTCGCTATCTCGTGTGGGTCGTGTACGACGCTCGTCACGCCTCTCGGAACGACAGCATCGCCGTACTGCGGGAGCGTCACCATGCTCGATTCGACGTGCATGTGCGCGTCGACGAGGCCGGGGGCGACGTAGTTCGCCTCTAGTTCGCGTTCGGCGGGACGTTCTTCCAGCGCTACGATGGTCCCATCGTCGATCGCCACGGCGCGGTCTTCGAGGGTCCCGGTGTTTACGTTCACCAGCGTTCCGCGGACGAGCGTGTCGACGCGGTCAGTCACTTCCCTCACCTCCCGGGACGGCCGTTCCGCGCGCCGTATCGCCGCGCTGACGATACCGCTCGCCGAGTGCGAAGTTGTCGAACTGCATAGTCGAACGTCTCGTTCGACGACGAAATAACTTGCTATGGAATATCATGCCACGCGCTCCAGCGTAGTCTGATGATCTGCGACGACAGCAACGCCGAGAACAGGGAGAGACGGGTCACGGACGACCGTCTGTGACCGGGAGTTCGGGGGCGTCCGAAAAACAGTCCGGGCGTGGAACTAATCCTCGTTCGACGCCACTGCGTCGGGGCCTAACTCCTCGTTGAGGTCTCCGGTGGTGTCCGCGTCCTCGATGTCGGACTCCGTCTCGCGCGGCACGAGCGTGTTGAGAACGATCGCCGAGATGGCGGTCATGATGATCGCGTTGCCGAAGAAGATCGTCGCTCGGTCCGGCAGTCCGCTGAGCGCCTCCGGACGGAACTCCACGCCGAGGCCGAGCGTGATCGACGTAGCGATGATGACCATGTTCCGGCGGTTCATCCGCTCGTTCAGGAAGATGAGGCGGATGCCGCTAGACATGATCATCCCGAACATGATCAGCACTGCGCCCCCGAGCACCGCGCTCGGGATCGTCGTCACGACTGCGCTGACTTTCGGAATGAAGCCGAGCAACAGCAAAACAGCACCGCTGACTGCGACGACGTAGCGGCTCATCACGCCGGTGAAGTTGATGAGGCCGACGTTCTGGGAGAACGTGGTCAACGGGAACGCGCCGAACAGCGCGCCGATCGAACTGCCGATCCCGTCGACGAAGAGGCCGCCCGATATCTCGTCGTCAGTCGGGTTCCGGCCCTCTGCGGCGGTAATTCCGGTGATGTCACCGATAGATTCTATCGCCGCCGTGATGTGGATCGCGGTGAACGTCAGGATCGGCACCGGTTCGAACGAGAAACCGAACTTCCCGGGGACGGGAACTGCGAACCAACTGGCTTGTCCGACCGCCGAGAAGTCGACGACGCCGGCAGCGATCGCGGCGACGTAGCCGACGGTGATCCCGACAAGGATGCTGAGTACCCGCAAGGAACCGGACGTAAAGAGGTTCAATCCGACGGTCACTGCTATCACGAGCAGGGCCAGACCGAGGTGGTGGAGCGCGCCGTAGTCGGCGGCCCCCGCGCCGCCCGCGATGTAGTCCATCCCGACCGGGACGAGGTAGAGTCCGATGATCATGACGATCAGACCGGTAACCAACGGCGGGAAGAACCGTTTGACCCGTTTGAACTGCCAGCCTATCAGTACCTCTACCAGCGCCGCGACGAGGATGGCCCCGAAGACGGCGTCCAGACCGTACTGCGTCCCTATCGCTATCGCCGCACCGACGAACGCGAAACTCGTCCCCATCACGATCGGCAACCGGGCACCGACCGGTCCGATGGGGAACACCTGGACGAGCGTTGCGATCCCGGAGAAGACCAGTACCATCTGTACCAGGAACGACGTGTCAGCGGAACCGGCTCCCACGCCGCCGCCGACGATGAGCGCAACAGCCGTCGCCGGGACGATCATGGCCGCGACGTGCTGTATGCCGAGGAAGATAGCTTCCGCTGCAGGTGGTTTCTCTTCTAACTCGTACGCCAGGTCGATCGATCCGTCTCTCTCTGACATGTGCTGTCAATTCCCACAGACTATCTGAAGGTATAAATCATTTACCACTTGTACCTCGGCTTATATTTGCCCCGCAAGGCACGCCGAGCGTAGTCCATCGACCGTACAGGGAGTCACTGAGCGAGACACTCACCGCAATACAGTCCGCAGGTGATTTGACTCATACGTGAGGTGAGGCTGATATCGATGACAACGCCTCTACCGTCGACCTCTCGCTTTCAGGACTGCGTTCAGAGCCCGTGCGGAGTATTCAAGTCTACTGTCTGCCGGTCGAACGCGTTCTGTTTCGGGGGTAGGCGAAAGGGGTTTGTGGGTATAGTTCGCAACCCTCGCTATGAGCCACGATCACGAGTCGATGCTGTGTCGTGCCGACGCCGTGGAGGAGGTCACGGACCTCCTCGAACGGGAACTGTCCACCCGCGGGACGGTCGAGATGAGCATCGAAGACGGCGCGGCGGGCCGAACGCTCGCGGAACCGGTGACCGCTCCCCGAGACGTTCCCGCTCACGACCACGCGACGATGGACGGTTTCGCGGTCGACGCCAGGGATCCGTACCCGCTGACGGTCAGGGACGAGGAGATATTTCCGGAGGACCAGCCGCCGGCGATTGCGGCCGGCGA
Source organism: Halostella pelagica (assembly GCF_004762015.1). Lineage (NCBI taxonomy): Archaea > Methanobacteriati > Methanobacteriota > Halobacteria > Halobacteriales > Natronoarchaeaceae > Halostella > Halostella pelagica. The sequence continues at coordinate 58,741 of NZ_SJES01000012.1, forward strand.
GACCGTCCGTATCGCCACCGGTGCGCCGCTGCCGGAGCGCGCGAACGCCGTACTCAAAGTCGAGGAGGCGACCGTGGAGGGCGGCGAACTCACCGGAAGCACCCTCGAACCGGGGACGTACGCGTACGAACGGGGGAGCAACGTCTCCGCCGGCGAAACGCTGTTTCGACCCGGAGAACGGCTTTCCGCGAAGGACCTGATCCTGCTTCGTGACCTCGGGATCGAACGGGTCGCCGTGTACGAGCGGTTTTCGGTGGGCTTGCTGGCAACGGGGTCAGAGATCCACGAGGGGGTTACCCCCGACCTCGACTCACCGATGCTGGCCGCGCTCGTACGGTCGTGGGGGCACAGTGCGACGATAGCGGGGACAGTCCCCGACGAGTACGATAGGACGGAACAGCGGATCGCCGAACTGGCCGACGAGCACGACGTGGTTATCACGACGGGAGGGACGAGCGTCGGCGAGAAGGATTACGTCGTTCGGGCGCTCGAATCCCTGGGAGAACTCCGCTTCCATCGGGTCAGGATCCGACCCGGCAAACCGATAGCGGCCGCGCGACTCCCCGACCACGACGCGGTGGCGTTTGCCGTTCCGGGGAAACCGGTCGGCGCTCACACGGTGGCGACGCTCGTCATGCGCCCCTTCTTCGTCGGCGATGCGGATCCCCTGCCGACGAGAGTCGCGACCGTCACCAGCGATGTCGGTATCGGGACGCCCGGATTCGAGTACGCGGTCCCGGTGACCCTAGACGGTGAGCGGGCAACGCCGCTCGGCCACGTCGATTCGCCGCTTCAGGTGTACGACGAGACGTTCGATCCGAGCGTTCTCTCGTCCAGTACGCGGGCGACGCGAGCGGACGGGTTCGTGATCACGGAGTCGGATCTCTCGGCAGGCGAGTCGGTGCGCGTGATACCGTACCATGTTATAGAGTAGTGCCGGTGACCGGCAGTCGGTCGGCTCTCGCTGGCTCCGGTCAGTTCCGCCGGACGAGGGCGAGAAAAACGAGTCCACCGCTGACGAGCGTCGCCGTCCCCCAGAACAGCAACAGCAGTCGATAACCGCGTACGGGGTCGTCGAACGCGGCGCTCGCAACGCTGGTGAACGCGACGGGGCCGACGGTCTGTCCGAGCCAGAGCATACTCGTCAGCACACCCATCATACTCGCGCGGAGTTCCCCCGAGACGAGGCTGGTGACGCTCGTGTTGAGCGACGGCATCACGAGTCCGAACCCCAAACCGAAACAGAGCAGCATCGCGCTGATCAGTATCGGCGTCGGAGCGGCCCAGATGCCGAGGAGGCTGACGCCGAACCCGACGAACCCGAGCGCGACCAGTTCCTGCGGTTCGAAGCGATGCGAGATGCGCCCGTACTGGGATGCGATGGACGCGTTAGCGATAGAGACCATGCTGAACAACGCTCCGATCTGGCCCGCGGAGAGGCCGTGAACGTCGCTCAGCAGCAGTGAGAGTGCCGTGAGAACGCCCCCGTAGAACAGGAAAAACGTGAGAAACGCCGCGGCCCAGAGTCCGAGCGCCCGGGGAACGAGGACCGCGGAGACGACTCGCGATACGTACGTTCTCATTGCAGGGGTGTCCTCTATCTCCGGTTCTTCGAGCGTGAAGAGCGCGACAGCTCCGACCGCGAGGCTGAGACCGAAGAACGCGAACGGAACGTTCCAATGCATGGCGGCTAACGCGCCACCGAGTAGCGGATACGCGGCGGCACCGATGCCGATGGCGCTGCCGTTTATTCCCATGACCGTGTTCCGTCGCTCTCCGTCGTAGAAATCCCCGATGAGCGTGATCGCCAACACCATCAGACCGCTCCCGCCGACACCCTGCAAGAACCTGAGGGCGAGAACGCCGCGGAACGACGGTTCGAGCGCGATACCACCGCCGGCCAGGCCGAAGAGAAACAGCAGGGGGAGAACGACCGTTCGCCGCCCCAGTCGGTCAGAGAGGAGTCCGATGAACGGCGTCAGAAACACGCCGGGAAGCGTGTAGGCCGTGATGACGAGCCCCGCCTGCGCGTCGCTTATCCCGAACACTGCACGGAGATCGGGAAGGAGCGGACTGATCAGCGGAACGCCCATCACGCCGATGAGCGAACACGCGAGTACCGACTGAAAGGTGGCCGACGTCCAGGGGATGTCGACCCGTGTTCGTGAGGAGGTCATCTGTATCGTGTGACGGTAGAGCGCCCGGTGCTAGCCAAACGACGCGGTTCGTGATCCGTGTTTGCGGGTGGCGGCATCGCTCTCGACCGTTCGTCCCGAGTCGCGGGATGTCTATCCCATCACCCCGCCGGAGGTAACGTAGAAGTAGAGGACGAACGCCCCCGCGAGCGCCCACTGCGCGACGTGAACGTCGGCGTAGTCCCCTCGTGCCGTTTTGACGATGGGGTAACTGATGATGCCGGCGGCGATGCCGTTAGCGATAGAGGCCGTCAGCGGCATCATCACCATCGTCAGGCCGCCCGGAATGAGCCACTCGGAACTCTCCCAGTTGATGTCGGTGATGCCCTGAAGCATGATCAGTCCGACGACGACCAGCGCCAAGTAGGACGCGTACGCCGGGATGGCGGCGACGAGCGGGATGAAGGCCAGCGAGAGCAAGAATAGTAACCCGACGACGAGAGCGGTCATTCCGGTCCGACCGCCCTCTTCGATCCCCGTGGAACTCTCGATGTAGGTCGTGACCGTCGTCGTCCCGATCATCGCACCGAACGTCGTCGCGACCGCGTCGGCCATCAGGGGTTTTTCCATCTCGGGAAGATTCCCGTCGTCATCGAGAAACCCGCCGAACTGGGAGACGCCGATGAGCGTCCCGGCCGTGTCGAAGAAGTCCACGAAAAAGAACGTGAACACCACGATGGCGAACGACACCGGTTCGATGTTCTGGAACCCTTCCAGAAACGCGCCGATGAGCGGCGTGATATCGTAGTGCGGTTCGGGGACGCCCGACGGGGTGAGGAGACCGTCGTTGACCACTCCTCCGAGGGTCAGCCCCCATCCGGCGAGCGCCGTGGTCAGAATACCGATGATGATCGACCCGGTCACCTCCCGCGAGTAGAGGACGAGCGTAAACACCAGGCCAGCAAGGGACAGGAGCGCCACCGGGTCGGAGGCGACGTTCCCGAGGGTGAGCAGTGTATCGTCGTGTGCGATCGCTACGTTCATCTCTATCAGTCCTAACAGGAGGAGGTACAGCCCGATACCCGCGCCCACGGCGAACTTGACCGGTTTCGGGAAGAACTCGATGATATACCGGCGTGCCCCGATCGAGGACATCGCCATGAAGACGATCCCCTCGACGAACACCGCCGCGAGGGCGGTTTGCCAGGGGATCCCGAGCGTGATGACGACGGTAAACGCGAAGTACGCGTTGAGTCCCATCCCCGGCGCGAGTCCGAACGGCCGGTTAGCGTAGAGGGCCATTACGATCGTCCCCACGACCGCAGCGAGGATCGTCGTGATCGCGATCATCTGGAAGACCTGCCCGTCCGAGTAGCCGTCGACGCTAATGGCCGCCGAGAGGATAGTCGGATTAACCACGATGATGTACGACATCGTCAGGAACGTCGTCATCCCGGCGATCACTTCCGTTTTCGTATCGGTACCGTACTCTCCGTAGCCGAAGAACGCCGCTACCTTCGACTGTTGATCAGCATCTGACACGGGTGACACGGTGTGACACACCTTATTAGCAGTTCCGGTTACTGTAAATTGATATAAAAGGTGGCCGGTATCTCACCGTTGACAACACGATGTGGCAGATAGATCCGGTTTGGCAGATATATTGGACCGATTCGATCGGGACTTGCGAGTTGTGTCGCGTGTGTTTCTCCGTTGTGGCGGGAGATTGATGGGACCGAACCGACGAACTCCGGAGAGAACAGTCATGCGAGTCATCATCCCCTACGACGGCAAGAACCCGAAGACGAGGCTTTCGGAGGTACTCGACCACAGCGAACGGGTCGCGTTTGGGAGAGCGATGCTCCGAGATGTCTTGGCCGTCGTTCGAGGCGTCGGGGGCGATCCGCTCGTCCTGTCGCCGACGCCGGTCGATATCGAGGACTGCCCCGTACGCGTCGACGAGCGACCGCTTTCGCGTGCCGTCAACGGACAGTTGCGGTCCTCGTCAAACGCGATAGCCGTCGTGATGGCGGACCTGCCGTTGCTCACGGAAGCAGCGCTCGAACGACTGCTCACAAGCGACGGGGACGTAGTGCTCGCCCGCGGCGTCGGCGGCGGCACGAACGCGATTGTCTCACGCACCGCGGACTTCGCCGTCGACTATCACGACAACTCCTATCTCGACCACCGGTCCGCCGTGCGCAAAATCGGCGCGACGCTGACGGAGGTGGATTCGTACCGCATGGCGACGGATATCGACGAACCGGACGACCTGGCGGAGTTGCTGTTGCACGGGGACGGGCACGCCGCGCAGTGGCTCCGCGACCGGGGCTTTCGGCTCACGGCGGGTAGCGGCCGGAGCGGCGTTGAGCGCACGGCACTCTCGGACGAGTTACACCAGTAACGGCTATCCCGACGGGGAAATCATTAAGGTGCGATGCTTTGAGTGATCCCGTATGAAGCGAGTAATCAACTCGAACGATGCACCGGAGGCGGTTGGCGCGTACAGTCAGGCGACGACCAACGGCGATCTCGTGTTCACCGCCGGTCAGATCCCGATGACGCCCGACGGTGACCTGCTTGCGGACGAACCGATCGCTGCCCAGGCCGAGCAGTCTCTCTCTAACATCCGCGGTATTCTGTCGGAGGAGGGTCTGGAGATGAGCGACATCCTGAAAGTCACCGTGTTTCTGGACGATATCGACGATTTCGAGGAAATGAACGACACCTACAAGGACTTCTTCGACGACGAACCGCCCGCCCGTAGCGCTGTGGAGGTCGCGAACCTGCCGAAGGGCGTCGGCGTCGAAATCGAAGCTATCGCGGCGAGCGACTGAACTGCGTTCGCTCAACATTCCGTTTCTGTCCCGGATTTCACGGTGAGTCCGTCACCGACCGTCGAGAGCCCGACGCTTCAGTCACGAGTATCTGTAGTTCGAACTCGGCTTCGGGTTCCGTTGGAGTTGCCGTCGATACGTCGTACCCGTGCTTGTGACACGAGCGGCGAATACTCCGCTCTGCGGGCGGGTAATCCCCGACGACCGTGAGTTCGTCACCTGGTTCGAGTTCCTCCAGACAGCGTTTAACGATCGTCACTGTCTGAGGACACACTGTGCCACTCACGTCCAGTTCCATGTGCCACGGCACCGCACGCACGACTATAACGTTGTCCCCGGGGCGAACCGGACTCGGGGTCCGCCGGGCACATCTGCACAGGGCCGACGCGCTCAGCGCGGGCGAACGGCAACGAGTGGCGTTCGCTCGCGCGCTGATTCAGGACGCACCCACCATCGTCGCGTACGAGCCGACGGCCAACCTCGACCAGTCATCGCGGACCACCGTCCTCGAAGTGCCAAACGACACCGGGAGTGACCGGACGTTGATCACCGTCCTCCACGACATGGAGTTGGCGGCCGCCCACTACGACCGCATCGTCGGCGTCGTCGACGGCTCGATCCGATTCGACCGCCCTTCGGAACGCGTCACAGTCGCCGAGTTACGGGAGACATTCGAAGGCGTCGATACGGGGTTGCCTGCCGCGCATTTCCTCCCCAGACGCCGTCGCTCGGACAGACCGCTGCCGAGACACACGCCGCGGAACCCCCCGTTACTCACGTCGCGATCGATAGTGTGTACGGTCCGTAGACGGTCTGGCAGGCGGATGGAGCTGAATCAGTGGCCACCGACGGACCGGTCGCGGCGGTTCAACGACGGAACAGTCGATCTTACGGTTTCACTTCCTCTGCCGCTTCGCGGTGCGATTCGAGCGAGAGGCCGACATCGTCCGCTCTCTGGCGAATCCGTTCCGCGTCGACGGTCGTCACTTCCCCGTTTTCGACGAGCACGTTCCCGTCGACCATCGTGAACATCACGTCCTCCCCGTGGGCGGCAAACACGAGGTGGGAGAGCACGTCGTGAAGCGGCGTCGCCCGGGTGATATCCGTCCGGAGACCGACGATGTCGGCGCGCCAGCCTTCACGGATGGCTCCCAACCGGTCGAAGCCGGCCGCCTTTGCCCCGTTTATCGTTGCCATCTCGAATATGTCCTCGGCGGGGGTGACGGTCGGGTCTAGCTGGTCCACCTTCTGCAGGAGACTCGCCTGCCGCATTTCGGTGAACGGGTCGAGCGTGTTGTTACAGGGCGGCCCGTCGTTGCCGAGCGCGACGTTGATGTCCCGGTCCAGGTAGTCCCAGACGGGGGCGATTCCGCTCGCGAGTTTCATGTTCGAGGACGGACAGTGGGTGACGTGTGTCCCCGTCTCCGCGAGGACTTCCCGCTCGCTCTCGTCCGTCCAGACGCAGTGGGCGAGGACGACGTCCTCGCCGGTGAGGCCGACCTCGTCCAACCAGTGGATGTTTCGCATCCCCGTATCAGACTTGACGGTTTCTATCTCGCTCTGGTTCTCGCTCGCGTGCGTGTGGATCCTGACGCCGTCGTACTCGTCGGCGAGTTCGCGAGCGCCGCGAAGGCACTCTTCGGTACAAGAGACGGCGAACCGCGGCGTGACAGCGTACCGGACGCGGTCATCGAACGAGCCGTGGTACTTTTCGATGAGCCGCTCCGTCTCCTCCAGCGCGTCCGACGTGTCCTCTAAGAGTCCTCTGGGTGAGCGGCGGTCCATCATCACTTTCCCGAGGACGCCGCGAATGCCGATCTCTCCGGCAGCCTCAAACGCCTGGTCCGCGTGGTTGACGGAGAGATGGTCCACGCACGTCGTCGTTCCGCTCTCGATCATCTCGAGATAGCCGAGTTTCGCTGCCACCTCCATCTCCTCTGCCGTCAGCGATGCTTCCATCGGCAGTATGTAGTCGAACAGCCAGTCGAGGAGTTCCGTATCGTCGGCGATACCGCGGCCGAGGCTCTGCACGGAGTGGATGTGTCCGCCCACGAGGCCGGGAAGAAGCACGTCGTACTCCTGTGTTTCGTGGTCCGGGTACTGATCGACGAGTGCGTCCCGATCACCGACGGCCTCGATGACCGTATCGTTCACGACGACGGCACCGTCGTGGATAACGGTACTCGAATCGGCGACCACCGTGCCGGAAAGTAACATACGTAAACAGGAACCTGCACACCGGCAAAAGGCTTTCTTTCCACACACTCGCATGGCACAAGCACGAACGGTGCTTGAACGACCGAGTTCGGGCGTATGCGTTGCGTTGACTCTGCGTATCGGTCGTCGTTCTCTGACCGAAGAGACGATGCACCTACTATTATCTCGATACATCTATTTCTCTGTCACTGGTTAACAGCCTAAGTTTGTTAATCTATAGCGCCTGTCCACGTAACGCGAACGGACTGGATCCGTTCGGAATCGCCGTTTCTCACGACCTGACAGGCACTGAATATACGGGGCGTTTGCGAGCATTCGCCGCCGGAACCGGCGCTCGCGAGGTCTTGGGCGAGTAGGGAAGCAGGAAATCCGCAAACGGGTAGCGACTGCTCAGTTTCCGACTTGCTTGCGGGTTATGTACCCGGCTATCCGGTTTCGGAGCCGTATCGAGCCGAGGTTGGTCATCTTCTTCACGACCGTTTTGTTCTTGCTGAACTTCGTCGAGAACGAATCCGGATGCTGGCTCAGCAGGCGGTCGCCGACGCTGATGATGTCTTCTGGGTCTGCCGTCATTACTGATAACGTTCGGCTATGCCGTTGTTAAGTGCTTTGTTCGGTCGGGTTCGCTTCTGTGATCACGCTATCGCTCGCTCGGAGATATTCACTCAGACGTTCACTGTTACAGTTGCAAGCGCTACTGTTGATACCTGTGAGCTCTCTGGTGTCCGCCGGTCTCCGGGTCGGCTTCGTTCTGAGCGTACGCGAGTGCTGCTACATGGTATCGGAATCGTCGATGACTGTGTCGACCGGTAGAGAGAATCGGACGGTGTCCGTCAAGCGGAAACAGATCCACTCGCCCGGTGGTCGGTTAGCTGCACGTCGTAGTATTCGACGAACTTTATCAGGTCGTACTGCACGAGTTCTGTCGCGATATCGGGATCGACTCCGGCGACGATATCGTCGTCCACCACTCGTAGCAGGCACTCTTTGGCCTGTTCGGAGAGTTCGTCGAAGTGACAGACGTGCGTCCGATCCGCGGGCGACTCGATGCTGGTACTCGTGACCCTAAGTGTCATGGTAACTTCTCACATCCTCTTTTGTGACGCGTGGTTAATGAATATTCCGGCGACATACGGCACACGCAGTTTCGCCTGCCCCGAACTGGACCAAGAGAACATGTGGCGTTTGCCTCCCACCGGTTCGCAGAGACCAAGAGAGACACAGCCACAAGTCCGGCCAGATCTCGAACACAGACGTGGCAAAGAACTATTGGAAACGGGATCGAGTTTCCGGTATGACTTCGAACTCTGACGAGATAATCAGTATCGGGGACTCGCTCATAGAGCGTCATCCCGACACCTTCTCCGAGGACTTCGAGGAGAACAAACACCGCGTCGAACAGCTGACCAGCGTCGAAGCAAAGCGGGTCAGAAACCGGATCGCAGGATACATCACGAGAAAAGAAAAAGAACGAAAATGATAGTATTTGAGAAAGAATAGCGTTGTTCTGGGAAACGAACCTCCCGGTTTTAAATGCCGAAATCAGGCTTCTAGTGGCTATGAGAACCTTCTAATCCCATCTATTACCAGATCAGCCGCTAGTTCTACGTCTCTGTAGGTGTTTGGAACTGAATGATGTTCTAAATATATATTATACTACTATTATTTAAAATATACACTATTGCTTGTTGAGAGATCGAATGACCTCTTTCACCTCTTGTGTCCGAGTCCGCTCCACGAACAGTTGCTCGTTCGCTCGAGGGTGTCGTCATAATACTACCTGAGATATTGACGGAGTTCTCACTTTCAGAGCCGTTTATAGTAGTCACTGAAACGTTTCACACGCTGATCGGATCTCTGTCGTATGATCAAGTGTGCAGTGACTACTATAACTGTTCGGAAGGGTCCGATCTAGAGAACCGGGAATGAAAACAGTCAATAGACAATTGGTCCGAAATACAATCGTACTGACCCGCGTCGGAAGATCAACCAGTGTCCTGAACACGATAACCCCGGTACACCCAACTATGGACGAGACTGAACCGTTCGAAGCAGGCGATCAGGCTGATGCGTTCGGTATGTTGTCCGACCCGAAACGGATCAAAATCCTCCAGGCGCTCTGGGAGATAACGGACGAGGAAGCTTCCTTCTCGGAACTCAGAGATCGAGCCGGAATCGAGGATTCCGGACAGTTCAACTACCACCTCGACAAACTCACCGACCAGTTCGTTGCAAAGCACGGTGACACCTATCGGCTTCAACTGGCCGGAATCCAGGTCGTGGGATCGATGCTTGCCGGCACATACACGAAAGGGGACGGCGTCGACCCGATCCCGATCGACGACCCGTGTCCCGCCTGTGGTGGCTCTCTTCTCTTTGAATATCGAGACGAGTGGGTGAGTATCGACTGTCGAGAGTGTGATATCACTAGCAAGTTCGGTGTCCCTCCCGGCGTGTTCGTCGGGTACAACCGCGACGAACTCCCCGACGTTGCCCAGCGGTACGGCCGGAACACGGTCCGACAACTTCGGAATGGGTTCTGTCCGTACTGCGAAGGCAAGATCCACCCCACGGTTAAGACGCTAGACGATGCCGAGACCGGACTCCCTGACCAGTTCTCCGCTGTCCCGTTCGTCCAGTTCGTCTGTGACAGATGTAATATGGATATGACAGTCGACATCGGTGCGAGCCTCCAGGATCATCCGTCTGTCGTTTCCTTCTATTACGAACAGGGTGTCGATCCCACCGAACTGTCCTTCTGGGAATTCGGTGCAGTCACTCGGGACCAAGCCAGTATTCAGTCGGAAGAGCCGTTTCGTGCTACCGTTACCTACGACAAGGATGACACTCAGGTTACACTGACCGTCGACCGCTCGCTGCACGTTCTTGACAGCGACCGTGTGACTGACCAGTGAACGGACCTCGTGGAATTCAGTTACGACCCCACTCCTCCAGAACAGGTAATCGATTATAGACATGGCTGTCTATCGAGCCGCTAAACCTACCGACTTCAGTAGTAGTATATTATATTTTATACTTGGGGTTGTGTGGAAGTTTGCACTAAATAGACAATATCATTTTCATTCAAGAGCACTGCCGACGACCTGGCAATTAGCCATGGGTCAGTAGCCAGGTGCACGGTATTTCTGCAATGTCCCCGTAGATCGTCTCCCACCGAAAACAGAACTGCCCATGAGTTCGATTACGCCGGGCTATCACCCCGACTATTCAACCCGCTAACTCAAACCCGACGAACAGGGTCACCCGAAAAGCGTTTCACCGCCACTAATTTCCAGTTGACTTCTTTCTGTTGATATCTGAATGGCCGAGACAATACTGTAGAAGTTTGAAAATAGTAGACAATATTCTATAGATGTATTGCGAATATATAACCTATATTATTACCTCTGTAGTGACCCATTCCTCCTCTCTAGAAGGTGTCTCGTACACTGACTGATCCGACGCCCCTTACCCGAAATCGCACACGGATTCGACGGCCTGTCGTTCTCCGTTCGGTACACCGACCGTCGGAACCCTGCGACCGACGGTATCGACTGCAGTGGGCCGGACAAGGAGCGCGATTTGGCCTCAGGAGTCGGCGACCGCCCGTAGCGCGAACAGCGCGTTCTCCTTTCGCTCCCGGACTCGTCGGTAGAAGTACATCATCCAGCGTGATCCATACGGGACGTACTGATAGACATCGACGCCACTGGCTGCGAGTTCTCGCTGGGCGTCTTCGCGAACTCCCATGAGCATCTGAATCTCGTACGGAGTCCCGTACTCCTCGTGAAGTTGGCGAGCGTATTCTATCATCGCGGGGTCGTGGCTCCCGACGGCGATACCCCCTTCGCGGTGCTCGAAGGCGTCTTCGATCAGCGACCGGTACGCCTCGTCGACTCTGGACTTGTCCGTGTACGCGATCGACTCGGGTTCGTCGTACGCACCTTTCACGAGTCTCACCTTGCCCGGAACGTCGGAGAGGCGGTCGAGGTCATCGCTCGTACGCTTGAGATTCGCCTGTAGACAGAGGCCGACGCCCCCGTCGTATTCCCGTGCGAGGCTCTCGTACGCGTCCAGAGTCACGTCCGTCGTTCCCGAACCCTCCATGTCGACCCAGACAAACACGTTATCCTCGGCCGCCTTATCGACGATCCGTCGGAGGTTAGCCTCGAACCGGTCCGCCGAGACCTCCAGGCCGATCTGTGAGGGTTTGACCGAGATGAGAGCGTCGATATCAGATATCGTGATATCGTCAAGCAGGGAGCAGTACGCCTCGGTGTCGTCGGCCGCGTCCTCGGGGTCGTCGTGGTGTTCTCCGAGTAGATTAAGGATCGTCCCGATACTATTATTTCTGTTCCGGGCCGCACGTTCCAGAGCCGCTGGCGGTGACTTTCCAGCGACGAAGTTGTTTGCGATGGGTGGAATCATCGTTTCAACCTCGTCCGGGATGCCTATAACCACGGCACCGACCAAAAAAACCACGAGTTTAATCCAGAAATAAAGAACCACCCCGACCATGGGAGGGTGTCAATTCTACTCGGTGGGGGCGGAGAAGAACGTATGAGTCGGACAACAGACTCGGCGCAATATCGCCACTACATCGGCGGAGAGTGGACGGACGGCGAGGGCACAGAGACGTTCGAGAGCGAGAACCCGGCGACGGGCGAGAGCCTCGGCGAGTTCCAGCGCGGCACCCCAGCCGACGTCGACCGCGCGATGGCCGAGGCCGACGCCGCCTTCGAAGAGTGGCGCGAACTCTCCTACATCGACCGCGCGGAGTACCTCTGGGACATCTATCACGAACTCCGCGACCGCCACGACGAACTCGGCGA
>NZ_SJES01000013.1:0-39448 GCF_004762015.1 Halostella pelagica
ATACCAGCGCACACAAATCACCGTGTTGTCTGGTGTTTTCTCAGAAAGTGCCAGCAGGGCTTTAGCCTGCCACGCGGTAAGAACCACCGAATTTCCATCGCACATAGCTCGGTCAACCCCCCACTCTTCTCGGAAGCGTCTACCAAGTCCTTCAGATCGTACAACAAGACAGCCACTTCTCGAATCAGTCATCGACGGGCCGATGCATCGCTACTCGTCGACGATCCACGGATTCGCATTCTCGGGCCACCAGTTGCTCGACCGGACAGACACACGAGGTTCCTGTTGAGGTGCTGGGGCTGAACAGGACCTCGTTACAAATCGATAACGGTGGGTGTCGTGTCCGGAGCTAATCGCGAAACAACCATCGGGAAAGCCCAGCGCTCACGACGACTGTGAGCGCTCGGAACCTGGAGGTGGAGGGGTGGTTCGGGATACGAAAAACGAGTGCCGGGTATTCGCAGCTACGGCACCTGCTCCTCAGTCGTCACACAGTCGTTCGTCCAGTCGATCCCGGCGACGTCGTCGACCTCGTAGCTTCCCGTTCGACCACAGACCGCACAGCGATAGCACTCGAAGAAGCCGTTCGACGATTCGCGCTGGCTTGCACGCTCCAACTCCAGCCGTCGACTCCCACACTCACAGACCAACATCACCGTCGCGCCTCCTCGGCTGGCATCTCGATCACAGCTGCGCTCTCGGTGAGTCGGCCATCTGGGCGCGGGACTCGACCGGCTCGAATCTCCATGTCGACCCGCCGGAGGTGTTTGCACCCACCGTCCGGCTCGCCTGTCTGCCAATCCGGGCACGAGCACGTCTCTGAAACGACGTCGACCTCGTAGATGCTCCCGCTTGCGCCCTTCTGGACACCATAGATGCCGCCTTCCTGCGAGAGCCACACGTCCATCTCCTCGGTCAACGCTCGCTGCGTCCGCGCGTCCTCGATGCGATGGCCGCCATCGGTGACGACCGTCGGGATCGTCGTTCGGAACTCGCTGAGTTCGGTCTGTACCAGTACGCTCTTGCCGCTCTCGTTGATACTCGACATTGCACTCACAAGGTGCGAGGCGCGGCGAACGCCGCGTCTTCATTCATCCTCTTCCCGACGACCTGAACCTCGACACTGCGGGCTACCGCTCGCGCCTCAGGTGCCCTGGCGCGAGCGGGTCACAGAGGAAGGCGCAACGCCCGCAGCCACGCGAACGTCCAGTGGAGTATGCCCGGTCGCCGAACGGAGCGACCAACGGGAGCGGAGTGAGGGCAGTTCCGAGCACCAGCTGGAGCGAAGGAACCGACGGGCATACCCGCTGGCGCGCGACCCATTCGCGCGAGCGAGCACGGCGACCGCGGGCGGCCGCGCCTGACGACACGCACACACCGAGGTTCCTGAGCAACTCGCGCTGCCCCAGCTGGGTCGGTACGGCGCAATAGCGGGGCTAGATGAGCGACCGACAGCAACAGGCACTCTCTCGACTGGCGTCTCGACGACGTCCACGCGACCAGCAATTAACCAACACTGACGCGCCATACCGCGTCTCTGTTGGTTAATCCGTTTGTATCCCTTTACGGATTCTCTGCCCTTCTGCCGCCGAACACACCACTGCCGCCGAACACACCACTGCCGCCGAACACACCACTGGTTTCAGTGTTGGTTGGCGCGACCGACACCCGGTATCGACCTGTAACACACCGCGTTTCGAGTGAAAAACAGCCACGTCGGTAGCTGGCGAGCTAGCTGAGAACAGCACGTGCTGGTGGTGCGCAGCGATAGCGTCGTCAGCCGTGGGTGACGGCAACCGGCTCGACGACGATCGTACCGGTCCGGAGGACCGGGCGCTTTGCACGGCCGTTCTCCTCGAGCGTCGTGACACCGTGCTCGGCGAGGACAGCGAGGTCCCGCGAGACGGCACCTTTGTCACGGCCGACCTCCCGGGCGAGGTCGCGGACAGACCCGTATTCGCCCACGCGAAGCGCGTCGATGAGTTCCCGTCGCCGGTCTGTGAGGACGTCAGCTGCCTCGCTGAGAGCGAGCACAGTCACGTTATCGTAGTCGCTCTGGGCGAGCGTGCGGCTGAACTCGGCCCTGTCTGCAATGCGGTCAGCCGTCTCTTCTCCCGCATGGTTTATTTCAGACACATATATCACCCTCTCTACTGTTGCGTTAGAAGTCAATAGTGATAAAACCTCTGCTGAATTTCGCGGGGACGGCCGATTGATCCACCAGTGAGGGTGGTATCTTGGGCAGCGTTTTATGCCAGGCTTCGAAAATCGGTATGAGTGAGTATGTCTGAATCGTATGACTACGCCTACCCTCTTGGCACACACAAAGGGCGGATGATTCGCCTCGCGGTCGATCTCTCTGACGCCGTCGACACCGCGACCGCCCCCGTGACGACCGATTTCGCTGTCTGGTTGTTCTACTGGATGCCGTCTGAGGACGCACCCGACGCCTCACATGAGCACATCGTCCGGATCGACGATCGAAAGCACGGCGGCCCACACATCGACCGATTCTATAGCGAAGAAGGCGGGAAAGATACCTCTCTCCCGTCGGATTTTGATGCTGCGGATGCTGAGGAACGTCTGCGCGAGGACTGGCGACACTTCGCCGACACCTACTACCAAGCTCACGGCGGCTGGCGGTGAATGGAGTTAGAACGCCTCGATTGGGTCGTAGATACCGCCGGACGTCCCGGGCGCATCGGCGTTCGGTTCGACGCCACCCGTGTACTGCACATCGAACAGGGATGCGACCAGTTCACTGATCCCCTCATCACAGACCGATGGAGAAGACACTTCCCCATCCAGTAAATCAACGGCACAATTGGAGAGTGAACTCGTGAGCGCACGCACCGATTCTGAGTCTCAAACTGAGGACTACCGGCAAGAGGACGAGGTAGAGATATTCTTCAAGATCGCGGCGGTGATGGCGGCCGCGCTGCTGTTGCCCTGGGTGTACGCCATCCTCGAGCGCGCGAATTTCCATGACGTCAAGTTCGAGGGGCTACATCGTAGCCGCGCACTCTGGCTCGTCCCGCTGTTCTATCTGGTCGGGGCGGTCGGCACTGTCCTGCTCTTTCCAGCACACCTCAAACTGTTCTGGGCGTTTCACGTCCTCCTGCTCGCGCAGGTGGTCGAGCTCATCCTCCACCAGATAGGATATCTGACTGCGATGTCTCTCCCGCTCGTCGAGCAGTTCACGCTGCCCCGCGTCGGTGGCTTCGTCGTCGCACTCGGTATCACAGCGTATACTGGCCAGCGACTGCGTACCTGGGACACGGAACGCGAACTCCGTAGGACCATCAGCGACGGGAACTATGTCTTGCCGTTTCGGGGACTCTCTGCTGCAAGCGATCACATGAATCTCTCGCGATTTTTCCCACTGCAGAAAGACCGCTCAATTCTCGTGCTCGGGGAGACGGGCGCGGGGAAGACGGAGACGATTAAACATCTCTCCCATCAGATGCAGGCCGGAACGGACGATCCGTTTGTCGTCTTCGACTACAAAGGCGAATATCAGGACATCCTCGAACGCGACCACAACCACGAGGACCTGATCTACCTCTCGTCGACGGGCGCAACCGAACACTGGAATGTCTTCGCTGAAATCGAACGCGAGGCCGATATCGACGAAATCGGCCGAGCACTGTTTCCCAAAACGGAGGGATCTGAGTTCTTCAGTCCAGCCGCACGCCAGTTGTTCGTTGCGGTCGTGACGTATCTCCACCGAGAAGCCCAGGCGGATGATACGACGCCGACGAACGCGGATCTTGTGGCGTTTGTCCAGTCGACTGACAAACAAGAGATGCACGAGCAGCTTACCGACCATTCGGATCTTACTGCGGCGGCCTCGGCCATCGATCCGGATTCAGAACGGCAGGCGGCGGGCGTCTACGCGAACTTCCAGCAGATCATCGCTGACCTCTTCCGCGGCGACTTCGCTGAAGCGGGCGAGTTCTCGATCCGCGAGTACATGCAGGACCCACAGGGACGGACGTTGCTGTTGGACTTCCCGATCACAGAGGGCGACGCGGTCCAACCCGCATTTCGGTTCTTCATCGACTGGGCGGCACGCTTTGCGCTTGCTGACGACCGCGACACGTATTTCGTCCTGGACGAGTTCGCGCGCCTTCCTGGCCTCCGGAAGATCGGCGACCTGATCAACGCGGGACGGGGCCGGAACACCCAGCTCCTGCTCGGCGTCCAGTCGGTCGCACAGCTCCACGACGCCTACGGGAAAGACCGCGCGAATGCGCTACTGAGCGGCCTCGTCCAATCAGTAATCATGCGGGTCGGCGATGCAGCGAGCGTCGAGTACGCCCGGTCACAGATCGGCCGTGAGGAACAGCGCCGGTCCGTCCCCGTACATGACCGTGACGGACGCTCCGTCGGCCGCCAGGAACTCCGAGATGAAACGCATCCGATCGCCGAAAGCGACCTCGAACGTCTCGAAGATGGCGAGGCGATCGTCATCGTCCCCGACGGGTGGATGCGCGGCCTGATCGCCCGCTTCACAGCCATTCGGGCGCAGCTCGAGCGAGCGCTTGAACGCGCGACGAAAGAGTGACGGCAGCGAGAAGATAGCGTCCCTAAATTGGTTCCGGGATTCCGACTGCACTGAACCGGACGTTGACCGCGTCGCAGGCCGCGCAGTCGTCGATGAATGCACAGACCTGCAGTGAGGTTTCCATCTCCTGAATGGCCCCGCACACGCTGCATTCGTACGATGTAACGAACTGGAACGCGGCGGAGTCCTCGTCGGTATCGGGGCGGTTGCGGCTCCGTCTAGCAGTCGGTGTCTGTTCGTAACCGATCGTTGACATCGACGAATCCTCCGAGCAAGTACTATCCTCTCTAGTCGGAGAGTGCCACGCATCGCTGGGTAGGGCATCATAGACCTGAGACGGATCCGTGTGCTCTGTATCGACTGAGCCGCGTTCAGTCGGACAGTCAGCTGCGTCGGTGTCCTGACCGGACGGATCAGCGGTTTCACTCATCTCGTTCTGGTCATCGAGTGACGGAGACGAGTTCGTCGGGGGAAATTTCGTCGTCGACACACCGATTTCGAGGTACTCGGACTGTCCGTGGAGCTGCCCGTCGATGCCAGCAGCGAGTTCTGCGAGCGATTCAGCAACGACTGTTCCGGTTGTATCGCGATGGCTCGCATCGAGGAGCCAGTCGCGAAGGGCGGTTGCGGTGTCGAGTTCGAGTCTGAACGAGGGGTCTGTTGCCATTGGCTACGGTGCCTCCACGCTACTGGGGGAACAGAAACCTGCCAAGATCTGGGCCTCGGTTCGGTTGATCTCAGCTGAAGGACGACGTTCATTCAGGGGTTGTCAATGAGGTTGTGGCTGCCGGCCGACCGGAGGGAGGCCGGGAGCGGAGGGTGGGGAGGTGGAGGGATCATCGGGCGAGGGTCGCAATAACGGCCCTCCACAGGCCATCACGAGGTCGACCAGGTAGTGTGTTGTTCAAGGTGAACGGGTATCGATTACTCTCGTTCAAGGCGACGGAGCTGGCTCGTGCTCCGGCTCAGGAGAAACGAGACGCCGGACGTCGATGGGGCGAGCCGGATCTGGGCTTCTTTGGCCTCAGTAAGCATCCAGCCGTAGGGACCATCGAGTTCCATGAAATCGATCGCGCTTTCGACACCAGTCGTCGTGACGAGGAGCCGTTGCTCCCCGTCGTCTTCGATCAGGTGCGCCGACTGTACCGGGTCAGCCTCTGCGACGACGGACGCGGGTTCGGGGTCGTCATCAGGGACGATCTCGCCGGCGTCGTTCTCGACGGGCATTGGCTCGGCGTACAGGACGCCGTCGATATTCACTGGAATCAGGTCGTGTTCGCGTGCTTGGTTCCTGAGGTCGTGCATCGACCCCGAATACCGAACAGAGACACTGTCGGACCAGGCAACACACTCGATAACAGCCGATAGCTGTCGGAAATCGTTCGCAGCCGCCTCAAACCGATCCTTCGACATATGAGTATCTGAACGTGGTCGCTCTGGGTTAATTATCCCGGCTTTGGGAGCCGCCAGGATCAGGCAGAACCCGGAAAGTATGCCAGTCGGACTATACGATTAACCAACGAGGGGCTATACTGCCTATCCTGTTGGTTAATCAGTTTTTGAATCGTGCATCTTCACCTCATCTCGCCTTACGCTTCTGGTGCTGTCACTACGAAACGGATACCCCGGCAAACCTCACCCAGTTTCGAGATACACCGCTTGTCGAAGAACACCCCATATTCGGAATGTAAACCGTCAGAAAACCGCTTGAGACGGCCGTCTACGCACATCTCACTTTCACAGGGGAACTAACTGGACGACGGAAACCAGGGGTGAATACTCGAAGTTGCAGTGCTGTCGGTTGTGGCTGCCGGCTGACCGGAGGGAAGCCGGGAGCGGTGGGTGGGGAGGCGGGGCGTTACCGGGCGGTGGTCACGATAAAAAAAGAGGGCTTCGAGAGCCCGTTACCGCAGTCGGATGCGGCCGCGTTCGAGGACTGCGCCTGGATCATCGCTTCCGTGCTTGTCCACGTAGGCGTCGTGGAGCGCCTGCGAGTACCGGCTGACCCGATTTTTCGAGGTGTCGACGATGGTGCTTGCCGTCTCAGCCATCTGCGCCTGGGTGGCGATCTTTCCGTCAGTGAGCCGATCCGCCGCGTAGACCGCCGCTGCCCCCATCGTCAGGCGCGACGTCCCCGGTCCGACCGGTTTCTCGTCGGCGATCTCCAGGAGGTGGTCACTGAGTTCCCGCAACTCCAGACACGTCTGCACGTCGAGACTGTCGTCGAGCGCGATGAGCACATCGTCGACGACCCCCTCTCGCGCCGGGGGCACGTCCAGACCGAGCTCGCACCGCAACTTCCGCGCTGCCGCGCTCACTCGCTCGTACGAGGACTTCGTATACTGCACGACCTCGTCACACGACCGGGAGAATCCTGCCTCGGTCGCTGCGAGGAGTACCGCCCCGCCGGCGAGTGCCTCCCACGACATCCGGCCGCCGGGAAGGCGCGCATCGGCTCCTTGTTTCAGGAACAGCCCGGCATCCTCGGCCACGAACCCGGGAAGTGCTAGATTCCCGGTGATCGACTCGATATCGCGGAACCCCTCGTTGAGCCGAATCGCGCGTTTGTCCTCGACCTGGAAGCGCTTGTGCCGCTGCCGCAACCGCTCGAATTTGTCCATCTGCTCGCTCGATAGCGAGTTCCCGTACCCGTCACTGCTGAGGAAGAACGTCGTGTGCAGCCCCTTGTCGATTCGCAGCGGATTGATCGACTCACAGCTCCACTCTGAGGGACCGCTCCCGTCTGACGGCCCATGCACGCCCCGCGTCGGCTGGCGATCGACGTGCTCCGCTGAGACCACGAGACCACAGTCCACACAGTAGGACTCCTCATCGCTGGTGACGACCTGGCCGTCACACTCGGGACACGTCGACTGCCGCGCCGGCTCGTGCTCGACGACTGGCTCCTCGGACGCCTCATTGTTCTCGGATGCCTGTTCGACCGAAGATTCATACCGTACAAAGCTCGTACTTGACATTGGTTCTTTCACCGAACCTGAAGGCGCTCACGCGCCCGACACCGCGATGCACCAACATCGCGGATTTCTCGTCGACACCGACCGACAGACTCGTCTGCGCGCTCTCGCTCGCGCCTTCGCGAGCGCCCTGTGGGCGCGAGCGAGAGCGCGCCCGAGGCGGCCGCCCATCCAGCACCGCGCGCCGACCCGCCCGGAGCGAGCGGCCAGCGCATTCCCCGTTTCGCCCGCGACGCAACCACGTCCGTCGTGGGTCGGCGAGTCCCGGAACCCTCCGGAAGTCCGGGACCGAAACGGGAGAAGCGCTGGCGTCGAGGGCACATGCATTTTAGCCCGGAACGGGCGCTCGCGGTGCGGAGAGCGCCCGCACGCCCGGAATGGTCGGTCGCGAGTGACGCGGAGGGCGGCACGCGGCGCGCGGGGCGGGCCGTCGAGAACCACCCGTTCAGCCGAACTCGACGCTCGAGGAACCAGCCACTCTCCTGGCGGACTCAGAAAGGGCGAGGCCGTCTCGGCCGTCCCCCGACCCCGCTAGCACCGAACGAAGTGAGGCGCGCAGCTGTGGTCGCGGGATGCCGAGCGGCCGAGGGCTTTCATCACTGGTATCCGTCGAGATGATGCTCGATAGTGCGAATCGGCGACGGAGTCCGCGACCGCTGTTAACCAACAATCACTGGTCGTAACCGCCACTGTTGGTTAATCGGAATGCAAAACAGATTCGTCCGCAGACAGCCTGTTTTTCATTCGGCACGAGGGGGGTGTTTACTGGAAACGGTGGAGGTTCTTAACCAACAATACGGGAAAGAGATGCCAGCGTTGGTTAAGACGAAGCTGGAGCTCGTTTCAGACCCCGTCGCTATGACCGCGACCCGACTTCCGTGCCGGGTTTGAACTCGGTCAACTCCTCGATGCGCTGTTCGAGATCGTCGACTTCCTGGCGTAACTCTTCGGCGTCGGGATCGTCGCTCAGCGCGAGCTGATCCTTCAGTCCTTGTAGCCAGCCGCGTTTCCTTGCGCTCCTCGTCGACGTCGGCTTTCCGCACGTACTCGCTTTCCTCGATCTCGTAGACCGCCGATTCGGAGAGTTCGGTCACGTCCAGGGCCTCGTCGACTTTCTCACGATCGACGGCCAGAATCCGCTCACGAGGAATCCCCGCGTCCTCGAGCACGCCCATGACCTCGTCGTCGTCCTTCAGCGAGCGATTGCGGCGGCTGGTCCGCTGGACCGAGCCGTACTGGCTGTGGACCGATTGGTCGTGGTGGAGTCGCCCGAGGAGTACCTCACGCACGTCCTGCCGGAGGTCGCCGGTATTGCGCTGGACGTCCGACAGTAGCGTATAGAGATTGATGAGCGCGGGCGTCTCACAGTTCTCGAGCGCCGCCGGATCGTGGCGTTCGAGCGCGTCGATCAAGAGGAGCATGTCGGCGTAGATGTCGAGGTCGGGCTCTGTACGGTCTGCGGCGTCGGTCTGCTCGTCGGCGGGCTGGCCGGATTTCCCGGTGATGAGCTGGGACGTCGTCGGCTCGTCAGTTTCAGTGAGCGTCCCCGCCTGATCATTGATCTCGTAGCGGGGGTGAAGGCTGAGCGCTGCCGCGTATGGTTCTGCGTCCGGGGGCAGGCGCTGGAGGTCGAAGGTCCCGCCAACGTCAGTAATGCGCTCGATCAGCGTTTCGAACTGCTCGCGTTGGAGCGGCTGGGAGTCGCCTGCATCGATGAACTCGATGACGATGCGGTGTTCCTGAACGTCGGTGAGGCGGAAACGCGTCTCCGACAACGGCGTAATGAGCGTCGCATCCGCGGCGAGTTCCTCACACTTGTCGAGGAGCGTCCGCCAGCTCGCGGTAAAGGGCATAGTAGTCCTTGGTCGTATGGCGGGAAAATCTCTCGGCCCAGTCCTTGCTTGAAATGCGTCTCCTGCGGCTCTCTGACTGGATGGCGCAGTTAACCAACAGGATCACCCTATGCGTCGGTTGTGTTGGTTAAGCTGGATCATTCGTACGCAAAGTTGCGAAACGACGCGTCGTCACTCCGCTCAATGAGGCATCAAGCGGCGACTCAGAGATTCATGAAGCAGATCTTCTGTTCAATCGTACTATCCATGCGTCAAAGAGCAAGGACTTATCCACCCCTTTGTCGAACACGTAGACATGAGCGACGCCACTCTCGAACGCGCACGCGACGAAAAAGGCCGATTCCAAGCCAGTACGTCGCCAAATGACGTCTACGAAGCCATGGAGCAGCTGGAACCCTACAGCACAAACGAACTTGCTGACGAACTCGGATTCCCGCATCGAACTGCACTACATTACCTCAATCAGCTGGCTCAACATGACCGGATTCGCAAAAAGAAGACCGGCAAGCGAAGCGTGATCTGGATTCGGACGGAGTGAACGATGATGAACTCCTGTCATCCGGACTTAGTTAGTGTTATAAATCGGTTGTGTGTGCGTTTCGACACACAACACGTAGCGAACATATCGCCACCCAGGGATACCCATGGAAATTGATCCAACCTCTCTCCAAGGACACGACAAAGAAGATATCATTGGCGCCTTTGTCGAGCACGTCGTCAAAACTGAGGAGGAAGCCGAGGAGAAGGAAACTCGGGGCGGGAAAACCACGGATCTCAAACTCTATCTACTCGATAATCAGGGATTCGAGTTCGGAACGGTAGACGCGACAATCGAACGTCTCGCCACTAGCGAAGACACCGACCGGAACACCAAAAATTGGATCGCGGACCATGTCGTCGACGAACAATCCATTGACGACGACCTGTCCTTTATCCAGATCTCGACCCCTGATGCAGGGCGAACAGATGACTTCCTCATCGTCCGAAGTAATGGCTACTTCTGGATTCTGACCACTGAACGCAAAGAGTGGTGCAAGAAGACAGTCGAAAAGCTCATCCAGTATCTTCCAGACGTTGAGCGACTCTATCTATCTTCAGACGATTTAGAGGACATCGTCGAAGGGTTGCAAGATGCCTACGTCTCTGGATTCACCGCAAAGTATCACGCTCCGTATCGGAAACGAGACGCGACGCTCGTCTTCCATGGCGCCGAAGAGGACGACCTTGATAAGGCCGAAGAGGCGTTCGATGCCACACCGAGCAGGATCGAATGGGATCAAACCAATAGCCCTGCTGCTGCAATCCAGGGAGCAAACTCGAACGACGGCCATTTGTCCGTCGAAAACGTCCGAGAAGGCTCTGAAGCAAAGGCTGTCAACACGATTCTTGGACTGACCGAGGATTACCAGGAACGCGATCGCGCTAACTACGAAGTCGAACAGAAACCGACTCGAACGGTCTTCGACGATGGTAGTCAAGCAGTCGATGGCCACACCGCAATTGAACTCACTGACCCAGACAGGGACGACGCCCCGAATCTCGCCGCAGAACTCCAAGAAGACATCCTCTCCGGCCTGCAGTACAATGCGGGGATGTGGGGCGATGATACCCTCTTCGTGCATGACAAAGAGCACGAAGAGGTATTCGAGATCGCATTAGAACCCCCGAATATCGTTCTCTATGCGCGGGAGAATACGACTGCATTGAGTCTCCGAAGCTTCTGCCAGGAAGTCCTTGACGAGTTCGATTCGACGTATTCGCTGGAGAAGAAGCAGAACATGTTGGTTGGACAGTAACGATGAGCGGGGAACAGGACCACTGGCTTCGGCAAAAACGCGAGATACAGGCCTACAATACGTTCTTCTCCGCACTTTCGGCACGCGCCGACCCGTGTCTCGCTGCGCACGGCTTTGAAGCGCCAGTGGAGTTCCCCCGGATTGAGGGCCAACGCGAAGGTGTCGCTGCACATCCCGATTTCCTCCTATACGATGGCAGCGTCTTTCTGCTGGTCGAAATCAAACAGGGAACCAACATCGAAGACCGGCACATCGAGCAGATGGAGGAGTGCAACCGTGTCGGGATTGAGCGAGCAGAGACGTACCTCACGGACTCCGAAGTCCAGGAGAAGACCTCCTATGACGGGAACGTAGATCAGATCGAGACCTGCATCGTTTACGAGGGGATCGACGAGGAGTACCTCGAGAAGTGTCGGAATGAATGGGACAACTGTCGAGAAAAGCTAGAGCAACTCGAAGAAGAAACCGCTATCCTCACACAGGGACGTGGAGAGTCATTGCGGTTGCTCACTGGAGAGTTCAACTCTACTCGACTCCAATCCCGCTTCGAGGGCGGTATCGATCTCCCGGTGAATCCGAAGACAGAGTTCGTCGTGACGGAATCGTGGGAGAAAGAGTGCCTCGCGGTCGCCATCTCCCACACCTGGGGACACCAAGCTGCTTCCGGTCCGGTTCAAATCTCCGCGTCGGACATCCGGTCACACTTCGCACCCAGGCACGCTGTCCCCATGGGACGCATCAAACGGGTGCTCCACTTCCTGAACGAGATCGATGCCTGTAGCGAAGTGGACGACGAAGAAGAGACCTACCTCTACGAGTTCACCGTCGACCACATGCAAGCAATCCTCGACATTGAGCAGACGGTCAGCGAGCAATCTGTCGAGGACTACCTGATGGAAGACGACCAGACCGACCTCGACTCGTTCTTTGATGAAGATAGTGACGACGAGGACAACGAAGACGATGACACCCAGTAGCGTATTTCAGAATCATCCGCTAAGGAGGTCATCAATTTGCTTCCGGAGGTGAGTAACGGCGTCTCCAGCAGTATTCACATCAGACGCGCCAGTGATCACCACCTTCCCAGAGGCAAAGACCAGGAGTACACACGCGTGGTCGTGGGGTCGGTACACTAGGCCGGGGAACTGCTCAGGCTCGTATTCCGTCACTTCAAGCCCTAAGCCGATCGCAAGGGCTGACAGATTGAGCGATCGCTCCATATCTGCCATACAGACGTAGTTCTGGACGGTGAACCAGGCATCATCAGCATCCGAGACAATTCCGTGGCGATTCAGGAGGGTCAGGAACTTATCTCGGAGGCTGCCAGCCTCGGCTTCCGATGACGCCCCTGTAATAATGTACTTCCCAGTTCGGTACAGCGTTATCAGCGGCTCGTCGTCACCGAATCGAAAGTAGGCACCAGGGTATTTCTCGGGATCGTAGTCGACGACGTCGTCAAGCTCCCGGGCGACCGTCTCAAGATCGAGTTCCACATCGAGAGCGCCCGACGCAACGACGTTGACGACCTGTACCATCAGTTGCCTCCCTGCGGCGATGGAACGACGAACACTGCGGTCACTAGGTCGGGCTCTTCCGGCGTGACGTGTTGCTCCTCGTCAAGCTGCGCAAGCTCTGCGTCGCGCTCACGGCGGAGGCTCTCGAGTTTCTGTTTTGCATTCCCGATCGGAGCGGACATGTCCCGCCCCTGCTCTGCACGCTGCTGGTACGTTTCGAGACGTTCCTCCCATTCCTCGATTTGCTCGGCGAAGTAACGTTCGGCGTGTTCACGTTTGATCTCGATGTCGCGTTCACGCTCGCTGCGAGCTTCCTGGGCAAATGATTCTACCTGCGTCCACGCCTCCATCTCGGCCGCCTGATGGAGGTCGTCAACCGCAGCTGCGAGCTGTTCACAATCCGGATGGGACGCTGCATCTTCCGGTGGCATCGTCTCCACGAACTCCGGCACCTCCGTCGTAACTGACTCGTCTAGCGTGGCATAGAGTGGAACGAACTTCTCGGTCACTACGTCTCCGGCCCCTGAGACGTAGCCGAGTCGGTAATTGAAGAGGATGCCCGGCGCGCGAGCGTCGTTCGCAGCCACCTTCGTTGCTACCTGGCCTTGGACTCTCTCCGAGTCCAGGCAAAACTCGATGAGTGACTGGACGAGCGGATGATCGAGCGAGATAAACTCGATGTCGTCCTCCGCGATGGCGATATCCTTGGTGAACGTTGCCCGTGCGTAGCGGCGCTGAACGTGATTGCCATTCAGTATGTCGGGGACGTCAAGCTGGAACACGTCGCCTTCCGTCCGTGCGGGACCGGGACGGACGCCCGTGATCGTGCCGCCGAACTCGTCGAAAAACACCCTGACGAGCGTCTCAATGTCGTCCTCGGACACCTCGCCGTGTTGGCTCCGCTCGATGACGTCGAGGATCTCGTCGTCTTCGCCCGAGAGATCGAACCGGTCCCGGATGAGGAAGTCGTCTTCGACGGTCTGGATAGCGTCCTTCCGCTCTTCGATCGTCGCCTCGACGTCGGCAACGACCTGCTCAGTTGGCTCGTCCTCAGCGATGGCCGCCATGATAGTCTCGTCGAGGTCGACGTCCTCGAGGACACGACCGAGCACGTCCGAGCGCATCCCGAGGTCAGACTCGATCTGGTTCGTCTTCTCGATGAGCAAATTCAAAATCTCGCTCTCGCGGGTGTTGGCGAAGAAGAGGTTGCGGATCTCGACGGTGTGCTCCTGGCCGTAGCGGTGGAGTCGCCCCATCCGCTGGTCGATGCGGATGGGATTCCACGGCAGGTCGTAGTTCACCATAATGTGAGCGAACTGGAGGTTGAGCCCCTCCTGGGCGGCGTCGGTCGCGAGCATCAGGTTCGCCTCCTGTTCGAACTTCTCCATCTCCTCTCGTCGACGATCCTGGTCGAGGTCGCCGTACACCTGCGCGATATCGTGCTCGGGAAACACCTCGTCACGCAGATACTCCAGGGTGTCCGTGTACTCCGTGAAGATCAGGATCTTCTCGTCGGGGTTATCAGAGAGAATGCGATCGACGAACTGGCGAAGCAGTCGGGCTTTCGAGTCGGTCTCGATGTTCTTAGCTTGCTGCCAGAGCTGTTTCACACGGTCCAGTTCCTGCTGGATCTTCGACCGATTGAGCGTGATCGTGACGGTCTCCAGCGCCTCCTCGACGCGGGCACGCTCGGCGTCGGTCAGCGTCTCGGGTTCCGTGCTGTAGCGTGGGATGAGGTCCTGGACGTCGTCTGGAAGTTCCTCGGCGACCGCATCGTTCTGGATCGCCCGCATCCGATTCTCCAGAGATTTCCGGATGGCATAGATGCTCGAGACGAGCCGCTTCTGGTAGATGACCATCGTGAACCCGGCGGCCTGGTTCTCCTCCTGCTGGGCGAGATTGTAGTATTCGCGAATGTACTCGGTGACGTCGTCGTACAGCTTCCGCTCCTCGCGGGTCATCTCAACGGGGAGTGCCTCGATGTTCTTCTCGGGGAACATGCGCGTTCCGTCAGTCTCGTACATGCCGTCCTTCAGCCGGCGAATCATCAGATCCTCGAGCGCGTCCGGATTGATCTGTGACTCGTGACTGAAGCGGTAGGGATCGAGCAGACTGGTGAGGAAGTAGAACTGGTCGGATTTCCCCTTGTGTGGGGTCCCGGTGAGCAACAGGAGCGCGTCCGAGTTCTCGGCGACGGCTTCGCCGACCATGTAGCGCTGGGTGCGCTCCATCGACTCGTCGCTCGACCGCCGGGCCGTCAGGTGGTGGGCCTCGTCGAACACCGCGACGTCCCACTCTTCGTCGAGATTATCGAGCGCGTCGAGGACGGAGACCGCGTCCGAATTGGGGTCGTCGGTCGTCTGCTTCGCGAAGTCGATAGAGGTGATGATGAGGTCTTCCTGCTTCCAGACGTTCTGGTTGGGGTGGGACTTGCGGTGGGTCCGAACCGTCTCGCGGTCGTAGATGACGAAGTTGCGGTCGAACTTCTCGCGCATCTCCTCCTGCCACTGGACGGTCAGCGGTGCTGGCGCGACGATGAGCACCCGGTCGGCCCGGTCGCGGGCGATGAGTTCCTCGATGACGATACCGGCCTCAATGGTCTTCCCGAGGCCGACCTCGTCGCCGATGAGATATCGGTGGTCGTAGGAGTTCAGAATCTCGTAGGCGGCTTGAACCTGGTAGGGCTCGATCTCGATGCGATTGCTGGTCAGGGAGAGAAATCGGTCGTATCGGTAGGCGAGGTCAAGGCGGGTTGCACGTTCGCGAAGGTCGTAGTGTAGTGGTGAATCGATTTGCTTCGCGGCGAGCCGGTCAATGATAGAGTCGATCCGCTCGATATGGGGCAAGCCGCTCGGGAGTTTGCGGAGTTGGCCCTCCGTGGTATAGACATGAAGGAGTTGGCCTCCATTTGGACGATCTTCAATTTTGGTTATTTCGCCCTGACCACCAGCGAATTTGATGTGATCGCCGACGTCGTAGTTAGTCATCTGCAAGCGCAGATTCGACTACCTCTATCTCTTCATTGGTGAGTTCGTAAAGTTCGTAGATGAGTTGATTGATACAGTCGTCAGCCCTCTCAATCTCTTTCTCTAGCTTGTTTGCCCGGCATTTCGTTTCACCATATCGTTCGAGCCCCGCTTCGACATCATCTACTTTGGGCAATTCGATCCCTTCAAGGCGATCTATCGGTGATATCGTTTTCGTGGCATTATTTCGGAATCCAGCAAACCCATCTGCTTTTTCCACTACAGTTGGGACTAATGCCTCAATTAGCGCCATCTCTTCATCGCTGATCTCTGTGATTTGGAATGCAGGAATTGGATCTGTTTGCGTATATCCGTTTGAGTCGATGTCGTGTTCCTTCTCGTTTACAGGCTTGTACCTGATGGTTGCAGAGACCGTTACGGTTGTGTCATCCCGTTCGACTTCGACGTGATCGATTTGTAACTTCCCGTCAACTCTGTCAGAGTCAGTAGTCGCATGGTGCATCGAGTCGGAGTCAGCAATCGGTTGGTAGAACCCTACTTCACCAAGCGTACAGCCGCTTTCATAATTCCCGAAGTAATCGAGCACGTCGAGATTGAGTTCTGCTAGTTTTTCTCGGGTTTTAGTTATCTGTGTCACCAGTTCTGTGAGAGCATTATGTGCCATCGATTCCCATTCCTGACGATCCTCCGCCTTTTCTTGGAGGATATCGACGAAAGACCGCCTCTCTTCGCCGTCACCGGGCGATTGGAATGAATCGATAGTAGGTCGAGATTCCAAACTGGACGGATTTGAGATGTCTTTTATCGGGAATTTAAGCAATTCGTTCCGGTGAAGATCAACTGTCGTGTACACCTCATTATAATAGAAGGTCATTAGGTTCGAGTTGATGAGAGCACACACGTACTCATGAGAGATGTTATCGACCGTTAGATGGACGAGAAGTGCGTCTTTGATGTACGTACTATCGTCATCGACAACGGCAGATGGTCGTTCGCTCATCCGACTTACAATGATCTTCTTCCGTTCGAATCGCTCTGCTTCCCCGGGACGTGCGGTTGATTTATTCTCTTTCATATCGTCTGGTACGTACCAAACGTAATCTCCGCCCCAGGTCAGTAGATATCTGCTGACGTTCTCACTGGTAATCAGTTTCTCATCCTCCGGTTTTGTAGACTCTTTCTTGAGATATCTTGAATCATCCGCAGTTTTCAGACCGAAGTCGACCTCCGCGACTGCTCCTAGATTCGTAGACTTTGATTCAATCTTCTCTCGGACATCGTATTCCACCTCCGAGAGGATGAAGAACACGGAGTCATCCCCGTAATAGTCGCTCTGGGGAAGCTCGTAGCGGTCATCGTTTGAGATGGTGTCCGAAATCGTGATCGTATTCTCTTTTCTGCTCGTTTCGGTAGCATCTGGCGACAGAAGTACGATGACTGTTTCTACACTCGCATCTTCGAAGACATTCTCGGGGAGGAGACCGAAGGAACGAATCTTGCAACTAGAGAGGATGAATTCCCGCAAGGATTTCGCGCTGCTCAATATCCGCCACGTATCTGAGGTAATCATACCCACGTTCCCACCTTCTTTCGTGTTTTCGATAGAGAACTGGAGGAAGCAGTTGAGAATATCGCTCTTTGCTTTATAGGACTCCCCGTAGAGGTTCCAAAGTGCCGATTTCAACTGATCATCGAGGTTGTGCGGTCGGATGTAAGGAGGGTTTCCGATTATCACGTCGAACCCGGAGTTATCGACTCGCGTCCCATCTTCGTTGTAGAATACTTCTGGATATTCTAACTTCCAGTGGAAATACTCATCGTCGCTGGCCCACATCTGCGCATCTCGAAACCACTGCATATTCTCGATCTCTTCCCAGCTATCGTCGGTTTCCAGGGCAGCAGCCATTTGTTCGTACGCGTCGGACGGAAGCGTATCTAACTCGAGTTCCTCAGCAGTGTGGACGTTTGTCATCGCCTCTAGCCGCTGCCGAAGCTTGTTCTGTTCGAACTCATCGTACCTCGCTTCCATCTCCTTCACATCGGCGAGTTCCTGATTCTCGATGACGATGAAGTCCTGATAGATCCGCATCAACTGCTCTATCGTCCCCTGCTTCGTGTCGATATATTCCGACAGAGATGACTCGGATTCGGGACGATCCTCCCGCTTCTCGCTTTCGAGGGCGTCGATCTCTTCGAGGTCACTCCCGACGAGCGAGTTCCCAGTCTTCAAGTGGTGGTCGAGGAACGCCAGCGGCTGTTCGGCAGCGAGCGTCCGCAGCCATAGCGACACCTTCGCTAGCTCCACTGCGAGCGGGTTCAGGTCGACACCGTAGATGCAGCGCTGAGCGACCTGCCGGCGGGCCCAGTTGATGTCGTGGTCCTCGTCGACGGTCTCGATACCCTGCTGGGCGGCCTGCTTCTCCTGGGCGTCGATGATCTCGCGGGCCAGGTAGTCGACGGCGCTCGTCAGGAAGTGTCCGCTGCCCATCGCTGGATCGAGAATCTTCAGATCGAAGACGCGCTCGGCGAACTCTTCGGCGAAGCCGCGGTCGCCTCTGGCACTCCGACCCGCAAGGTCCGCCCGGATGTCGTCGACTAGCGGTTCAAGCGTGTTCTCGACGATGTACTCGACGACGTACTCGGGCGTGTAATACGAACCAGTGGCTTTGCGCTCGCCGGACCCAGTCGTCAGATGTACCTCGCCCTCGTCGACGACCACCGTGTCTCCCTCATCGGCGCTCACGTACTCGCCGTCATCGAGGGCCAGCGGTTCGTCGGCGACGTTCAACTTGTACTCGAGGAGCCCCTCGTAGATGCTCCCGAGGTGACGGACATCCAGCGACGAGTAATCGACGAAGATTTTCCCGCCGTCGTTGCCGTTCTGACTCCGTGTCAGCAGTTCGATGACCCGTGCAAGATAGGCGTCACCGACCTCGTACTGAGCGAGAAAGCGTGGTTCGGGGCCGTCATCCTCGTCCGGGTCAGTGCGGAACAGCCCGCCGTTGTACGCCGGAATGTAGAGGTCCTCCTCGGGAATCCCACGGGATTTGCTCCCCTGGTCGATGAGCTTGAACAGCTCGTCGAGGCGCGACCAGATTTCGTCCTGCCAGTCGCGATAGCTGGGATCAGGACTATCGAGTTCGTCGGCGATATCCTGCTTGAGCGAATTCAGACTGTAGGACTCCTCGTAAATCTCGTTGCTCGTGTCGAGTAGTTCTCGACCCTCCGCTTCGGCATAGAGGACGAAGATGAGTCGATAGAGGTAGATGAGCGAGCTATCGTGAATTAAACTCAGCCGTGCCTGTTCGAAGTCTGCTGGATCGTCGAGTAGTTCCAATTCTTCGACGAGCGTCTCCTCGTCGAGGTCGTTGTCAGAGTACTGCAGGAATCCCTCGGAGAGCACCTTGATGGCCTCGTAGATGTTGTCCTGGAGGTCCGCCCCCAACTCCTGAGCGAAGACGTTACTCTCGCCGTAGACGTCGTCGAGGAAGCAATCACCGCTGGCGTCTTCGAGAAACGCGCCGTGCCGGAAGAAGAGGTAGAAATACTTGAAGTCCTCCAGGTCGCCCTGTTCGAGGACGGTCGGGAGATCGATCTCGTAGTAGGAGTCGAGGCGGTGGCTCGTCGGGCCGTAGTACAGCCGCCACTTCTTCCCGTCGGTGAGCACGGCCCACTGTGCGTCGTCTACTTCCTGCAGATAGACGTGGATCTGGTAGCTCGGGTTCTCGAAGTCACGTTCGTGCTCGCCGCTGCCGCGAGTGTCCAGCGGTCGACCCCATCGCTTCGCGTCAGCGACGGCGGTGGCGTTTTCGTAGAAATCACCACCAGAATCCCGACGCTCGAATGCGCCACGAGCGGCGTCCTCGGACTCGAAGAAGCCGTAGTCCGGCCGGCGCTTGGTGCGACTGGTGCTCTCCTCGACCTCGAACGGGATGCCCAGCGTCCGGAACATGGGCCGGATGAACTTCTCCTCGAGCTGGGATTCGTTGCGCTTCGGGGCCGTGTCCTTCTCACGCTCCCAGAGGTCCATAATGTCCTCCTTGGCGTCGCGAAGGTCGGCCTCGCTGAGCTCGTCCCACGCTTCCGTCTCGGGGAGGTGCTCGTCGAGGTAGTAGTTCGAGAACAGGTCGCGATTCGTGCGGTAGGTGAGTGCCGTTTGCATAGCTGATTAGCGAGGAGTAACGATGAGGAAGCGGGCAGCGTCCTTGCTGTCGATGAGGGCGTGTGCGACTTCGTTCGCGTCGACGACGTCTACCTCGACGTCGTCGCCGATCTCCGCTCCGAGTGTTTCGAGTTCGGAGCCGGAAATGTTCACCCGCCCCGAGTTGCCGGAGTTACGGGCGATCGACTTACGAGTCATTCGCAATAACAGGGCAGATTCACTGATATTATATAGTCTTTACTTAGACTAGTTCCCTGTTAGCCACAGAGTTACTCGCGGTTTGACAGTTATCTATGATTCAGTAGCCTGACGGGAACGAGAGCGACGAGTGAGGATGATCCGAGGCTCGCGCATAGATGGTGTCTCCACTTCGGGTTATTACATTGTGGTCGCGGAGTGTCGAGACATATTCACGGGCTTGTTGTCGAATCGGCTGTTCGCGGCGCTGCGCGTATTTGATGTTCTTGTACCGTTGTCGGAACTCGTTCCAGCCCTCGTCGATGAACTGGTCTAGATCCATGCCGTGATCGCTTCTGAGCAGGTGATGGAATGCCTCCTGGAGAAGTATACTCGCCTCTCGCTCTGTTCTGTCATCGGTCCGTCGGTAGAACGTGTTGACGTAGAGCAGGTGGAGCCCACCACGGACGATTTGGCGATACCAGTCGGGCAGCTGGATTGCTGCGGGTGCTACTTTCCGGGGAATGATCGCATTCGGAACCTCGTTAACGAGTTCGTCGAACCGCTTTCCATCTAGGCCGAGGCCATACGAAGTCTCCAGACGTGGGACGAATTCAACCCGGTTGCGGACGTTCAGGAATTTGGCTGCATCGGCAAGATCAGGATTGGTTTCTTCGCAGGCGATGAGTTTCTGTGTATCTATGACGCTACCATTGTGCGCCCGCATGATACCCCGCACGTTCTCCGATGCGAGATGTGAGATAAGAACCGGATTGCTCGGCGGGTACTCTTGGGTGGAGACTTCCTCTGCTTGGACGACTTTATCCCGCCGTCCGTCCGCATCATGTTCTGTGATTAGCTGAATGCCATTGTAGACTTGGAGCGGGAAATACTCCTGGTTCAGTGATAAGAGTCCATCAACTTCGTTATCGATACCGCGAAGCATGGGTGTATAGTGACCTTTCGGGAAAATGTCGATAGGGATAGCATCGTTGAGAAGTTCTTTTTCCCTCGCCAACGCTGTGTAGAGGGTTAGTTCTGGAAACGTCGATTTATATTCGTGGTTTGGGAGGTTATAGAATATCTCTGTTGCTCTCTTGACTCGCGTTCCTTCTAAAGAAAGATCAGCCCCAATTCGCTTCATATATGGGAATCCATCAACTTTCTCACGAGCGACCTCGTCCTCCGCGAGTAATTCAAGCAAACACCGACCAGAGAAGTTCTGATAGATACCTGCACTCTCCAATTCAAGCTTGAAGATATTCGCTGGCCACGCCTCAAATTGGCCAAGCCGCTGATCAACTGCGTTTCGGACGTAGTCGAATAACTCCGAGCGTTGTTGACTCGGTGGCGGATTCAGAGACAGAACTACCACACCCTATTTAATGGAGACCGGCCGCCACATGTAGACGATACTATTCCCCTCCTCATCGGTGAGCGTGCTATAAGCTGGCTGGATGATATGAATGAAACTATCGATTAGTCGCTCTGATCTGGATAAGACAGCTATTCTTCATTTCGTGGAACGGTCTGGTGCTCAAATCACTATAGAATCTCTGTTGTACGAATTGTCGACTTATCATAGAAGTCGTCACTGAAACACTGCTATGCTCCGCTCAAGCGGTCTAATCGGGGGGTGACACACCACCGTTTCTGATGCTCGACAGATATTTAGTGTAAGCTTGTTTTAGAAGCTCCTATGCGACTGGAAGCGACCGCAAAGCAGGACGAATACAAGGTCTGGATGACCGACGCCGAACTCGAGGAGCTGCGGCGGGCCGCTATGAATCATCGCGACGATCTCATCATCCAACTCGGTGGCTACGTCGGCCTCCGAGCCTTCGAAATCCCGCAAATCCACCCAGAACACGTGAAACGCACGCCCGACGGCGATCACTACCGACTCCGGGTACCAGAGGGAAAGGACACGACCGGGAACGGCGGGAAACCCCGTGATGCCTACCTCCCCACAGACGTCGAGGGCGACGTTCACCGCTACCAGACTGCCGAAGATATAGCGCCACACGATTTATTGATCGATCTCACCGAGCGCGGTATCCGCGATGTCGTGAAGCGCACAGCCGAGCGTGCGGCCGCCGAAACCGGCGACGACGACTACCAGTACGTGAGTTCCCACGACCTCCGCCGACGCTTCGCGCAGCGACTCCTCGTCGACCGCCAGATGAACCCCCGCGTCGTGATGGCCGTCGGCGGTTGGGAAAGCTTCCAGGCTATCGAACCCTACCTCAATGCCCCGACCGCCGACGTCGTCAACGCTGCCTTCGAGGAGGCCGGGCTCGCATGACCGAGGACGACGTCGACCCCGAGAACCCGCGACCGAACGGGCACTATCCCCGGTTTAGAGATAACGAGTGGCATTACGTTCCGGACGACCTCGCACAGACGATCTCGCTCGGGCCGGGCGGCGACGGCGAAGACGGCCAAGACTGGGTGCTCACGTACACGCCGGAGCGGCGAGATGAGGACGACCGCGAGAAAGTCCTCGTCCGGCTGACGCCACGCGCGCTCCACGAGCTTTACATCGAGACGAAGGGCCTCGACGTCGAGACCCGGCAGATGGGCCACCGCGCAGAGTGTGACCTCTGTGGCGAGATGGTCGATTTCGAACGGGCGATTCCGAACGGCCAAGGAGAGCCGTGTCACAGGCGCTGCTGGGCCGAAGCGTACGGCGCTCCCGAATGGTTCACTGACTACCTCTGACTGCTCTACTCCCTCGAAGTGCTACCCCTCGGTGACGCTCACAAACGGTACGGGTATTACAGAGTCAGATACCGAGAAGCGTTCATTCGGCGTCGGAACAAGAGGTTCTGTTTATCCACCACTCCGCCAGCCGTGGTACACTGAACGAAAATATGTATGCTGCGAAGCCGATTAGGAAGAGACCGCTCCCCAGTACTCCAGTAAGTCCGGCTGTTATCGCGCTCTGTGCGCTCGACATCGGCAACCCAATATCAGCGACTGCAGAGAAGACGTGGTTTGAGGTGATGATCCCGACAGCAGCCAAGATGGCGATTCCGAATAGGGTCGTCCAATTCCCGACGAATTTCGCTTTGTTCCCCCACCGCTTTGCCTTCCCCAATCGTGGGTCGTACACGGGTTCCGACGGCTCTGTTCTCGCAAGCCGCCAGTGGTTCGGCTTTCCCTCGTGGTCCAGTACGAGTCGGTTCGCACCTTCGAGGTCCTTCACGTAGCCTTGAACCGCTCGTCGTTGGACCGGGAACTCCTCTGTGACCTCATTAGTCGTGAGAGTATGCTCGTACGGCTCATCCAACTCTCGGAAGACGTTCAGAACGTCCTCATCTGTCGGGCTCGGGACCATGGTCATGAAAAGATACTCACTAGAGCAGCGTACACCGTTCCTCCTGCTAACAGGATTGCTACGAGGATATAAATAAATCCCCAGAAGCGGAGGTCGATCATCGGTTCCAGAGCGGAGGAGGACGCAAAGATTCCGCCGACGACGATGAAGAGGAAACCGCCGAACGCCAAAGCGCCGGCGGCACGGAGTGCATCCGCGACCCCGCTCATCGTTGGCTGCCTCCCTTGTAGCTGTCATCGCATGTTCGATGATGGTCGTACATCACACTGAATAGTGTATCACGAGGGGACTTAATCCACATCGACGTTTTGTCCTATTTCAGGCGTTAGAGGCGTTCTCTTTAACGAATTCGCTTTAACGAACGGCACGAGAGAGCGCTGACCCGCTTCTCAAACAACGGTCGTCCCTGAGGGTTGTCTCGGAGAGCACTGTTGTTACTCCCCATAGTCGTCGCACACTTTCTTGATCGTGGCGCAAAGTCATCTATAGTTCAGTAGCACCTGACTCCCATAAGAACGGGCCACCTCTGGTGTCCACCCGAGAGGTGCCCCATGCACATCACAATCGACGTGCGGTTCACGATGTCTACTCGTCGTACTCGGCCATCTGCGTCGCAACGCCATGAGCTGCATTCGGCAGCACATTCGTGATTCGGCAGTGGACGACATCGTCCTGCTCTACGGCGAGTCCGTCACAGTTGACAAACGTCACAATGCCGTCTATCTTTCCGACTCCGCTATCCGGATCGCTTCCCTGACCTGGCGGATCGAAAATTTTGACCGTTTTCACATCACCTTGGGAGAGCGTATCTCGTGCATCCCCCTGTTTCGCCTCGACGTGAGCTGTCTGCCGGTCGAGAATAGCTGGAGCGAATATGTCTTCGATGGCGCTCATTCTATCCTCTAGCTCTTCTACTCTTTCTTCTAGCTCTTTGATGTATTTGTCTTTGTTCTTACTTGCCATACGACTACAAAGTCGGATCTTATTACCAAAATAGTATCGGAACTGAAGAGTCACGTGAGGGAGATGGACGGTGAGCATATTGTATATCCACAGTTACGACCTGCCCAACGCTGGCTAGTGATTCAACGTAACCAAGGAGTAGGTTCAGACCGAGAAGATGGGCGTCCAGAACATCCACTACACGGATGCCGGTGACTCGGACGTGTCACCGACCGACTTGGTGAGTTCGACCTCAATCGTGAACGTGTCGTAGGGAACATGGGGCTTCTTCGAACCGCCCTCTTCCCAGAGGTTGAAGGCATCTCACTCGAATACGGTGAGAACGATGAGTAAGGCGTACCGCGTGTACTGTGAGGACTGTGGCCTCGACGAGATCTACGACTCCGAGGAGCCACCGAAGAGAGAGGTGAATTACTGGGGAAGTATCGAGAAGGCGCGTGAGCAGTGGTCTGCGAAATCGGCGGCGAAGGGAAACCGAGATAACCACGCCGCGTCAGAATTCCGTGACTACGACGAAGGACTCCGTCACCGGGTCCATATGGAAGAGGTCAGTGCCGATGAGTGAGCGAACCGTTCTCGGTTCCGAATTCGCCACCTGGGCGAACGAACGAGTCGGCGACACCTGCCCGATGTGTGGGACAGAAATCGAGTACACGCCGCTCGGGATGAAAGACGGCCAGAGCACGCATCGAATCGAGTGCGACTGTTCCGTGATCGAGTCTGCTCCGGCAGCGGAGCACGGTGAACGATGACCGAGAGACGTCGTGTGCATCTGCACCGCGACAACGAGGCGACCGAGGAGCGTCGAAACGGAATCGCCGTCGAGTGTCCATTCTGCGGCGAATGGGAGGATTCGCACACGCTAATGCACGACGGCTGCGATTGCGGCGCTGAAGCGTGGACGGAGCTGACCTTCGAAAAAGACGAGAACGATAAGTGAAGCCTCTCGTCGTAGCTCATTCATTCCACCGCCGTACCCTATTCAACAGACCGAGAAGATGGGCGTCCAGACCGCCCGCTACGCAGATGCCGGTGACTCGGACGTGTCACCGACCGACTTGGTGAGTTCAACCTCGATCTTCACCGTGTCGTAGGGAACGTGGGGCTGCTTCGCGCTGCCCGCTTCGCGGAAGTGAACGATACGGTACTCGCTCAGGATCTGCAGGTCGTCGTGAACCTGGCGGACGTCCCGGTCGAGGCGGTCGGTAAGGGCGCGGATGCTCTCGGCTGGCTCCTCCATCAGACTCCGCACTAGCTCCAGGCGGCGCGGCGTGAGAACGCGCTGGAGTCGCTGGCGTCCTGGAAGTTGACGACGTGCGGCACCGCTTCGCCCTGCTCCCAGCGCTCAGCACGGTCCAGCGCACTCTCCGTGTGCTCCTCGAACGGCGTCGACGTGATGCGGAGCGTCGAGGGATACTCGGCGTCCGCTGGGGGTTCGTGCGGGTGGTCAGGCAAATTCCTGCCCATGGATAGGTCGACCTCCTCGAGGATCTTCGACGCCGGCATCGGGGCAGTTGTGTTGCCCACGTGGGACAATATGCGCATGATAGATGGTCATTGTGGTGAATGAACAACGCTGGTATCCGCCCTCTTCGACTATCCCGAATCCTCGCGTTCCAACCGTTCTGTGACTTCTGTGATGTTCATTCCTTCCAAGCCTTCCAGAGAGGGTGTCATACAACGGTACGCAGATCCGTTCTTCGCTCCCTCTATTCGCTCAATACAGACAAATGAGGTAGTAGGTGCTAGTTATATGTGACCTCAATTGGCAGTTGATGTCATGTCTTCCAGCATCAGTGATGCAGAGAGAGTCAATCTGCTTTTGAGTGGTTCTAAGAGTTTTGAGGAGATCGCAGAGGACTTCGAAGATGAAATTGACTGCTATTACAATCTCCAAAACGCTGCGAAAACCCATCTAAGAAGCTTCGAGAAGTACCTCCGCTTCTACGAGGTCTGTATCGATCAAGGTCCGACGGGCTTCGTGTACTCGCGCCTGAATCGAAATGCAGAACGTTCTCTGAAGAACATGGTAGTTCGAGGAAGTGACGCCGGAAAGAGATTCCCGATTAACTCCCTTTCTGAACTAGATAATCGGGTCAAGGGTTATCAGGATTTGGGTTTAAACGGGCTCACGACCGGGAATGTCGTGTCTACAATCTTGGAGCACATCTATACAGAAAGAGAGGATTCCGTCTACGAAATTTGTGATAACCTCCTACACGATTCAAACCAGCCAATTATGGGGAAGAAGCTCCTCGTGCATGCTCGATTCATTTCTGTGACAACCTCGGTGGATAGGGATACGGAAGCCTTCGAATATTACTTGAGTGAGTTCCTGTCTGATCTCCCTGACCCGCACCCAGAGGATGAACGCTCGGCTGATGAACTCTGGGAACGCAGCGAGGAGGCTGCGTATGTAGATACGGAGAAGCTGAAACTAGCCCAGTCAAGCGTCGTCCGACAGCCGGCGGAACGCCGTCTTGCAGAATACCTGTACTTGGACGCTAGAGATACCGTGGAACGTTACCGGCATGGCCAACGCAAACCCAAGCGGGCTGAGCTCCAACTGTGCAGCCATCAAATCAGGCTACTTCAAGGAAAGTTCAGCGAGATATTCACAGAGGAACAGAACACTCGGATGCGCTCCTACCTGAGAGTCGTTCTGGGGCAAGAAAGCAGCGGGAACTGGTGGGCCTCTCAACAGGACGCAAATAACCGCCCGGACCCGAATTATCGGCAGGCAGCAACTCATTTCTATCGTGCTGCGCAGATAATCAAGCCGATCGACAGAAATCGATTTCTGAAGTATTTCAGCAAAGCAGTGAGGAACGCGGCTACGGCTGCTATCTACGAGAACTACGGGTCAGCTAATGGCTGGGAAGTCAGTTTACAGCTCCACAACACGGCGATGAGAGTGCTCTCCAGTCTCGGTGCAGACGGTGATGCGAAAGCCACTGAGACGGTGGACGAGTCCATTGCCCTTCATCGATGTTTGGGTTCCCGAGCGGATGCTGTCCTAGCTTGTTACGAGGGAGACCCGGAGAGAATCAGGGAGTCTGTTAACGAGGCCTGGCAGGTGTTGAAGACTGGTGAAGTTCCAGTGCATATCAATACAGATTTCCTCAAAGCCTTAGACATAATCGCGGACGCTATCGAATACAAAGTAGAGGGTGCTTTCGCGGATTCGGTCGGGGAGTTTGAGTCGATTGAGATCACTGAAGAATTACTGCCGACTGAGCAACCAAAGAGCCTTGAAAAAATCAAGAGCTACCTAATGAAGGAGGAGTACAGAGATGCCCTAGAAATCGCCGAGAAGACGTTCAAAGAGGGGTCCCCGATACGTACTGCTGTAGAAATCCTCGCCGGAGAAGAGGCTCATACGCCGCGACTTACTGAGGAATACACGTATCCGATTATCGGCGTTAGCGACGCCTCCATCTGGTCGCTTGCAATGGTCACAGAGTTCATTCAGGGCGGGGATGAGGTTGACTCGGAAGTAGCTGATCAGTTGGAGAAACTGGTACTGGAGTTATAGGTTCTTTGTGGGTGCTGAATGAAGACGCTTCTTCCGGTAAACTACCACGACACAGGCAGAACCGAGAATATGCCCTCTCGTCTCCCCTGATTCACTGATTGACTTGTGATGCTGGCGGGACGCTCCGTTTCAGGCGACCCAGCACCTGTAGACAAGAAGGGGAACAAGGAGAGTCTCTCGCTCTATTGAATCTCCACATCTAAACAAACCTCTGTTCGTCTGTTTCCTCTGGTACTTGCTTGTTGTACTTGAAGACATAGCGGGTATCTCCAGCGTATCGGTTCAAGAAGATAATAGGATTAAGACATTCGCAGACCTACTGAGTAGGTGATTTATACCCAACAGTAGTGAAATCAATCACCTTGGGAGCTGTTCAATGACACCCTACTTCGAGACCGAGTTCGGCTGCCGTCTACGGCGCACTCGAATAGTTCATTGATTACGCATAGCCAGAAGTCGAGAAAACGCGATAGACGCCGGCGAAGAGCCATTATTCGGGATACAAGGGTAAGATGGTTGGGCGGGGGAAACGGGTGTCTAGAACGGAATTAGACTGGTTCTTCGCGGATTTGCTGCACGTCGATGTCCTCCGACAGATCACCGAACTCGGGGTCCGCTCCAACGACGAGAGTTGCCTCCTCCTCGATTGCCAGCGCAGCAGCGTATGAATCGCCGAGCGAGATACCACCTGCACCTTTGATGCGGGCGACCGTACTCCATGCCGGGTTCTCTATCGTCACTCCAAAGCCCCGGAGGATGCGCAGATCCTGCTCGCCGACGTCGAACTCGTCTTCGCCAGGCGGGGTTTGGTTCGGGTCACCTGTTTCGAGACGAGCGACTTTATAGACGATCTCAGTCGCGGTGGCGTGGGAGATTGCTCCATCCGCCTCTTCGCTTTCGATCGCCTGAAGCTTCTCGGTCACATCCGGAGCGCCAGGTTCGTCGTAAAAATACGCGATGAGTGGTTCTGTGTCAAAGACGTAGTCCGTCATTGGTGCCGTTCGAGCCGCTCATCGCGCTCGAGCTGTTTGTCCTCTTCTTTCATCTCCCGCAGGTGCTCGAGGACGTCTCCCTTCTCGTAGCGGCCGGCGTGGACACCCTGCATCTCTTCGACTGAGGGGAGGGGTTCGACCACGATTTTCCCCTCCGCTTCGTGGATGAGTACCTTCCCAGGCGTTTCGATGCCGAATCGTTCACGGAGTTCCTTGGGAATCGTCGCCTGCCCCTTCTTAGACACGCGAATGATTTCTCCCCCATCAGTACTACTGGACATCTCTGTATTACAGTATGATTTAGTGCTACTAAACTCTTCTCGTCATACTCAGTGCCCGATAAACTCCATCGGGCTATACAGAATCCTTGCGTTCCAACCGTTCTGTGACTTCTGTGACCTCCATCTCTTCCATCCGTTCCAAGCCGAGTTCGACGATGAGTGGGTAGAAATGGCGTGTCTTCTTGAGATTGACCTGGGCGTCAGCCTCCGAAAGCGAGAGATCCAGTCGTTTGAACGCGGTCGTGAGATCACTATCGAGGTCGTCATCGAGGTAGAAACTCCGTACGTTCCATTCCTTCTTGATGTTCTGTGCTTTCTGTGAAGTCTGAGACTTCTTTTCTCTCCCTGACTGAACAGAAGTCATGTCGTTCTGTGACTTCTCAGAAGTGGTCTCAGTCTCGTCGTCCTGGTCATCGTCAAACCGACGACTCAGACGGTCGTCGATTTCGTCACTCATCGGTAACCTCCGCAGCGATCTGCGCATACACGTCGGTCATGTCAGTCTCTTCGGCGTCGTCTGCGAACACCGAACCCTGGTCTTTCACTGCCCGCTTGATTGCTGCCCGGCTTCGAACAGTCCACACCCCGACGCGTCCTTCGAAACGCTCGTTGAACCAGTCAATGGCCGCCTGCTGTTCATTGTCCAGCGGATAGGCCACGTTCGATACTATGAGACCGAGGACATCGACGTGCGTGTCGTAGTTGTCCTCGAGCGTGTCCAGCTGGCGCAGTAGATGGTTCAACGCGAGCTGGGAGCTTTCGTCGGCTTCGACCGGCACGAGGAGTTCCTCGGTGGCAAGAACGACGTTATCATTCAGTGGGCCTAGCGACGGCGGCGCATCGATGAGGATGACGTCCCACGCGGTCGCGTTCTCCAGGACTCTCTTCAGCCGCAGTCGAGGACGCATCCCACTCGCGATGAGGTCCTGTTCAAGGTGGAACATATCGATGTTGGCCGGGAGCAGATCGAACTCCTCGTGAGTGACAACGAGATCGTCGACGTCGTGGTCGGCGGGCGACTGAAGCGCATCGTATAGCGACGGTGGATCCGAAGTGTACTCGTCTTCGAACCCAAGGCGATGCGTGAGGTATCCCTGGGGGTCCATGTCGAGGGCAAGGACGTCCACGCCCTCGGCAGCGAGAGCACCAGCGACGTTGATCGTATTTGTAGTCTTGCTAACTCCTCCTTTTTGATTCGTGATTCCGATTCGTCGAGTCATGGCTTCCATCCGTTCTGTGCATTCTGTGACTTCAAATAACTACGTCAGACGTGTTCCGGTCTCTTGCCGTCTGAGTTACCCCACAGATTGATACACAAAGCGAGGCGTGGGGTAACTATGGACGAATCTTCAGAGCCACCCACAACAGAACCGCAAGCGCCAGAGCTACCGAACTACATTCTCGAACCACTGGACAAGCAGTCGCCCGATCGACTCGATGCGATCGCAACGTATGCCACGAAGCTGGCGGCTTGGAAACGCACCGAACGCGAGCGTATGGTTGATCAAAAACAGGAAGAGGAATCGATCAGCGAGGCCCAACAGAACGAGCTCGAGGAACGAGATGTCTCGACTGATCCAGCAGACTACGATGATGTCCCAGCTGGCGGAGCCTACATCACGATTAAAGAGACGAAGCCGGGCTATCACTACTTTTACTGGCAATGGCGTGACGGCGACTCCTGGAAAAACGAGTATATCGCACCGGTGAACGCGAACCAAGAGTCTTGATTGTTCCAGATATCCTCGAATGGTTGTCCCTGTAGTTACCCCACGCATTCATCATAGATCGCTGTCGTGGGGTAACGTTGAGCAGGAGAGAATATCGCGACTGCTTTGCTGATTGTATTGCTCCCCCTCCCCCCATTTGCGGAATGTATCTTGAGAAAGGGTCGGGGGACATCCTAACATCGAGAATGACCAAAATGTCGAAATTAGCTGTTAGAAGACGTTTAGAGGAGATAAAGACGAAGAACAGTTCCGAAGCCATTCCTCTCCATATAGAAATTATATCTTTCTTTTCATTACGGTCTTACTGTATTACGGATATTGTTACCAGTCCCTTTCCATAAAACCTTCTATCTACAAACCTAGTTACAGACATTCACCAAATCAGCTATCTCAAAGTCTATAACCGCGAGTTTCCTGGTTTTAGAGATTCTTGTCGTGATTCTCCTCTCAACCCCCACCCGCCTTTTGGTGAGATACAATCAGTAAATGGGGGGAGAGGGTGGGTTGCGACTGTTCGCTTGGGATGATTTCAGTTCTCAACAGCCGCTCTGGGCTGTTACAGCTGGTCTATTGAATATTTCCTCGATGAGAAATGCGAGAACGACCTCTTGCCTCCGATACCTCCATCCGATTTCCTCTGCTGTGGAGAGATACAATCAGCAAATGGGGGGGATGACGTCTGTCAGACGCTCGTCGATGATGCTCGGACCCCAGATCGAGAGAATACATTCTGCATACGGGGCCTCTCACAGTATACAATCAGCAAACGGGGGGTGGCTACGTACCGCCTCGACCAGTCCCATCTCTATGTGCTATTGAATTCGTTGAGCTGGGCTTCCACGACAAGCTGGAGGGAGTCCTGTTCGATCTCAGTTATCCGACTGTCCCGCTCAATCGTCTCTTCGACAGTCTCGGGATCGATAGCGAAGGCGTACTCGTTGTGAACACCACGTCCGCGCCCGCGGCCGCTCCGATCCTTCGAGATGATGTTGTACGACGCCAATTCCTTTGCATACCGTCGGAAGGAATCGTCCGATTTCGTGTCCGCATCAATGCTCTCGGTCACGTAGCTGTAGACCTCATAGGCGACTGGACCGGGGATCGAATCGAGTGAACGAGTCGCGTGAACAGCGACCATCGTCAAGGCGTACAGAGTGTATTTTTTCTGCGCGGAGAGCCCGTTGATCGTCTTCTGTGCTTGGTCGACATCGAGTTTCCCCTGTGCAGTTCGAACATGGCGCT
The DNA here is from genome assembly GCF_004762015.1 of Halostella pelagica. Classification (NCBI taxonomy): domain Archaea; kingdom Methanobacteriati; phylum Methanobacteriota; class Halobacteria; order Halobacteriales; family Natronoarchaeaceae; genus Halostella; species Halostella pelagica. The sequence continues at coordinate 32,115 of NZ_SJES01000013.1, forward strand.
CCTCGACAGTCCCGCTTCCTTCGCGGTCGGCCATCTCACCCGCCTTTCTGAGCAGGTCGATTGCCTTTCGAGCGTCACCCTCGTCTTGAGCAGCGAACGCGGCGGCAAGCGGTATCACATCGCCGGAGAGTACGCCATCACGGAATGCATCTTCTCGATGTTCGAGGATGGCTCGAATCTGGGTGGCGTCGTAGTCGGGGAACACGACGTTATCTGGATTGAACGAACTGGCTGTCCGCCCATCCAACTTCTGTATCAACTGGGTGTCATTGGTGAGTGCAGCGACTGCTGACCGGCCTTCGATGTCGCCCTCGGCGGTAGCGCGTGAGAGTTGATAGAGCAGTCGAGAGTAATCCGGCTCGTCGTCGTTGCTATTCCCGGTGAGATAGTCGATCTCGTCCAGGATGAATAGGATCGCCTCGAAGCGTTCATTGACGATCTCGTAGAGGCGGTCGTACTTGTCTGAGGTTGCCGTTCCCTGTTTTTTGATGCCGACCTCAGCACCGGTCTTCTCGGATACGTCCTTCAGCATCGCGTAGACGGCTTTATCCTCGGAACTGATCCGCTGGCAGTTGATGCGAATGACGCCGAAGTCGACACCGCGATTCTCACAGAGCGTCGCGACCTCCTCGGCAGTCGCGTTGATGATGAGTGATTTGCCCGTTCCAGAGGGGCCGAATTGGAGAATATTGTCTTGCCGCCCTCCCTTCACTGCGGGCAGGAGTAGTTCGATGATCCGATCTAACTGCTCGTCGCGACCAACGATACGATTGGCGTCAATAATCGTATCTGGGTGAACGAGGTCTTTATTGGCAAACACTGACGTCGTCGAATCCTTCTCGTTCAGTTGGCTCTCGACGCGATCCCGAATCGTCCCACCCAATCCGCTAGTACTTCTCCCCTCTTCTGTGTCCGAACTAGGGTCAGTCTCGGCAGATCCGTGATCTGATTCCGTAGCGGTTTCACTGTCAACACCAGATTCGCCGTCTACATCGGGTATCGCACTGTCGTCAGTAATTTCCGCTTGGTCTGGAGTGCTATCCTTCTGCGGCCGGGTCATGAGACGAACATTTCACCCGAGGGTAAAAGTCGTTGTGTATGCTGAATCTAAATCAGCAGTCCTTCCCCCGTAGACTCGGAAAACTCTCCTACTCTACGAACTCGCAAATTTACCGTTTGCAGGTTGTAACCGGCTAACGACAGTAGCTAATCTCTCCTCACCTTCGGAAACGACACCCATCCTATGGAACCTCCGGAAACGATGGTGTGCCCCTCACTATTGATATTTCCTACACACATTAACCAACACTAGCGAAGGTGAGGGACCTTCTGTTGGTTAATCATGTTATCTGTTCGGAGATTGAGACCGCACCGAACCGCTACCGCGTCACGAGTGCCCCCGTCGCTCCGCTCGGGGGCGTGCGCTCGGCTCCGTCAGTCGGGACCCGTGTGAGGGTCCCATCCTTCGGTCGCCTCGCTTGTGGTGGCTGATAAGCCTCCGTATCAAGGTGGTTCGTTGCTGTTTCGCGATAATCGATGTGCGCACGACCGAGGTTAACCATTTACTGGCGAAGGAATTTTCTCGTCTATTGGCGATGATGGTATGCAGATTCTCGCAACTCGTAGCTTATAAGACACTAGCCAATCACGTATTATTAAGCACGGTTTGAGTGTCTGAAAACGGGCGAATGAAGCCCGTACTACTGCCCTCCAATGACAGTATCTTCAAGCACCGGCGGAGACTGGAAAGACAGTATCGTTGTCAAAATACTCCATAGTCAGACCACTGTGGACGGTCCAGCGAAGATCTATACCACGAACCAATCTGGAGACGTAATTGACACGGTCACGCTGTCGGTGTCTCACAAAACAGATACCTGTGAAAACGAGGGAGATTCCCATGGCGCGTGATCGAGAAATAACGTTCTACAGCGACGAGCAGACCTTGCGCGAACTGGACGAGCTGGCGGATGAGCAGGACACAACCCGCTCAACGCTCGTGTTCGAACTCGTTCGCGAAGGTCTTCGTCGAGAACGCGAGGGCGCGGTATCTGCTGAAACGCGCGCATCTGAACGACTCCAAGATCTCCTTGATGACGGGCTCACAGAAATGGAGGACACTGCGCGGGAGATGCAGGATCTGAACGCGAAGACCGGGGTCTATGCTGTGGCTGCGTTCGAACTCGTGAAACAGCAACACGGAGAGGCGGCTATTCGAGAGGCTCTGCAAACCGGTGCGCGACGACTCCGTGAGGACGACGTCGACGATCTCGCTAGCGGCGAGAGTGATGGTCAGGGCGCAACGGACGACCAGGGCGTAACTGCTGAAGATGACACCGACCAAGACAGCAGTGGACTCGATTTCGAAGCACTCCGTGAGGGCAACCAATGACGACGGTCATCGACTCTGATTTTAAGCGCCGAGACACGGGGGCGCTGATGCGCTATATCGAGCACGAGGAGGAGAATCTGCGCGACCGAACGGGCCAAGAAATGGACGCGAGCGAGCAGCAGCATCTGCTCGACCGTTCGGAGGAGAACGGGATGAGTCGTCATCTCATCATCTCGCCCGAGAATGCGGAACAGCTCGAAAACAAGGAAATCGGGCGCGCGACACGGCAAACCATCCGTGAAACCATCGGCAGTCGCGAGGGCGTTGACTGGGCGTATGCAGTCCATCGTGATGGTGGTGACCGTCCGCACGCGCACGTGGTCGCGACTGGGCGCGCTGACCAGCCTGGCGACCCTCTCTGGATCGACAGGGAGGATCTCGACCAAATTCGTGACCGAGCACACGAGCATTCCATCGAGCAGGAGCAGGGCGTTGAGCACGCCCTCGACCAGGCCCTTGACGAGTCACTGAGCCAAGAGCAGGAACAGGAGCAGATTAGCCAGGAACAGGAGCAGGACCGTGGACAGGGTCATAGTCGATGAGTCTGACGAAGCGTTTCCAGTACTACGTTCGACCGGCTTGGTTCGTCGTTGGGTGGATTCTGTTGCTCCTCGTCTGGCTCTTCTACCTCCCGACGCCAGAATTCCCAGTCATCCCTCTCTCAATCTGGGGGCTGGCATTTCTCGCGAGTCCGTTCATTCTCTATCGGTACTGGGGAAATCGCCCACCGCAGCTAACGCTCTCGTCGGAGCGGCTCGACGACTCTGAGATTGGGCTTCCAGTCAACCACATCAACGAGACAGACCACTTGAGCGGTCGTCTCCTGCGGCGGATGATCCCCATCGACGTGACGGGATCAATCGGGATTCTGGGGGCGACTCGATCGGGGAAGACCAACGCGACGAAACTGCTCGTGGACCAGATACGCGACAAAGCTGATGACCAAACGCCGTTCATCATCTACGACCACAAAACGGATTTCCAAGATCACCTCGACGAAGATGAGCGCATTGTGCTTTCAGGTCGGGAAGCTGATGTCCAGTGGAATATCTTCGAGGAAGTCGAATCCGAACAGGAGTGCGAAGAGCTCGCTAGAGAGCTATTCCCGGCTCCACCTGATGGCTCTGATTTCTTTGCCGATGCCTCACGTCAGTTGTTCGCTGCAGTTCTCAAAGTCATGCGCCGAGAAGCGCCTGACGGAACCACACCCACGAATGAGGACCTCGTAACGTGGATCGAATCAACGACTGTCGAAGAACTCGCTGAAACGCTCTCGGAGCATCCTAATCTCCAGGGGATCACCGACTACATCGACCCTGACGCGTCCGAACAGTCGCAGGGCGTCATGGCTTCGTTCCGCAAGGAGGTTCGAAATATGTTCCAGGGCGATCTCTGCGAGGCAGGGAGCTGGTCGATTCGCCAGTACATGGACGACCCGCAGGGTCAGGTCCTGATCATCGACTATCCGCAACGGCTCGGCGAATCCACGAAGCCACTCATTCGGTTTACTATCGATTGGTCAATTCGGTTTGCCCTCGACGATGGCGATCAGAGCGCGTACTTTGTTCTCGATGAGTTTGCTCGCTTGCCACCACTACGACGCATCGGGGATCTCGTGAACGTCGGGGCCGGGCAAGACACGCGGGCACTCATCACGTTGCAGTCCGTTGCACAGCTGTATGACCGGTATGGTCGCGACGGGGGCGATGCACTCCTCTCTGGGTTGCTCTCGACGATCATCCTCCGGCTCAATGACTCCTCGAGTATCGCGTTCGCACGGAGCAGGGTTGGCACGTACTGGGAAGCGCAGGATATCCCTGAATACAACGCTGATGGAGAGGTCTCTGGAACATCGACTGAGGATGTTGAGAAGCACGCGATGGCCAAAGGCGAGTTCGGGGACTTCGCACCAGGATGGGGGATCATCGTCCGAAACGATGGGTGGGTTGATGCACAGATCGATTTGTATGAGGACGTCGCTGAGTACATCACCGATATTGACGAGATTGAGGGTAGGGAGGTCGAGGCAGTCGACGAACGATGCCCCCACTGCGGTGAGGTGGTCTCAGGCTCTGAATGCGTCAATTCAGACTGTCTTCACCAAGCACAGGTTGTGAACTGACCCAGACGTAGAAAGCTATCATCGACTAGTTCACCAAACAGTAAATCACAGTGATATTGCATAGAGTCTTCACTACGCCGTGCTAAATAGATGGCATGTATCGCTCAGTGGACCGATGGCTAGTGGAACTCAGTGGATGGCCCAATCGTACTGGAAGAAGACGTAGCGAGACCCAGAAGTCCGATCACTCCGTCTATCTCTGCACACCCACCCTAAAGCATGGCCACAGAAAAATCACCTTAACTTGTTCTCTAATACTCTAAAACCCCGAATAACGGGGCTTTGGGGCAATCTATAACACTATTCTATTCTATTCGAAGAAGTTAAGATGGGTGGGGGTGTAGAATAGGGCGGAGATGGCGCAAACAGAAACCGAAAGCGGTTCGAGGCTGTCAGAGCGACTTAAGAAAAGTATACAGGAACGAGGTGATATGTTCCGTCTGAACGTCGCTCACCCATCTATCGAAGTGGGAGAGGTGGCGGACACCTGGGCCGAGCACGGAATCGCTACGATCTCCGATTGGGGGTTGACCAAGAAGCACAATGTCGAACTGTTCACCGAGGCTGACGTCCCGATCACCGAGGATGTAGTGGGCGGGGAGTTCCAGGTCGAGTTCGGGGCGGGCGTAATCGACTGGGATGCGCTACGCGACACGCTCGCTGAAGAATCCTATGCAGACAAGGAGAATCCAAAGCGGCACGCCGGACAAGCCAAAGGTTCGATTCGCCGGTTCGTGGACGAGTACGACGTTGGAACGATGATTCTCGGGAACTTCCCAGAGGGACAGGTTCCAGGTATCGTGACGTCTGAGTGCTACTACCGGCCTGAGAACCCTGTGACTGACTACGATCAAAACCACGTCCTCGTTCGGGAGGTCGAGTGGGCACGTGAGGAGAATGGCGGCCCGCTCACGATATCGGACGAGGCGCTCCCGGACGCGCTTCAGCCTCGACGACAATCGACGACCCGTGTGAAGGAACCACAGCAGCTCATTGCCATTGCCCGGCTCATGGAAGTGCTGATGAAGGAGTAAGGACGGCAGATTGCTGCGTGGAAACGGCCATGATCTCGGCGTTCGGTGCTGCCGATCTCTTCTCTCAATTACTCTCGAACTTCCAGCTGGGACCCGCGACGAGAGGGAGCTAATCCTCCGCGATTGCCTAAAACATCAATTCCCAAACCACCGCATAGCATCTCTATACCAGCGCACACAAATCACCGTGTTGTCTGGTGTTTTCTCAGAAAGTGCCAGCAGGGCTTTAGCCTGCCACGCGGTAAGAACCACCGAATTTCCATCGCACATAGCTCGGTCAACCCCCCACTCTTCTCGGAAGCGTCTACCAAGTCCTTCAGATCGTACAACAAGACAGCCACTTCTCGAATCAGTCATCGACGGGCCGATGCATCGCTACTCGTCGACGATCCACGGATTCGCATTCTCGGGCCACCAGTTGCTCGACCGGACAGACACACGAGGTTCCTGTTGAGGTGCTGGGGCTGAACAGGACCTCGTTACAAATCGATAACGGTGGGTGTCGTGTCCGGAGCTAATCGCGAAACAACCATCGGGAAAGCCCAGCGCTCACGACGACTGTGAGCGCTCGGAACCTGGAGGTGGAGGGGTGGTTCGGGATACGAAAAACGAGTGCCGGGTATTCGCAGCTACGGCACCTGCTCCTCAGTCGTCACACAGTCGTTCGTCCAGTCGATCCCGGCGACGTCGTCGACCTCGTAGCTTCCCGTTCGACCACAGACCGCACAGCGATAGCACTCGAAGAAGCCGTTCGACGATTCGCGCTGGCTTGCACGCTCCAACTCCAGCCGTCGACTCCCACACTCACAGACCAACATCACCGTCGCGCCTCCTCGGCTGGCATCTCGATCACAGCTGCGCTCTCGGTGAGTCGGCCATCTGGGCGCGGGACTCGACCGGCTCGAATCTCCATGTCGACCCGCCGGAGGTGTTTGCACCCACCGTCCGGCTCGCCTGTCTGCCAATCCGGGCACGAGCACGTCTCTGAAACGACGTCGACCTCGTAGATGCTCCCGCTTGCGCCCTTCTGGACACCATAGATGCCGCCTTCCTGCGAGAGCCACACGTCCATCTCCTCGGTCAACGCTCGCTGCGTCCGCGCGTCCTCGATGCGATGGCCGCCATCGGTGACGACCGTCGGGATCGTCGTTCGGAACTCGCTGAGTTCGGTCTGTACCAGTACGCTCTTGCCGCTCTCGTTGATACTCGACATTGCACTCACAAGGTGCGAGGCGCGGCGAACGCCGCGTCTTCATTCATCCTCTTCCCGACGACCTGAACCTCGACACTGCGGGCTACCGCTCGCGCCTCAGGTGCCCTGGCGCGAGCGGGTCACAGAGGAAGGCGCAACGCCCGCAGCCACGCGAACGTCCAGTGGAGTATGCCCGGTCGCCGAACGGAGCGACCAACGGGAGCGGAGTGAGGGCAGTTCCGAGCACCAGCTGGAGCGAAGGAACCGACGGGCATACCCGCTGGCGCGCGACCCATTCGCGCGAGCGAGCACGGCGACCGCGGGCGGCCGCGCCTGACGACACGCACACACCGAGGTTCCTGAGCAACTCGCGCTGCCCCAGCTGGGTCGGTACGGCGCAATAGCGGGGCTAGATGAGCGACCGACAGCAACAGGCACTCTCTCGACTGGCGTCTCGACGACGTCCACGCGACCAGCAATTAACCAACACTGACGCGCCATACCGCGTCTCTGTTGGTTAATCCGTTTGTATCCCTTTACGGATTCTCTGCCCTTCTGCCGCCGAACACACCACTGCCGCCGAACACACCACTG
>NZ_SJES01000014.1:0-4914 GCF_004762015.1 Halostella pelagica
CTCAGTGGTACCTCTTTTTCAGGTGGGTTTCGAGCTTAGATGCGTTCAGCTCTTACCCCGTGTCACGTGGCTGCTCGGTACGTGCCCTTTCGGACAACCGATACACCAGTGGTGACCATTCGGAGTTCCTCTCGTACTATACGAACGTTCCCGTCAGGTACCGTGACACCCCCAATAGATAGCAGCCGACCTGTCTCACGACGGTCTAAACCCAGCTCACGACCTCCTTTAATAGGCGAACAACCTCACCCTTGCCCGCTTCTGCACGGGCAGGATGGAGGGAACCGACATCGAGGTAGCAAGCCACTCGGTCGATATGTGCTCTTGCGAGTGACGACTCTGTTATCCCTAAGGTAGCTTTTCTGTCATCTATCGCCCGCATCAAGCAGGCTGATAGGTTCGCTAGACCACGCTTTCGCGTCAGCGACACTCGTTGGGAATGTCACTGTCAGACTTCCATGTGCTCTTGCGCTCTTCCTCGGGTCTCCGACCCGAGTGAGGAAATCTTGGGGCGCGCTCGATATCTTTTCAAGCGCGTACCGCCCCAGTCAAACTGCCCGGCTACCGGTGTCCTCCTCCCGGAGTGAGAGTCACAGTCACTAACGGGTAGTATTTCAATGCTGCCTCGGTGGCCCGCTGGCGCGGGTACCTGTGTAACGGCTCCTACCTATGCTGCACATTAGCGACCGTGTCTCAGCGACAGCCTGCAGTAAAGCTCTATAGGGTCTTCGCTTCCCCTTGGGGGTCTCCAGACTCCGCACTGGAACGTACAGTTCACCGGGCCCAACGTTGGGACAGTGACGCTCTCGTTGATCCATTCATGCAAGCCGCTACTGAAGCGGCAAGGTACTACGCTACCTTAAGAGGGTCATAGTTACCCCCGCCGTTAACGGGTCCTTCGCCCCATTGTACTGGGTGTTCAGATACCCGCACTGGGCAGGATTCAGTGACCGTACGAGTCCTTGCGGATTTGCGGTCACCTATGTTGTTACTAGACAGTCGGAGCGTCCGAGTTACTGCGACCTGCCTCGTCGGAGGCAGGCATCCCTTATTGCGAACGTACGGGACTAACTTGCCGAATTCCCTAACGTCGGTTGCTCCCGACAGGCCTTGGCTTTCGCTGCCATGAGCACCTGTGTCGGTTCTTGGTACGAGCATCATACTCCCTTTTCACGGGCTCTAGGTTGGCCTGAATTGCTCTATCTCGACATTCGTCCGCTTCCTGCCATTACGGCTTCCACGGAGTTCGACGATTCGACTGGGCGAATGCCCAGTTCAGGCGGCCCCAAAGCGTCAGTTTCAATGTATGATGGCACTGGAATATTAACCAGTTTCCCTGTTGTCCCATTCGACTTACGGTAGGACTTAGGATCGGCTAACCCTCGGCTGATCAGCATTGCCGAGGAACCCTTGCTCGTTCGGCCGTCGGGGTTCTAACCCGACTAACGCTGCTACTATGACCAGGATTTTCGTCACTATTCGGTCCACACGAGTTCTCACCCATGCTTCCAGCCGAATAGAGCGCCAACCTACGGAATCACCTTGTGACAGGTGTCGCTAGGTCTCGGTGGTGGATTTGAGCCCCGATCATTTTGGGCGCCTCGAACCTCGGCCGGTAAGCTGTTACGCTTTTCTTAGAGGGTAGCTGCTTCTAAGCTCACCTCCCGGCTGTTTAGGGCTCGAGACTACCTTCGGTTGCACTTAATCCACACTTGGGGACCTTAACCCAGCTCTGGGTTGTCTCCCTCATGGTGCACAGGCTTACCCCGCACACCGGACTCCCTGCGTCGATGGCGTTCGTAAGTTCGGAGTTTGACAGGGAGGCCAACTCCTCTCGGAGTTGGGTCTCCCAATCAGTGTCTCTACCTCACGAACTACCTCAGCAGAGGTCATGCTTCGACATGTTTCGGTTGGAACCAGCTGTTGCCGGACTCGATGGGCCTTTCACCCCTATACGTAGGTCACGAGAGGGTATTGTAGGACACCAACTCTAGCAGGCTTCCACGCACCTTTCGGCACGCTTGACCTTGCCCACGCATAGATCGTCCGGTTTCGGGTCGTACCCGTTTGACTCCCCGCGCTTGAACACGGTGGTCCTGGGGCAAAGCCCTGCGACCATATTGGTTTCCCTGCGCCTTCCCTGATACTCAGGTTAGACTTGCCAAACATGTACACTCCCTGGTTCGTTTTTCAAAACGTACGACGGGACATCGGCTTCCGGTGCGTCTTACTGCAGGCTCGCGCCTGTGTCATTTTGCAGCGGACCTTGTATGCCTCGTCGCTCGATCGCCACCTGATTTCAAGCCCTATTGCACCTCCCTTCATGGGGTGCTTTTCAGCGTTCGCTCACGCTACTTGTTCGCTATCGGTCTCGAGTTGTATTTAGTCTTGGCCGTTAATGCCGGCCGTGTTCACGAGGGAGATCCAACCCCCGATACTCTGGAGCTGACGCACAGCGTACTGGTCTGCATTACGGGGTTATCACCCTGTCTCACGCTCCATTCCAGGAGACTTCATGCAGATGGTCTGCTGCTGAGAGCCAGTCCGAACACCACATTGCCCGAAGGCTTCGGTTTGGACTGTGTCGCGTTTACTCGCCGTTACTAACGACATCTCTATTGATTTCTTTTCCTGCCGGTACTGAGATGTTTCAATTCCCGGCGTTCCCCATTGCGCGAAGCAATTGCGAGGGGATTCCCATTCGGAGATCCTCAGTTCTTACCCTCCGTGCGGGTCCCTGAGGCTTTTCGCAGCTTGGCACGTCCTTCGTCGGCACTCGAGCCGAGCTATCCACCAGGTGGCACAGTAGCCACGTTGTGGTGCACTACCATGGTGGTAGTGCGATATATTGTCACTGTGACCCGGGAACGGGTCCAGTGGACGTCTGGATTGCACGTACACACGGCCTCATCACACGCCCCTGGGTGTCACCGGGGGCGTATTCAACCCTTCCCAACCACGCTTGCGCGGGATGGTGCATCGGTTCGTTCGGATTCAATCGTAGCGGAGTAACCCACTTAAGGGCAACGGTTCCGTACGCCGAATCCGAACAGCATGGACCCACTGGGATTCGAACCCAGGGCGTCCTCCTTGCAAAGGAGGCACTCTACCGCTGAGCTATGGGCCCACCTCCCTTCCGGGAGGAGCGTTAGCCTTGGTAGTTCTAAGGTGCCCGATCGGTTGCAGGGCGGTGGTCGACAAATACGGACGAAGGTGAGCCACCCGCGTCGGGGTGGTCTCGGGTCGTTGGAGGTGATCCAGCCGCAGATTCCCCTACGGCTACCTTGTTACGACTTAAGCCCCCTTGCGAAGCCCAGATTCAGCCGTCAGAGACGGTTTCATCCGGACCTCACTCGGGTGCTTTGACGGGCGGTGTGTGCAAGGAGCAGGGACGTATTCACCGCGCCCTTCTGAGGCGCGATTACTACCGAATCCAGCTTCATGAGGGCGAGTTTCAGCCCTCAATCCGAACTACGACCGAGTTTCGGAGATTAGCGTCCCCTTTCGGGGTTGCATCCCACTGTCTCGGCCATTGTAGCCCGCGTGTCGCCCAGCTCATTCGGGGCATACTGACCTACCGTTGCCCGTTCCTTCCTCCACATTGGCTGTGGCAGTCCTCCTAATGTACCCATCAACCTCAAGGGTCATGCTGGCAATTAGGAGTGCGGGTCTCGCTCGTTGCCTGACTTAACAGGACGCCTCACGGTACGAGCTGACGGCGGCCATGCACCTCCTCTCAGTAGCTCTGATAAGCTCATCACACTGATCGTCACTGCTACTGTCGGAGCTGGTGAGATGTCCGGCGTTGAGTCCAATTAAACCGCAGGCTCCTCCGGTTGTAGTGCTCCCCCGCCAATTCCTTTAAGTTTCATCCTTGCAGACGTACTTCCCAGGCGGCTCGCTTCGCGGCTTCCCTGCGGCACAGCACAGGCTCGTAGCCTGTGCCACACCTAGCGAGCATCGTTTACAGCTTGGACTACCCGGGTATCTAATCCGGTTCGTGACCCAAGCTTTCGTCCCTCACCGTCGGATCCGTCTTCCCGAGGCGCTTTCGCCACCGGTGGTCCGTCCAGGATTATAGGATTTCACTCCTACCCTGGACGTACCCCTCGGGTCTTCCGGTCCCTAGCCAGACAGTTTTCGCCGGACGCCCACCTGTTGAGCAGGTGGATTTCCCGACGAACTTGCCTGGCCGGCTACGGACGCTTTAGGCCCAATAATAGCGGCCATCACTTGGACTGCCGGTATTACCGCGGCGGCTGGCACCGGTCTTGCCCAGTCCTTATTCGTACACCTCAGTACGGTGTACAAAAGCGAGGGCTATATGCCCTCGCACTCGGGGTCCCCTTATCGCACTGGCGTGCAGTGTAAAGGTTTCGCGCCTGCTGCGCCCCGTAGGGCCCGGTATCTTGTCTCAGATACCGTCTCCGGGTTCTTGCTCTCACAACCCGTACCGATTATCGGCACGGTGGGCCGTTACCCCACCGTCTACCTAATCGGCCGCAGCCACATCCTCTGGCGCCGGAGCATTTCCGGCTCAGGCCGTTCAAGGCGGAGAGCCGTATGCGGTATTAGCCTCAGTTTCCCGAGGTTATCCCGCTCCAGAGGGTAGTTTGGCCACGTGTTACGGAGCTATTCGCCACGAGTCTAAACTCGTGCGACTAGCATGGCTAAATCGGACCCCGATAGCAATGGCCTCCGGCAGGATCAACCGGAATGTACCTGGCCACTAAGGGCCAGGGGGCGTGGCGGGTACACTCAGACGAGTGTACACCATCTTGCGTGGTCCGTGTCCGGTGACCGCCAGACCGTTGAACGGCCGGGTGTCACCGAACTACCAAGGCTAACATCAGATCCCATCGTGTACGGCGGACCGCAGGGGTGGAATCCTCATGTCCTTCGGACTTCATTGTA
>NZ_SJES01000015.1:0-1075 GCF_004762015.1 Halostella pelagica
TCGACCGCGCGATGGCCGAGGCCGACGCCGCCTTCGAAGAGTGGCGCGAACTCTCCTACATCGACCGCGCGGAGTACCTCTGGGACATCTATCACGAACTCCGCGACCGCCACGACGAACTCGGCGAGATCGTCACGAAAGAGTGCGGCAAGGAGATAAGCGAAGGGAAAGCCGACGTGACCGAAGCCTGGCACATGGTCGAGTGGGCCGCCGGCAACGCCCGCCACCCCCACGGCGACTCCGTCCCCAGCGAAATCCCCAGCAAGGACGCCTACATGCGCCGGAAACCCCGCGGCGTCGTCGGCTGTATCACCCCCTGGAACTTCCCCGTCGCGATCCCGTTCTGGCACATGGCCGTCTCGCTGGTCGAAGGCAACACCGTCGTCTGGAAACCCGCCGAGCAGACTCCCTGGTGCGGCCAGGTCATCGCCGAGATGTTCGAGGACAGCGGCATCCCCGACGGCGTGTTCAACATGGTCCAGGGCTTCGGCGACGCCGGCAACGCCATCGTCGAAGACGACCGCACCGACACCGTACTGTTCACCGGCTCCGCGGAAGTCGGCAACGAGGTCGCAAGTACGGTCGGGGGCACGCCCGGCAAACTCGCCGCCTGTGAGATGGGCGGCAAAAACGGGATCGTCGTCACCGAACAGGCGGACCTCGACATCGCCGTCCACAGTGCCGTCATGTCGTCGTTCAAGACGACGGGCCAGCGGTGTGTGTCCTCGGAGCGGCTCATCGTCCACACGGACGTGTACGACGAGTTCAAAGAGCGCTTCGTCGAAAACGCCAGGAAAGTCGCGGTGGGCGACCCGCTAGAGGAGAACACGTTCATGGGGCCGGCGATAGAGCCGGGCCACGTCGAGAAGATCCAGCGGTACAACGACCTGGCACAGCAGGAGGGCGCGAACGTGCTGGTCGACCGGACGGAACTCGACGACGAGGAGATCCCGGACGGGCACGAGGACGGCCACTGGGTGGGGCCGTTCGTTTACGAGGCTGACTACGAGGAGGACCTGCGGTGTCTGAAAGAGGAGGTGTTCGGCCCGCACGTTGCGTTAGTGGAGTACGAGGG
>NZ_SJES01000016.1:0-742 GCF_004762015.1 Halostella pelagica
GGCACTGTCTAGTTAGGCCAGTTTGAGAAGCGAGCAGGTCGTAGAGTTTGTTTGGGACAATGCTCGCAGACCTGCTCAGTGAGTGCTACGCGGCGGAATTTGATGAAACTTGGGAGCGGGAACGGACGGCGACGCCCGTCAGGGCGTTCGCCGTCCGGCTCCATTCGACTGGTTGTTCGCTTCGAGAGACACAAGCAATTCTTCGCTCACTCGGCGTTGAACGCTCTCATCAGGCAATCTGGAACTGGGTACATCGGCTAGCTGACAGCGTGCCAGACCCGCAGACGGCGAAGCCGTCGAGGGTCGCGGTTGATGAAACCGCTGTCAGGATTAACGGCGACCGATCTTGGCTGTATGCTGCAATAGACCTCGACACGAAACTCGTTCTCGACATCGCGCTCTTTGGGAGGCGAGGCACCGATCCAGCTGCTGCGTTTCTGCATGGACTCTCCGAGAAACACGATCTCTCCGACGCTGTTTTTCTCGTTGATGGCTACGGCTATCCGACTGCCCTCTCCCGGTTAGGATTGAGCGGTCACCTCGACTACGTCGATCGAAACCACATCGAAAAGTGGTTTCACACGCTCAAAATGCGGATCGACCGCTTCCACAACTCGTGGGTCGGCAGTCGGGCGAGCGTCAGAGAGTGGCTTGAACAGTTCGTACACTATTATAACACGCAGCGACCGCACCAGTCACTCAACGGACAGACGCCAGCAGAGGTGCTAAACTAGACAGTGCC